>DATAKN010000244.1:0-27069 GCA_036261595.1 Marmoricola sp.
CGCTCACCATCGACCCGCCGCGCCAAGGCGATTGCCAGCCTCGCGTCCATGCTGACCGTCCTGTCCATGCACCCAAGGTGCAGTCCGAACCGTCAGCGATGTCCTGTCACACCGGTGTCAGAGATCTGATGTCACTTCACATGCGCCATAGCCCTCGGAACGTATGACGTCCCGGCAGACGGCCACCCGCTCATTGGCAGTTACGTGCGTCCGGCTCGCGGCGCTAGGACGCGGGTCGAGCCCGCGGGCCTCCATGCGCCGCGCTTACCGCGGCAGCGGTTCGCCCGCCTCCGTCAGGTGGTCGCGCCACGTCCGCTTCGCGGTCCAGCCGAGGAGGCGCTCGAGCTTGGCGGTGCTGATGCCGCTGGCGTCGGGGCGGGCGACCGGGCGGAGCTCGGTGGGGGCGTCGGGGTAGGCGGCGCGCCAGGAGGCGTGGAGGTCGCGGCCGCCGATGGTGTCGGGTGCGGCGACGTAGAAGACCTCGTGCCCGGGGAGGTCGCACTCGGCCGCGAGTCGAACGGCGTCGGCGAGGTCGTCGGCGTCGACGTACGCCCAACCGGTGATGCTCGCGGCTGAGCGGTCCGCGACCACGGGGCCGAGGTTGCGGGCGTAGGAGTCGGCGTCCTGCACCCAGGTCGGCCGCAGGCTCACGCAGCGCAGGTCCGAGCGGCGTACGGCGGCGTCGCAGAGCTGTTCGCCGAGAGCCTTCGAGAGTCCGTACGGGTCCTGCGGCAGCACCGGGTGGTCCTCGTCGACCGGCAGGTACGCCGGGAAGAAGGGCCGCTCGGCAAAGGGATATCCCGTGGCCGTCTCGCTCGAGATGTTCACCAGCCGCGGCACCCGCCAGCGCACGCAGGCCTCCACGACGTTGAACGTCGCCATCAGGTTGTTGCCGAAGACCACGTGCGGGGCATGTTTGCCAGGCGCCGGTAGAGCACCGCAGTGCACCACCGCGTCGTACGGCCCCGACTTCGCGTTCTCGCCCTCGGTGACTCCACCGACGAGCGCGTACACCTGCCCGGCATCGGTGAGGTCGGCGACGACGTACGGCGCCGTGCCCTCGGGTTGGCGGTCCCAGTCGACCGGGCCGAGGTCGGTCCCGGTCACGGTGTGGCCGGCCCCCTGCAGCACCCGCACCACGGCTCGGCCGACCTTGCCCCGCGACCCGGTGACGAGAATGCGCACGAGTCGAAGCGTACGTCGCGGCCGCACCGTCGCTGCGAGCCAAGGCACGGCCCCCTCGGGACGTTCGCCTCTGACCGACGACGCGGACGGACCGCGACGCTGGGCGTCATCGCCTGTTCGGGCCGGCCCGTGGCCGGCGAGCTTCGGAGGGAGTGCTGGTGACGAGCCAGATCGTGTGCGTGCCGGTGACGCCGACCGGTGAGGTTGATCGGCGCTGGGGCAAGGCTGCGCACGTCGCCCTGGCGCGGCTGCAGGACGGCGCCGTCGTGGACTGGCGGGTCGTGGACGTGGGCTGGGACCGGTTGCACGACGAGGGTGGCGAGGGCCAGCACCACGCGCGGATCGTACGGTTCCTGCGGGACAACGGCGTGGCCGTCGTGGTGGCGGGCGGCATGGGTCCGCCGATGCAGAACACGCTCGCCAAGCTCGGGGTACGGACCGTGCTCGGCGTGACCGGCGATGCGCGCGCGGCGGCGACGAGCGGGGGTCTTGCCGCGCACTGAGCGTTCATGGCATCGCCGCCGACGGCGCGCGGACCTACCGGTGCGGACGCACCCTCACCACTGCACTCCACGGACCCCAGCCGGCGCCGTTGTGGGCGCGCAGGGCGAACCCATAGCGCCGGTGGTTGCGGAGTGCGCGGACCGTCAGGGACAGGGCCGAGCCGGCGACCAGATAGGTCCGGTGCTTGCGGCGTACCTGGTAGGCGTCGACCGGTAGCCCGGTGAGGGGCGCGGACCAGCGGAGAAAGGCCTTGTGATTGCCGGGCCGCGCGGAGAGGTGGCGCGGGCGGGTCGGCAGCGCGGGACCGGCGACCACGGGAGGCGTTGGCGGAGCCGGCGCCTGGAAGGAGAACACGCTCGACTCGTCGGCAAGGCGCGAGTACACGATGGAGAACTCGGTCAGGCCGAGGATGTGGGACTCGAAGTACGCCATCGACACCTTCGTGGAGCCGCTCCCGGTGTCGAGGTAGAAGTAGTCGTTCGCGTCGTAGCTCAGCGTCTCCGGGCACATCCCCTGGCAGCCGACGAAGTCCGGGTCGTCCTCCTGGCCCTCCATCTGCCCGCCGAACGTGTGCGTCGCGGGGTCGACGAACGAGACCGACGTGGGCCGGCCGTACAACGTGCCGAAGGAGTAGAACTTCCGGCTGTCCGGCCCAGCCGGCGGCGAGTTCAGCCGGGGCGCGTTGTCACCGGCCACCTCGCCACTGCCCGGATGCGGCCAGCACTCGAGCCGGTCGCCGTTGTAGTCGTTGAACTCCGCAGATGCCTCGTGCTCGGCCATCAGCACGCGGCTGTCGCACGGGGTCTGCTCGTTGGTGAGAGTCGGCACGGCCTGCGCCGCCGGTACGCCGGTGAGCACGGTGGCCGCAAGCAGCAGGGAGAGGACGAACGTGAGATGACGCAACGGTGGCCTCCGATCCGAGAGGTTTCGACGGCAGCGGGTCCGGTCACCCGGTGGAGGGCGGCCCGGGTGGCCGGTGGGGAACGCCGTCGTGGAGACCAGCCTCGACCGCGGCACGCCCCGGCGTCCTCACGCGTTTGGCGTATCTCCCTCCACCACCTGCGGCGCTACTCCACGGGCGCGCCGAGCCGGTACCGCACGAACACCGGTACGGCGAGCGCCGCGGCCACCACGAGCACGACCACGAGGACGCCGCCGCCCGCCGCGGTGGCCGCCGTGCCGGCCAGCGCCGCCACGCCACCGTGGGCGACGTCGGCGACCCTCGGCCCACCGGCGACCACCACGATGAACACGCCTTGGAGCCGGCCGCGGACGGAGTCCGACGCGGCGCTCTGCAGCATGCTCTGCCGGAACGCCGCCGACGCCATGTCGGCGGCGCCGCCGATCACGAGCATCGACACCGCGACAGTGAGCATCGCGCCGGACCCGTGGCCCGCGAGGCCGACCGCGACCCCGAAGCCGGTGATCGCCAGGCCCCACACCACGATCGCGACGACGACGGCAAGGCCCTGCCGCTGCACCCGCGACACCCAGCCGGAGAACACGCCACCGACCACCGACCCGATCGGGATCGCGGCGAACAGCAGCGCGAACGCCAGGCCGCCGTCGGCCGGTCCGCCGAAGTCCACGTGCGCGATCTCGGGGAACAGCGCCCGCGGCATCCCGAAGATCATCGCGATCAGGTCGACCACGAACGACATCAGCAGCACAGGGTGGCCGCCGAGGTAGACCAGCCCGTCGAGCACCGCCCGCAGGCCCGGCGTACCGGCCACGCCCTCGATCGGTAGCCGGGGCAGCCGGATCACCGCCCACAACGTGGCGAACAGGCTGAGGGTGTCGGCGAGGTAGAGCCAGGAGAAGCCGACCAGCGGGATCAGCGCACCGCCGACCAGCGGCCCGGCGATCGCGCCGGCCATCATCACGGTCATGTTCAGCGAGTTCGCTGCGGGCAGCTGCGCGGCCGGCAGCAGCCGCGGCAGGACCGCGCTGCGCGTCGGCTGGTTCACCGCGAAGAACGCCTGTTGCACCGAGAACAGGCCCAGCAGCAGCCACACGTTGCCGGCATGTAGCGCCGCCTGCAGCCAGAACCCGGCGCTGGTCGCGATCAGGCCGACGGTCGTGAACTGCAGGATCGTCCGGCGGTCCATCACGTCCGCCAGCGCCCCGCCCCAGAGGCCGAAGACGACCAGCGGCACCAGGCCGAACAGCCCCGTCAGGCCGACGTACGCCGAGGAGCCGGTCACCGCGTAAATCTGCGCCGGTACCGCCACGACGGTGAGCTGGGCGCCGATCACCGTGACGATGTTCGCCGACCACAGCCGGCGGAAGTGCGGATCGCGTAGCGGGGTCGTGTCGGCGAGGAGCCCCCGGATCTGCACCGGGGAAGGCTACGCCGCACCGCTGATTGGAGTTGAACCGCGCCCCCTCCTCTGGTCGGATCGGCCCATGACTTCTCGGCGTACGACCCCACCCACCACGCGCACGGGCCACGCGGTCTCGGCCGGGCTCCTTGCGCTGGTGCTGGTCGCCGTCCTGGGCGGCTGCGGCTTCTTCGACAAGGGCGCCGACGCGCGCAAGGAGGCCGACGCGCTCGCGTCCGGCCTGACGAAGGGCGACGTCAGCAAGGTCGTGTTCACCGACCCCCAGGCGCGCCAGCAGTACGCCGCCCTCCACCAGGCCCTGCCCTACCCGGCGAAGGTCACCGTCGACCAGGTCACGCGCTCCGGGGGCAAGGCCGACGCCCGGCTGAACTGGTCGGTCGATCTCGGCGGGCAGACGTGGAAGCACCAGACCCACGCGACGCTGCTCGACCAGAGCGGGAAATGGCGCGTGGACTGGAAGCCGTCGATCGTCGAGAAGAGCCTGGCCGCCAACGAGACCCTCCAGGTGTCGCGGGTGAACGCCCAGCGCGGCAGCATCCTGGGCCGCGACGACCAGCCGATCGTCGTCCCGCGCCCGGTGATCCGGTTCGGCATCGACCGCAGTCAGGTCCCGGCCGCCGCGGCGCCCGACTCCGCGCGCCGGCTCGCCACACTGGTCGGCATCGCGCCCGACCCGTACGTCGCGCAGGTCACCAAGGCGGGCCCGAAGGCGTTCGTGCAGGCGATCGCGATGCGCCACGACGCCGTACCGAACGCGCTGCTGGGCAAGATCCAGGCGATCCCGGGCGCCCGCGGCATCTCCGACCACCTGCCGCTGGCCCCGACCAAGGAGTTCGCCGCCGCCATCCTCGGCACCGTCGGGCCGGCGACGAAGGAGATCATCGACAAGAGCAACGGACGCCTCCACGTCGGCGACGACGCCGGTCTGTCCGGCCTGCAGCTGCGGTACGACGCCCAGCTCGGCGGCACCCCGGGGGTCAAGGTCTCGGCGGTGCCGGCGACGACCAAGGCGGGCGACCAGCCCGCGCAGCCGCGCGTGCTGTTCTCCGTCGACCCGATCAAGGGCCAGGACCTGCACACCACCCTCGACCTGAGGTTGCAGCAGCGGGCCGACGACCTGCTGGCCGGCGTCAAGCCGGCGAGCGCGCTGGTCGCGATCCAGCCGTCGACCGGGGCGATCCTGGCCGCGGCCAGCGGCCCGGGCTCGAAGGGCTACAACACCGCGACCTTCGGCCGCTACGCCCCGGGGTCGACGTTCAAGGTGGTCAGCGCGCTCGCGCTGCTCCGGTCGGGCCTGACTCCGACGTCGGTCGTGCCGTGCACGCCGACACTCGTGGTGAATGGCAAGAAGTTCAAGAACTACTCCGACTACCCCTCGAACCGGCTCGGCCAGATCAGCCTGCGCGACGCGCTGGCGAACTCCTGCAACACCGCCTTCATCTCCCAGCACGGCAAGCTGCAGGGCACCGCACTCGCGGACGCTGCCGCCGCGCTCGGGGTCGGGGTCGACCGCGACCTCGGCTTCCCGGCGTACTTCGGCCAGGTCCCGCCGGCGACCAGCGAGACCGAGGGCGCCGCGGACATGATCGGCCAGGGCAAGGTGCTCGCCTCGCCGATGGCGATGGCCGCGGTCGTGGCCAGCGTCGCGAAGGGCCAGACCGTCGTCCCGCAGCTGGTCACCGGCACGACCCAGGCGGCGACGCCGGGCACGAGCCCGAGCGCCAGTCCCGGCTCGACGAGCCCGAGCGGGAACCCGTCGGCCGCGCCGATCTCGCACCCGCTGACGCCGACCGAGGCCGATCAGCTGCGGGCGATGATGCGCGCGGTGGTCACCGAGGGCTCGGGCACCGTGCTGCAGCCGGTGGAGCCGCCAGTGGTGATCGCCAAGACCGGCACCGCGGAGTACGGCACGACCGGGCCGGGCGGGTCGCTGCCGACCCACGCCTGGATGATCGCCGCGCAGGGCGACCTCGCCGTGGCGGTGTTCGTCGACACCGGAGACTCCGGCTCGCACACGGCCGGTCCGATCCTGAAGGCGTTCCTCCAGGCCGCGAAGGGCTGAGCGCCGAGACCTACCGGGTGGTGGCGGCAGCCGCCTCGGGGGCGACCGACTTCGGGAAGTTGGCCGCGTCGATGGTGACGTCGGTCATCACCACGGGGTGGTCGGTCATCCAGGCGACCAGGCCGCTCTTGTCCTCGTGGTAGTTGCTGAACTGCACGCCCTGCGTGCCGGCGATCCAGTCGATCCGGAAGCCGGGGATCGTGCAGCCGTTCTGGCCGAACGCGGTCGCAGCCGCGGCCACCAGATCGCCTGCCGGGCCGACCGAGCAGAACCACGGACCGCGGTCGTTCATGTCACCGGTCACGAACACCGGGTAGCCGTTGTTCTTGAGCTGGCTGAACAGCGCGACTTCCTTGGCGGTCGCCGCGGCCCGCCAGCGGCCCTGCGGGCCGAACTCCGCGGTGTCGGCGGGGTTGTGGAAGTTCGTGAAGTACGCCGTGATGCCGGTCTGCTTGTTGCGCAGCAGCAGGATCGGCATGTTGCGGGGGTTGCCGCCGAAGTACGGGATCGGGATCGAGTCAGCCTTGACCAGCTCCCAGGTGTCGAGCCGGTAGGCGATGGAGTTCTCGCCGTCCCCGCTGCGCAGCTGGTCGCCGGGGTAGAGCGCGTAGCGGCCACCGGTGGCGTTCATGAACGCGCTGCGCTGGTCGCCCTGCATCTCCTGGAAGCCGATCAGGTCGATGTTGTTGTCCATGACGTACTGGCCCGCGCGCGCCGTACGGGAGGCGCCGGAGGCCTTCTGCTTGCGGTGCCCACCCTTGTGCGTGTGCGAGCTGCCGAGCGCGTTGAACGTCGCCATCCGGAAGGTCAGCACGGGCGGAGCCGGCTTGGGCGGGTTGGGCTGGTTGACCAGCACCTGACCGGCGAGCGGGGCGGTCTGGGCGAGCTGCTCGGCCGCGGCGGCGGCCTGCCCCGGGGCGTTGGCAGGGCTGCTCGCAGCGTCGCCGGGGGTGCCGGTCGGGCTCGACGTCGGCGAGGGCCCCATCGAGGCGGGCGGCATGGTGGCCGCCGGCGTGGGCGCTCCGCCGTGACCGGTCGCGGCGGTGTGCTGGCCGGACAGGCTGGGCAGCACGTTGCCGCCCATGAGGACGAACGTCAGCAGCCACGCTGCTGCGACGCCGCCGATCAGACCCAGCTTCGCGACCACTGAGTAACGATATCTGAACATTTCGCCCACGAAGAATTGAACGAGGAAAGGGCCGAGCGGTCACTGCAGGTGAGCCGACCAGCGCTCCTCGATCCGAGCGTACTTCCAGATGCCGGCCGACAGGGCCCAGGCGCCGACGAACAGCGCGACGATGGCGTAGCCGACGTGCTCCATGTCCAGGCCGGCCAGCCAGGCGATCGGACCGGAGTGGATGCCGAGCCGGTCGGCGAGCAGACCGCCGAGCGTCACCAGGCCGATGATCAGGGCCACCGCGACCGAGAGCGCGGTGACCGTGATGTTGTAGTAGACCTTGCGCACGGGGCGCGAGAAGGCCCAGCCGTAGGCGATGTTCATGAACGCGCCGTCGAGGGTGTCGAGCAGCGACATGCCCGCGGCGAAGAGCACCGGCAGCGTGATCACCGCCCACCACGGGAGTGCGGCGGCGACGGCTCCTCCGGCAATCACGAGCAGCCCGATCTCGGTGACGGTGTCGAAGCCGAGGCCGAAGAGGAAGCCGGTGGGGTACATGTGCCACGGCTTGCGCACCAGCTTGTTGACCCGGCCGAGCACCCGGTTGAGGAACCCGCGGCTGTCCAGCTGCACCTCGAGCTCGGCCTCGTCGAAGTGGCCGCGGCGCATCTGCGCGAACACCCTGAGGATGCCCACCAGGGCGGCCAGGTTGATCAGCCCGATCGCGATCAGGAACACGCCGCTGATCGACGGACCCCAGACGCCGGCGACCTGCTGGAGCGAGGAGTTCTGGTCCTCGACCCCGTGGGTGAGCGCCCGGACGCCGAGGGCGATGCCCATGACCATGACGAAGACGACCGAGCTGTGGCCGAGGCTGAACCAGAAGCCCACACTCATCGGCCGCTGGCCGTCGCTCATCAGCTTGCGGGTGGTGTTGTCGATCGCGGCGATGTGGTCGGCGTCGAAGGCGTGCCGCATGCCCAGCGTGTACGCCGTGAGCCCGAGCCCGACACCGAGGACCCGCCCGCCGACCTCGTAGCCGCCCGGGGCGACGACCCCGAGGAGGAGTCCCCACCCGACGGCGTGCAGCAGGGCGACGAACGCCAGGCACCGCCACAGCGCCGCGCGTTGCTCGCGAGTGACCCGGGTGCGCCCGTCGGTGGCGGGTGCGGAGAGCTGCTGGGTCACCCGGCCGACACTAGTTCGACGGTTCGGCTTGTTGCAAACCGTTCGCAACAAGCAGCCGGGGTGGTTGAGCCGTCTGTCGAAACCCCCGAGACCCCCCGGCGCGGCCGCCCCGAGCAGCGGCCGCGATCCGGAGGGGTCAGGAGGCACGCACGAGCGCCGTCCTGCGCAGGGTCAGCACCGAGCCGAGCCCGAGCAGCATCAGGCCGAGCAGAGCCAGCCAGAACAGGTCACCCGGGAGACCCGTGTTGGGCAGTCCGGTCGCGCTCGGCGCCGAGACGCCCTGCGAGACGTTCGTCGCGGTGCCGCCGGTCGGCGGGCTCACGACACCACCCGTGGGAGGCGTGCTGCCGCCGGTCGGGGGCGAGACGACGCCGCCACCGGGGATGGTGCCGCCGGGCGTACCGCCGCTGGTGGAGCCGCTCGACGAGGAGTTGTTGTTGTCCTGACCGATGACCGTCACCTGGTTGCCCGAGGTGTCGACGGGCACCTGCGCGCCGATCGGGGTCTGGTTGCCCGAGCCGATCCCGCCGGCTCCCGTGGTGGTCTCGCCGGTGCTGCTGGTGCCACCGGTGCTGGCGCCGCCCGTCGAGGTGTTGGTGTTGTCCTGTCCGATCACCGTGATCTGGTTGCCGGTCGGGGCGATCGGGGCGCCGACGTCGACGCCGGTCTGGTTGCCCGAGCCGATGCCGGACTGACCCGAGGTGGTCGGGCTGCCGGTGCTGGTGCCACCGGTGCTGGCCCCGCCCGTCGAGGTGTTGGTGTTGTCCTGTCCGATCACCGTGACCTGGTTGCCGGAGGCGTTGATCGGTGCCTGGACGCCGATCGCGGTCTGGTTGCCCGACCCGATCCCGGACTGACCCGACGTGGTCGGGGCGCCAGTGCTCGTTCCGCTGCCGGGGCCCGGCGTGCTGGACCCGCTGAGCGAGCCGTTCGTGTTGTCCTGGCCGATGGCCGTGACCTGGTTGCCGGAAGCGTTGATCGGCGCCTGGACGCCGATCGCGGTCTGGTTGCCCGACCCGATCCCGGACGCGCCGGAGGTCGTCGGACCGCCGGTGCTGGAGCCTGACCCGCTCGTCGTGCCTCCGGAGGAGGACCCGCCGAGCGAGCTCAGGTCGTTGCCCTGACCGATCACCGTCACCTGGTTGCCGGTGAGGTTGATCGGCAGCTGGACGCCGATGCCGGTCTGGTTGCCGGACAGGATCCCGCCCTGACCGGTGGTCGTCGGAGACCCCGACGAGCCGGGCTGGGCGCCTGCGGTCGACGTACCGGCAGCGCACTGGTTCGGGTTGTCCTGGCCGATCACCGTGACCTGGTTGCAGGAGGCGTTGATCGGTGCCTGGACGTCGACCCCGCTCTGGTTGCCCGAGCCGATCCCGGAGGCACCCGAGGTGGTCGGGTGGCCCGAACCACCCGCCGTCGCGGAGGGTCCGCTCGAGGTGGACGCGCCAGCGGCGTGGTTGGTGTTGTCCTGGCCGATCACGGTCACCTGGTTGCCCGAGGCGTTGACCGGTGCCTGGACGTGGACGGCGGTCTGGTTGCCCGAGCCGCCGCCGTTCTGGCCGGTGGTCGTCGGGCTGCCGGAACCGCTCGAGGACGCGCTCGACGCGCTGGTCGAGGTGTTGTGGTTGCGCTGGCCGATCACCGTGACCTGGTTGCCCGAGAGGTTGATCGGGGCCTGGGCGCCGGCTGCGGTCTGGTTGCCGGAGAGGATGCCGCTCTCCCCGGAGGTGACGGGGCCGGTACTGCCCCCGTCGGCGGATGCGGCATCGGCGAGACCGATGCCGAGGAGGACGGCGCCTCCTGTGAGTCCGACCGCGCACAGTGCGCGGCGTACGTATGCATGCATGGGTTGGTTCTCCTTCAGATCGAGGTTTCGAGACCCACGCCAAGGGCGCGTGGATCGGGCTCCCGCTGGCACGACGTGGCAGCGGGGCGGACCTCAATCGGGAGAGCAGCCCGGGGGGTAGACCGGGTCGAGGAGCGGCGTGGAACCGGCGCCCGCGCGGCGGAGCCGGCGCAGGGCCGGAAGCGGCAGCAGGAGCCCGCCGAGGGCGGCGAGCGGCACGGTCGGGGCGGTGCCGGAACCAGCGGGAGCCGCCGGGGTCGTCGGCCCCGCAGGAACGCCCGGGAGTCCCGGGGCTTCGCCGGACGGGGCGCCCACCCGGCCCGCCGTGTCGACGGCCGGAACGGCGGTGACAACCCCGGACGGCGTCGCCGTCGGGACCTGGGTCCGGTGGTGGGCGTGCCGCGTCTGCGCGGGTGCCTGCGCCGGGGTGAGGGGCATCGCAGCGGCCGTCGAGGTGGTGCTGGAGGTGCTGCTCGAGGCGGCCGCGGGGGCCACGGCGTCCAGCACCGGACGGGCCGTCTGCACGGTGTGGTCGACGGTGTCGGCCACGGCGGCGGTGGTCGCGGTGAGCGTGGGCTCGAGGGTCGTGGTGAGCGCCTCGACGGTCGCGCGCACCGGCTCCGGCGCGGCGGTGGTCGTCTGCGTCAGCGTGCGGGTCACCCGGTGCGGCGTCGTGCGCAGCGTGTCACTCGCGGTCGCGGTGGTGCGGTCCACCAGCTCGCGGGATGCCTGCGTCAGCGTCTGCTGGAGGTCGCCGCTCGTGGTCTGGTGCGCGCCCGACCCGAGGTCGTCGGCATGTGCCGCGCCGCCGGTGAACAGCAGCCACCACACGAATCCGGCTCCGAGGAGCAGCAGGGCCCTGCGGGCATGCCGCAGCAGCACTGGCGCGGCAAGGGCTGCCGTGTGCTGCATGAGAGACCCCCCGGTCGGGTGCACTTCCGGTGTTCGGGCCCTTACCCCCGTGCACAGGGGGCCAAACTAGGACCTAGGTCCCGACAGGCTGCTGGTCTAGTCCGCAGACTCAGGCGGGGACGCGGTCGCCGCCGAGGCGCCCGTCCGCGTCGTACCTGGCCAGCAGGCGGAGCACGCCGGCGTGCCGGCGGTGCAGCCGCAGCCACTGGCGCTCGACCTCGGCCTCGGGGAGATCGGTGTCCAGCTGGGCGCGGCGGGTCTGGTCCCACCGGTGTCGGAGGGCGTGGGCGAGGCCGTCCCGGTCGCCGAAGATCTCGGCGTACGCGGGGGTCCAGGGCAGCTCGTCCATCGGCTCGCCGGCCCGCAGGGCGGCGTTCGCCCGGCTCTCGATGTCCTGCAGTGCGCGCCAACGGCGGTGGGTTTCGGTCCAGCTCATCTCGGGCCTCTCGTCGTCGCCCAGATCGTGGGCGTCCTCGAACACCTCGAACCTACGAAGCGGCGCTCCGCTCCCGCATCGCGCTGCGGGACCGCTTCGGGCTGCGACCCTGGTAGGACTCCGTGCGCGACCGCGGAGGGATGCCACCGGGGTCCGCGCTGCCTACCCTTGGGGCATGTACGCCGCGCGCACCGACGGCGGGAGCGAGGCCCTGCGGGCGGCTCCCGGCGTGCTCCGCGCGCGGATCGAGGCGAACATCGCGGCCCACGGACTCGCCTACCCGTGGTGGGTGCCGCTGACCTCGACGCTCGGCCAGCTCGCATGCGTGGTGATCGCGCTGTTCCTGCGGCACGCGGTCTGGCCACCACAGCTGATCGTGCTGGCGGTGGTGCTCGTGCTGTGGCCGAGCGTCCTCCAGCTCGGGCTCGCGCGCCTGGTGCCGTGGTGGATCGAGCTGGCCAGCGTCGTCGCGGCAGCGGTGTGGCTGCTGGCGGACCCGGTCGCCGGACCGGGCACGACCACGCTCACCGTGGACACCGCACCGGCGCTGCTGGCCCTGGTCACCGCCGAAGCGGTGGCCCGGGAGGGCGTGCGGCTCGGCATCGCCGCCGGCGCCCTGTCGCTGGTCCTGGTCGCCGTGGCGGCCGATGCCGACAAGCTCACCGGTGGACCGGTGCACATGGTCGACGTGCTGCTCGGCTTCGTGATCGGCGGCATGCTGCGGGCCCAGATGCGGGCGCTCACGGCCGAGCGCGCCGCCCGCGCCGGGGAGCGCGAGCGCGCCACGCTTGCCGAGCGGCAACGCATCGCTCGGGAGATCCACGACCTCGTGGCGCACTCGTTGAGCGTCACGCTGCTGCACATCACCGGGGCCCGGCACGCGCTGCGCGACGCCGACGAGCACGACACGGCCGGCTTCGACGTGGCCGAGGTCGACGCCGCGCTCTCCGACGCCGAGAGGGTCGGCCGCCAGGCCATGGCCGACATCCGGCAGACGGTGAGCACCCTGACCGACGGTCCGGCGGCGACCCGGGCCCTGCCCGGCGCGGCGGACATCTCCGCGCTGGTCCAGCAGATGCGGCAGGCCGGGATGCCGGTGGAGTACGACGAGGACGGCGACCCCGGCCTCCTCGCCCACGGCACCGGCCTGGGCCTCTACCGGATCGCCCAGGAGTCGCTGACCAACGTCGCCAAGCACGCCCCCTCGGCCACCGCCCGCGTGCGCCTCAGCGTGACGTCGCGACGGGCCCGGTTGTCGGTGCGGAACGTGTTGCCGGTGCCGGCTGCCGGGGACGGGTCCTCGGGCTCGGGGCTGGCCGGCATGCGTGCCCGAGCCGAGCAGCTCGGGGCCACGCTGGTCGCCGGACCGACGGACACTGACTGGGCTGTCGACGTCCGCGTGCCGCTGCACCAGCGCGACGGCGAGCTGTGGTGCGGCCGCAAGCTCCCGGGGCTGCTGCGTTGAGCGCGGCGGAGGGGCCGGTGCGAGTCGTGCTGGTCGACGACCAGGAATTGGTGCGGTCGGGCCTGCGCCGGATCCTGCGCCGGCGCGACGGGTTCGAGATCGTCGCCGAGTGCTCCGACGGCGCCGAGCTGCCAGGAGTGCTGCGCGACCACGAGGCCGACGTCGTGCTGATGGACCTGCGGATGCGTGACGTCGATGGCATCACCGCCACCCGCCGGCTCGTGGAGGAGGAGCACGGGCCGCCGGTGCTGGTGCTGACCACGTTCGACGACGACGAGATGCTCTCCGGTGCGCTGCGGGCCGGTGCGGCCGGCTTCCTGCTCAAGGACTCCTCGGCCGACGACCTGATTCGCGCTGTCCGTGCCGTCGCGGTGGGCGACTCCTGGCTCGACCCGGCCGTGACCGGGCGAGTGCTGAGCACCTATCGCCGGAGTACGCCGGCCGACCCGCCGACGGGCGACTCGGCGTACGAGCTGCTGACGGCGCGCGAGCTCGAGGTGCTGCTCGCGATGGCGGCCGGCCGCACGAACGCCGAGATCGCCGCCGACCTGTTCATCTCCGAGCTCACCGTGAAGAGCCACATCGGACGGGTCTTCACCAAGCTCGGCCTGCGCGACCGCTCCGCCGCGATCGTCTACGCCTTCGACCACGGGCTGGTGCAGCCGGGTCGGGTCAGCTGATCGTCGACGCGTTCGCGATCGCCAGGGCGCGGCGGGCGAGCGGTTCGGCGACGGCCCGGTCGGCGGGCACGAGTCCGATCCGGGTACGCCGATCCAGCAGGTCCGCCACGTCCGCCGCGCCCTCGTGGGTGACGCCGAAGACCAGCTCGGCGAGCGTGGCGGGGATCGTCGGGCTGACCGGGGCCAGCGCCTCGGCGCGGGTCAGCCCATGGGCCACCGCGTTCGCGACCACGAGCGGTGCCTCGGTGCCGAACCGGCGGACCAGCCTGGCCGGGGCGTCGACGGAGGCCAGCTCGGCGGGCGAACCTGCGCCAAGCAGAGGCAGGCGCCGCGTGCGACAGGGGGCGGCCTGCAGGCCCGACACCGCCAGCGCCCGGTCGACGGCGTCCTCGGCCATCCGGCGGTAGGTGGTCAGCTTGCCGCCCACCACCGTGACCACACCGGTGCCGGACACGAGCACGGCATGCTTGCGGGACAGGTCGGCCGTCGAGCCGTCGCTGTCGAGCAGCGGTCGCAGGCCGGCGTACGAGCCGACGACGTCCGCGCGGGTGAGCGGTCGCTCGAGGGCCCCGGCCATCACCGAGAGCAGGAAGTCGACGTCCTCCTCGGGGACCTCAGGTACGTCGGGCACCTCGCCGGCGACGGGTTCGTCGGTGAGGCCGACGTAGAAGGTGCCGTCGGGCTGCGGCAGTGCGAACACGAAGCGGTTGCTCGCCCCGGGCACGGGCGCCATCAGCGCGCAGCGCACCCCCGGCAGTGCCTCCTGGCGCACGACGAGGTGCGTGCCGCGGCTGGGCCGCAGCGAGATGCCCTCGACGAGCTGGTCGGCCCAGACCCCGGTGGCGTTGACGACCGCGCGAGCCTCGATCCGGCGCTCCTCGCCGGTGAGCTCGTCGCGCAGCACTGCGGTGGTGCCGGTCGCGGAGACCACCCGCGTGCGCGTGTGCACGCGCGCGCCCAGCGACACTGCGGTGCGGGCGATGTCGAGGACCAGGCGGGCGTCGTCCTCGAGCTGTCCGTCCCACGACAGGATGCCGCCGCGTACGTCGTGCCGCGTGGCCGGCGCGAGGGCCCGGGTCTCGGTCGCTCCGATCCGGCGTGGCCGTGGCAGGGTCTCGCGCGTGGTGCCGGCCAGCAGCCGCAGCAGGTCGCCGGCACCGACGCCGGCGCGGGCGAGCAGCGCCTGTGGACGGCCGATGGCGGCGGTCAGCGGGATCAGCATCGGCAGGGGATGCACCAGGTGCGGCGCGGTGACCTCCATGAGGATGCCGCGCTCGACCGCGCTCTCGTGGGCGACGCCGACCTGTCCCTTGGCGAGGTAGCGCAGGCCCCCGTGGACGAGCTTGGAGCTCCACCGCGACGTGCCCCAGGCGACGTCGAAGGCATCGACCGCAACGACGTCGAGGCCGCGGGCGGCGGCGTCGAGGGCCACACCGGCCCCGGTGACGCCGAGCCCGATCACCAGCAGGTCGGTGCGCTCGGGGATCCCGGCGCTGCCGGCGGTCAGTGCGGCCTCGGTGGTTCGGCGAGTGCTGGTCATGGCCGGAGGTATCCGTCCACGAGTGCTCCGAGCTCGGCGTCCAGCGCGGCGACCGAGACGCCAGGGCGCGTCATCGTGCGTGCCGAGAGGGCGAACCCGTGGCAGGCGAGCACGATGCTGCGCGCCAGCAGCTCCGGATCGCCGGGACGGATGTCACCAGATGCCTGCCCGGCGCGCACCTGATCGAGAAGGGCGGTCAGCACCAGGGCCTGCGAGCGCCCCGGGCGCTCGAGCAGGTAGGGCAGCAGGCGTTCGGGGTCGAGCTCGATGATCCGGTCGAACAGCGGGTTGGCCCGGACCGCCTGGACCGTGCCGACGATGCTGCGCACGAGTCGCTCGCGGTCGTTCGCCCCGGACGTGTCGACGCGGACGAGCCCGGTCCACTCGCGCGTCATGAGGTCGCCGAGCAGCGTGCCCATGTCCGACCAACGTCGGTAGATCGTCATCCGGCTCACGCCGGCCCGGCGCGCGACCTCGGTGAGCGTCGTACGGCTCCAGCCGACGGCGAGGATCGAGTCGCGGGCGGCGTCGAGCGCGAGGTCGGCCGCCGACCCCGAGTCCGGGACCTCCGGCCCGTTGTGACGAAGTGACGTCATGTGTCACACTGTAACACATGACGCCTGCACGGCCCTCCTCTGAGATGCACTGGTCCCGCTGGGGCGACCCGGCCGAGGCCCGCCCGCTGCCCGAGAGCGCGTTCGCGCTGGTCGACGCGTTCCTCGGCACCTCGGACACGCCGGCGGTCGAGCCCGAGTCCGTGCGCCTGACCGACCCGCTCGACGAGTCGCTGGTCGATGAGCTCGCCGAGATCGTGGGATCGGAGCACGTGCTCGTCGACCACGACACGCGGCTGCGTCGTACGCGGGGCAAGTCGACGCCCGACCTGCTCAAGCTGCGGCACGGCGACGGCCTGGACTCCCCGGACGCCGTGGTCCGGCCCGGCACGCACGACGAGGTCGCCGCGGTGATCGCCTGGTGCGTCCGACGCAACGTCGCCCTGGTGCCGTTCGGCGGCGGGACGTCGGTGACCGGAGGCCTCGCGGCCCGGCGAGAGGGCTTCACGGGCGTGGTCTCGCTGGACCTGATCCGGTTCGACCGGCTGCTCGAGGTCGACCACGAGTCGATGACGGCGCTGCTCGAGCCGGGGCTGCGCGGCCCGCAGGCGGAGGAGCTGCTCGCGGCGGAGGGCCTGACGCTCGGCCACTTCCCGCAGTCCTTCGAGTACGCCACGATCGGCGGGTTCGCGGTCACCCGGTCCTCGGGCCAGTCCTCGGCCGGCTACGGACGCTTCGACGCGCTGGTCGTCGGTCTCCGGGTGGCGACGCCGCAGGGCACGCTCGAGCTCGGCACCGCGCCGGCCAACGCCGCCGGGCCCGACCTGCGTGAGCTGGTGATGGGCTCGGAGGGCGCGTTCGGCGTGGTGACCGCCGTCCGCGTGCGGGTACGCCGCCTGCCGGACGTGCGCGTGTACGAGTCGTGGCGGTTCGGGTCGTTCGCCGAGGGAGCGACCGCGATGCGCACGCTCGCCCAGGCCGGGCTGCTGCCCACGGTCGTGCGGCTGTCCGACGAGGCCGAGACCGCGATCAACCTGGCCAGCCCGGCTGAGGTGGGCGCGGAGTCCAGTGGCGGTTGCCTGATGATCACCGGCTACGAGGGCACGGCGGAGGCGGTCGAGGCGCGGCGTACGGCGTGCACGTCGCTGCTCACCTCGCTCGGTGGCGCGAACCTCGGCGAGGACGGTGGCCGCGCCTGGGCCGAGGGCCGCTACCACGGCCCCTACCTGCGCGACTCGCTGCTCGACGTCGGCGTACTCGTGGAGACGCTGGAGACCGCGACGTTCTGGTCACGCCTCGACGAGGTCTACCAGGCGGTCAAGCAGTCCCTCACCGCGTCGCTCGGTGACACGGCGATCGTGTTGTGCCACATCTCGCACGTCTACGAGACCGGCGCGTCGCTGTACTTCACCTTCGCCGCCCGCCAGACCGAGGACCCGGTCGCGCAGTGGCACGCGGCGAAGGCGGCCGCCTGCGACGCGATCGTCGCGCACGGCGCCTCGATCACCCACCACCACGGCATCGGCCAGGACCACAAGCCCTGGCTCGTCGACGAGATCGGCCCGGTTGGCGTGATGATCCTCCGCGCGGTCAAGGACCGCCTCGACCCCACCGGCATCCTCAACCCCGGCGTCCTCGTCCCCTGAGCTCGTCGAGTAGCCAGTTCGTCGTACCCGAGTGGCCAGTTCGTCGTACCGGCGGTCCGCACAAATGGCTACTCGACGTCGACGAACTGGCGACTCAACGGGTCAGGGACCAGACGAGGAGGAGGCCGGGGCGCTCGACCGTGAGCTCGCGGGCGCCCTCGTCGGTGAGGCGGGCGGCGTCGCCGGGGACGAGCTCGCGGTCGCCCAGTGTGACGACGGCCTGGGGTGCGAACACGTGCAGCAGCGGGGCGTCGGGCAGGGTGATCCGGCCGGGGTCGAGGTGACCCAGGTGCAGCCGGGCGCCGGACGTCGCGATGCCCAGCGCGCCGGACGGGCCGACGACCTCGATCAGTCCGTCGCCCGACCCGACTTCCGCGGCGTCGTACGCCGGGACGCCGCCGGACTCGTCGGGCCGCAACCAGGTCTGCACGAACCGGGTCGTGACGCCCGGCTCCAGACTCGGCTCGGCGACCTCCGCGTGCACGATGCCCGACCCGGCGCTGGTCCGGGAGATCTCGCCCGGGACCAGCACGCCGGTGCGGCCGTCCGAGTCGGTGTGCCGCAGCGCGCCCTCGAGGACCACCGTGACGATCTCGACGTCGGCGTGCGGGTGGTCGGCGTACCCGGTGCCGGTCGGAAGGTGCTCGTCGTTGTGGGCGACCAGCGCGCCGAAGCCGACGTTGCGCGGGTCGTAGTGGCGACCGAAGGAGAACGAGTGCCACGTCGTGCGGCCCTCGGCCTCGGTCCGGAACCGGTCCGCGGCACGCCGTACCTCGATCGTCACGATCCGATCCTGACACTGCGTGGGAGCCGGAGGTTTCGAGGTGGTTCCTGAGGTGCGAGGAGCGCCAGCGACGAGCCTCGAAGGGCTCGCGAGCTCGCACCTCAACCACCGGCGCGCAGCCCCCCGAGAGAGCAGAATGCTGACCATGGGAGAGGGAGAGCCGAGGCTGCCGCAGGGATTCCTGTTCGGCACCAGCACCGCGTCGTACCAGATCGAGGGAGCCGCGACCGAGGACGGCAAGGGGCCGAGCATCTGGGACACGTTCACCGCAGAGCCGGGTCGGATCATCGACGGCAGCAGCGGGGCGGTGGCCTGCGACCACTATCACCGCTACCGCGAGGACGTCGCGCTGATGGCGCGCCTCGGGGCGCAGGGCTACCGGTTCTCGATCGCGTGGCCGCGGGTCCAGCCGACCGGCTCCGGTGCGGTCAACGAGGCCGGGCTGGCGTTCTACGACCGCCTGGTCGACGAGCTCCTGGCCCACGACATCGCGCCGATGGCGACGCTGTACCACTGGGACCTCCCGCAGGCGCTGGAGACGGCGTCGGATCAAGGGGGCGGCGGCTGGCTGAACCGCGACACCGCGTTCCGCTTCGGCGAGTACGCCGCGATCGTGGCCGAGCGACTGGGCGACCGGGTCACCCACTGGTGCCCGGTGAACGAGCCGAACGTCGTGACGCTGATGGGCTACGGCATGGGCATCCACGCCCCGGGCAAGGCGCTGATGTTCGACGCGCTGCCGGTCGCACACCACGCCCTGCTCGCGCACGGCCTCGCGGTCCAGGCACTCCGGGCCGCCGGCGCGACCGGGGTCGGCTCGGCCACCAACCACTGCCCGGTGTGGCCGGCCACCGACAGCGACGCCGACCGGGCGGCGGCCGACCTGTTCGACAGCCTGTGGAACCGGCTCTTCGCCGACCCGATGCTGCTGGGCCGCTATCCGGAAGGCTTCGCGGAGGCGATGCCCGGACCGGTCGAGGAGGATCTGCGGCTGATCTCGGCGCCGCTCGACTTCTACGGGCTGAACTACTACAACCCGATGGGCGTGCGAGCCGCCGCCGAGGGCGCCGACCTGCCGTTCGACTACAGCGACGTCACCGGCTACCCGAAGACCGACTTCGGCTGGCCCGTCGTACCGGACGGCCTGCGCGAGCAGCTGGTCCTGCTCAAGGAGCGCTACCCGGATCTGCCGCCGGTGATCATCACCGAGAACGGCTGCTCCTACAACATGGGGCCCGGGCCCGACGGCGTGGTCGACGACCAGCCCCGGATCGACTACCTGGACAGCCACCTGCGCGCCGTCGCCACCGCGATCGAGGAGGGCGTCGACGTACGCGGCTACTACTGCTGGTCGCTGATGGACAACTTCGAGTGGGGCGAGGGCTACACGCAGCGGTTCGGCCTCGTGCACGTGGACTACGACACCCAGGTGCGCACGCCGAAGCGCTCCTTCGACTGGTACGCGGACCTCGTCCGCGCCCACCGGTGAGCACGTGTCGACGGTAGGTGCCGGGCGCGTCGAGGCACTCGAGGAGCCCACCCGGCCGGTCTCGGGCGTGTGGGTGGTCTGGCTGAGCCTGATCAGCATCGGCATCTGGGCCGGGTTCTTCGGGCCGATCCAGGTGCTGCTCGCCCAGCAGGCGGAGAAGTTCTCGCCGGACCACAAGGAGGCCACGCTCGCGCTGGTCACCGGCATCGGGGCAGCGGTCTCGACGATCCTGAACCCGCTGTGCGGCGCGCTCTCGGACCGCACGGTCGCCCGCATGGGACGCCGGCTCCCGTGGGTGATCGGCGGTCTGGCCGGCTCGATCCTCGCGATGGTGCTGCTCTCCGCGGCCGGGTCGGTGCTGACCATGGTGCTCGCCTGGGCGCTCGCCCAGGCCGCACTCAACGCGATGCTCGCCGCGATCACCGCGACCGTGCCCGACCAGGTGCCTGCTGGGCAGCGCGGTGCCGTCGGTGGCTGGCTGGCGATCGCCCAGACGGCCGGTGTCGTGGCCGGGTCGGGCATCGCCGCCGCGACCGGCAGCATCGCGGCCGGCTACCTCACGATCGCAGCCGTCCTCTTCCTGGTCAGCCTGCCGTACTGCTTCGACTCCCGGGACCTCGCGCTGCCGCCCAGCGCGCGCCGACCCTTCGACCTCGGGATCTTCCTCCGTTCGCTGTGGGTCTCCCCGCGCGAGCACCCCGACTTCGCCTGGGCCTGGCTGACCCGGTTCCTGATGAACCTCGGCAACGCCCTGGTGATCCTCTACCTCCTGTACTACCTCAAGGACGCGATCGACCTGACCGACAAGCAGGCCGAGGACGGCGTCTTCGTCCTCACCGCCCTGTACGGCGTGATCACGATCCTCACCGCCATCCTCGGCGGCATCTGGTCGGACCGGCTCGGCCGGCGCAAGCCGTTCGTGATCGGCTCAGGCCTGATCGCGGCCGCTGCACTGCTGCTGCTGGCCTTCGCCTCGACCTGGCCGATGGCGGTCGCCGGGGCGATCGTGCTCGCGATCGGGTTCGGCACCTACACGGCCGTGGACTTCGCGATGATCACGCAGGTCCTCCCGGCCGCCCTCGACCGGGCCAAGGACCTCGGGGTGATCAACATCGCCAACGCCCTGCCGCAGGTGCTCGCCCCCGGCGTCGCTGCGCTCGTGCTGTCGCTGAACCTCGGCTACTCCGGGCTCTACCTCGTCGCCGCCGCCGTCTCCGTCCTCGGCTCGGTGCTGGTCAACCGGATCCGCTCGCTGGTCTGAGCGCCGGCGGGCACTCAGGCAGCGCTGGTGCCCAGGGGGAACCTGGCGAGCTCGGTGAATTCGCCGTCCTCGTGGTGGAGCAGAGCCGCCTCCCGGGCGCGCGCGTGGATCGGCAGCGGCACGGTGGCGGCCTCCTCCGGGATGGTCAGGTGGGGAACGAGCAGGTCGAAGGCACCTTCGTAGGGGGAGTAGTCCGGGAACAGGTGGTGCAGCGCGTGGGTCAGCCGGCTGAACGCGCTGGCCGGCTCCGGGGAGAGATAGTGCAGTCCGCTGGGGAACGTGCACACCTTCGTGAGGTGGTAGTCGAAGGGCATCTCGTCGGCGAAGAACTCCTCGACTCCGGCGATCTCGCTCGCCGTGGGGCCGCCCTCCTTGCCGAACGGCGCCAGGATCGTGATGTGCGCCCAGGGGGTGAGCGCCCGAGCCTCCGGGACCATCAGGACGACACCGGTGATGGTCGGGCGGAACGTCTCGGTCACGTCCGCAGCGTAGTGGCGCGCCCACCGCCACACCCATGGAAACGGCCACGCCACTCACCTTGTGATTCCGGGCACTCCCGCGCCCATTCGTTCAGCTGCCCGGCACGCAGGCCGATCGGAGAGTTGTGCGGACCCTTGTCAGCGGCCGCTCGGGGCTGCGCCACCACTTGATCACTCTGGGAGTGGGCAGCGTCGTACTCACCGCGGCGCTGCTCGTGGCCACGGGCGCGTGGCAGACCGCGCGCTTCACCGGCCAGGCCGAGGACCGGGTCACCGAACTGACCCGCGCCGACCTCCAGCACGTGACCGCCGGTGTCGACCGGCTGGTCAGTGCCGTGGGCCAGTCGGTCCAGACCGCCCAGGGCACGAACATGGCGGTCGCCGACGCGGTCATCGCGCAACGCGGCGGGCTGCGACTCGACCCGACACGCCCGGTCACCTGGCAGGCCGTCAACCAGTTCACCGGTGACGCGCACGCCGTCCGGCTGCCGCGTGCGCTGATCGGCGGGACCTGGCTCGGCCAGAACGCCGACGCCAAGGTCGCGACGCCGGTGGTCGACGACATCCGCGGCATGACCGGCGGCACGATCACGATCTTCCAGCGGATGAACGAGCGCGGCGACCTGCTCCGGGTCGCGACCAACGTGCCCAGCAAGACCGGCGGCCGGGCCATCGGCACCTACATCCCGATCCAGAACGTCGACGGCACGCCGAACGCAGTGGCCAGCGCGATCCTGGCCGGCAAGCCGTATCGCGGCGTCGCGATGGTGGTCGGCACCTGGTACGTCACGGCGTACGACCCGATCCGCGATGCGCGTGGCCGAGTCGTCGGGGCGGCGTACGTCGGCGTGCCGCAGTCGGAGGCGATCGCCGCACTGAGCGCCGCGGTCGCCGAGACCCAGGTCGGCAAGCACGGCCGCGTCTCCGTGGTGAGCACCGCCGCGGCCGATCGCGGCCGGGTCATCGTCTCCACCGACAAGCCGCTGGTCGGCACCACCGACCTCGGTGGCACGGGCAGCTCGGGGTGGCTGGAGAAGACCCTCACCCGCGCGACCGGGCTCGAGTCAGGCCAGATGGTCTCGGCCCACTACCGCCTGCCCGGCACCGGTGGAGCGCCCGCCGCGGACACCACCGTGTACACGGCGTACTACCCCGCCTTCGGTTGGGCGATCGTGGTCCAGGCCTACGGCCCCGACTTCGCGGCGGCCAGCAACGCCCTTGCCGCCGGGCGGAGCACGATGCTGCAGGTCTTCCTCCTCGTGGCCCTGCTGCTCGCCCTGGTCGGTGGCCTGGTCTCCTGGTACGTCGCCCGCCGGCTCTCGCGCCGAATGGGCCGACTGACCGAGGCGATGACCGGCCTGGCCGACCGTGACCTCACAGTCCGGGTCGAGGAGGACGGCAGCGACGAGATCGCGGTGATGAGCCGGGCGCTCAACCGTGCCGTCGAGCAGCTGCACCAGCTCCTGGCCGACATCGCCCAGGAGGCACACCGGGTCGGAGCCGCCACCGGCAGGCTCGCCGAGGCCGGCGACGCGCTGACACGCGCAGCCGAGCAGGCCACCGATCTGTCCAGCTCGGCCGCGTCCGCGGCCTCCCAGGTGACCGGCAACGTCCAGACGGTCAGCGTCGGCTCGGAGGAGATGGGGGCGTCGATCTCCGAGATCGCCGGCAGCGCCCAGGAGGCCGCGGGGGTGGCCAGGCAGAGCGTCACCCTCGCCGGGGACGTGAGCGACGTGGTCCAGAACCTGACCGTGTCGTCGGGTCAGATCGCCGACGTGGTGAAGGTGATCACGGCCATCGCCCAGCAGACCAACCTGCTGGCGCTCAACGCCACGATCGAGGCAGCCCGGGCCGGCGAGGCCGGCAAGGGGTTCGCGGTGGTCGCCGGCGAGGTCAAGGACCTCGCCCAGCAGACCGCGAAGGCCACCGAGGACGTGGCCCAGCGCGTGGCCGCCATCAATGCCGACACCGCCAGTGCGGTCGAGGCGATCACCGCGATCACCCAGACGATCGGCAAGGTCGACGACTACCAGACCGCGATCGCCGCCGCCGTGGAGCAGCAGACCGCCACGACCAACGAGATGGCGCGCAACGTCAGCCAGGCCGCCCAGGGCAGCGGCCAGATCGCAGACGCCCTCGTCGACGTGATGGCCACGATGGAGAGCACGCGCTCGGCCGTCGGAGAGTCCCACCGTGCCACCGAGGACCTCTCACGGACGGCGGCCCAGCTCACGGCCATGGTCGACGCCTTCCGGGTCTGACGCCGAGCAGGCACTGGTCTATATCACCGCAAAACCACCCGTAACCCCGCCTGTGGGCGTGCGTTGAGTCACACGTCTCGGGGCGACATTTCGGAGTCTTCTCCAGATTCCGCCACAGAACGGGAGCAATGCAGTGGTCAAGCACATCGGTCGGATCGTCCTCGCGGTCCTCCTCACCCTCGCCCTGGGCGTCGGCCTCACCGCCTTCGCCGGTTCCGCCAGCGCCCGGATCCGGTCCACCGCCTCGTGTGCGAGCGAGCAGAGCGCGGTCGCGCACTTCCAGCACAAGGTGCACCAGGACAAGAGGAAGCTGAAGGCGGCCAAGCGGCACCACCACAAGTTCGCGGCGAAGAAGGCCCGCAAGCACCTCAAGCGCGACCGCCGGCACCTCGCCGCCGCGCAGAGCGCCTACTACCGCTGCACGCAGGGCCAGTCGTCGCCGGCCCCAGCGCCCAGCCCCGCCCCGGCGCCCGCGCAGTCGAACCCCGTGACCGACCAGTGCAACGCCGCCGCGGGCCAGCTGACCTCGCAGGACCCGACCGGCTCCCTGGCCAGCGGCGCGGCAGCCTTCTGCGACCTGCTCGGCCAGCTGGCCGCCGCCAGCCCGGGCAGTGACCCGGTCGCCCTGTGCAACCAGCTCGCGGCACAGGACCCGACCGGTCAGCTGGTCCAGCTCTGCACCGCTCTCGGCGGCGCCGGCCTTCCCGGGACGGGCACCGGCACCGTCGGCGGCACCCTCGAGGGTCTGTGCGACCAGCTCGCCACGCAGGACCCGACCGGTCAGCTCAGCCAGCTCTGCACGGGGCTCGGCTCCCTCCCGTTCTGACCGCTCCTCCCAGACGCCCGGTACGCGCACTCCGCGTGCCGGGCGTCCGCCTGTCGGTGCCCGATCAGTTCAGGTAGCTGCGCGCGCCGGAGAACTCCGCCCGCAGTGGCGGCGCGGAGAACGGCACGATCTGCACCGGCTGGCCGGTGCGCGGTGCGTGGATCATCAGCCCGTCGCCGACGTACATGGAGACGTGGTGGACCAAGCCGTGGTTGGCGTAGAACAACAGGTCACCGGGCAGTCGCGTGGTCACCGGCCGGCCGTGCTGGGACTGCGGCAACGCGTCGCGTGGCGTGGTGATGCCGTGCACCCGGTACGCCAGCCAGGTGAGGCCCGAGCAGTCGATGCCGAAGCCGGACAGGCCGCCCCACAGGTACTGGAGGCCGAGGAACGACTTCGCGGTGCGCACCACACCCGCCCGGGTCGGGGCGAGGGCCGGCTGGCTGCGGTCGTGCACGACCACGGTGGAGGAGGGGAGCCGGCGTACGACGCCGCGGGGCATCGCCACGCGCACGTACCCGGGCACCTGGCCGACCACCGGGAGGCGGGTGCCGAAGCTGATCTCGACCACCCGGGTCGCGGCGTCGTCGTCGGTGCGCACCCAGGCCGTACGACGCGTCACCGTGGCCAGCTGCGCCGCCGAGCGCGGCGCCGTCGCGGTGATCTGCCGGCGGGGTACCCAGCCGGGGTAGCCGCGCGGGTCCTTCTCGCTGGGCTGCGACGGCACGACGACCTTCGCCCACCCCGGCCGCAACCGGAGGACGACGACCCGGTCGCCGAGCAGCGCCTCGGTGTCGCTGCGCAGGTCCAGCGCGCGGCGCTGCGTCAGGGACATCGCGTGCAACCAGGCCCGGAACCGCACCGGCGCCCGGAGTGCCGGGGCGTCGACCCGCCACGGCGAGCTCGGCGACTGCCACAGGCGCGCGACCGAGACCGAGACCCACGCGCTGCGACCGACCGTGAGGGCCGGGGGAGCCGCGGCCTTGTCGGTCGGTGCCGGGGTGGCCGTCGACGGAGCGGCGACCGAGGGCGTCGACCGGGGTGCGTCCGCCGACGGGGTCGGCGTACTGCCGCAGCCTGCGGCGGCCACCAGCAGCAACGCCGTCGCAGCGACGCGGCGGGTGAGGAGGTGCGCGATCACACCTCCACGCTAGGTCAGGTCGCGGGCCGCGGAGGAGGCTTTGGTCCTGCCAAGTGCTGCCCGTCGGCCGCTGACGCGGGATCGTGATGCTGCCACCGTGAGGAGATGAGGCAGACCGACACCGCGGAGCGGGTGGTGCTGGCGCTCGAGGCCGAGGGCCTGTTGGCGCCGGAGGTCGAGGACCGGTCCCGGGCGGTCGTGGAGCGGGCGCTCCTGGGCCCGCGGCCGGCAGCAGGGCCGGCGATGCCGAAGCTGGTGGAGGTGGTCGCCTACCTCGGCGCCGCACTCGTGCTCGCCGCGGGCTTCCTGTTCGTGATCCGGTCGTGGGACGACCTCGGTGACGTCGGCCAGGTGTCGTTCCTGGCGGCCGTGACCCTCGTGCTCGGGGCGGCCGGAGCGTTCACCGTGGCAGCGCAGCGAGCGGTGGCCGGGAGCGACGTCCGCCGTCGGTTGAGCGGCACGCTGCTGACCGGGTCCGCCCTGTTCGCCGCGGTCACGGTCAACGTGGCGATCGAGGTGTTCACCGACGCCACCTTCAGCGACGTGTACTGGCCGGGCGTCGCCGCGGGCGTCGTCATGGCGGCCGGGTCCGCCGTGGCCTACCGGTTCAGCTCGACGGCGGTCGGCTTGGTCGGCATGGTCGGCGGCGCCCTGGACGTGGCCGCGAACCTCGGCAGCGGGCTGGCGCCCTCCGGCGACGACGAGGCGATCGGGGTCGGGATCGCGGTGTTCACCGTGGGTGCCGCATGGGCCCTGCTCACCGAGCTCGGTCTCTTCGACCAGCGCACGATCGCGCGGACGCTCGCGGCGGCGGTCCTCGTCTTCGGGTCGCAGGTCACCTCGTTCACCGACGTCGCCTGGCTCGGCTACCTGCTGTCCGTGGCGGTGGTGGCGGTGGGCGTCTGGCTCTACCTCACGCGGCAGGACTGGCCCTACCTCGCGGCAGCGGTGATCGCGGTGACGCTGGTGGTGCCCGAAGCCGTCAGCGACTGGACCGAGGGGTCGCTCGGCGTGGTCGGTGGCGTGCTGGTCGCCGGCATCACGCTGCTGCTGGCGTCGTACGCCGGCTACCGGCTGCGGCGCGACCGTTGAGTCGTCAGTCCGTCAACGTCGAGTCGTCAGTCCGTCAACGTTGAGTCGGCACGTGGGCAACGTCGAGCGTCGACCCACGGCTGCCCGACGAACTGCCGACTCGACCACCACGAACTGGCGGCGAAGTCAATCGGTCTAAGCAACCCGGGTTCATGCTGCTCGGTTGAGCAGTGTGTTCAGCCGTTGGGCTGGGGTCTGCAGGTCAAGGGTAGGGCGGGGTCGTCGGTTCAGGGTGTCGGCGATCCGTCGTAAGTCCTCG
>DATAKN010000250.1:0-12243 GCA_036261595.1 Marmoricola sp.
CTGGTCGGCGACGTCCTGCATCTTCTCCAGGGCCGTGAACTGCGCCGACTGCGCCAGGAACTGGCTCGAGTCGGTCGGGTTCGACGGGTCCTGGTAGCGCATCTGGGCGACCAGCAGCTGCAGGAACATGTTCTTGTCCGCGGACGTCTTCGTGGTGCTCGACGACGATGGCGTCGTCGTACCGAACATGCCGGGGCTCACGGACTCCGTGGCCGGGATCGACATCGTTCCCTCCTCACATGGTCACGTCGACGCCCGACATGCGGGTGCGCGCGGCCGGCTGGGCCGAACGGGGCACGGTCGCCCCGCCGGTGGTGGTGTCGTGCCTGCCGTCCGTGGCGAGGTGCTCCGCGCGCGTCCCTGCGTGCTGGTCCTGGGACCGGTTGCCCCCGGCTCCGAGACCCTGGCCCTGACCGAGGTCGGGGCCGGGCCCGGTACCGGTACCGGTGCTGCTCCCGGCGTTGCCGCCGGTGCTGGTGCTGCTCGTGGTCGGCGCGGCTGCTCCGAAGAGGTCGCGCACGATGATGCGGGTGTCGGTGGCTCCGGCGTGCTCGAGCAGCCGGGTCAGCTCCGGCGAGCCCTGGAGCAGGGCCTGCTGGGCCTCGTGCCCGGCCGCGAGGCGCACGTGTACGGCGCCGTCGCGGACCGTCATCACGACGCGGACCTCACCGAGCGCCTCCGGCTTCAGCGAGAGCGTGATCCGGTGGACGCCGTCGCCCCGGCTGACCAGGCTCGTCACCTCGGGGAACACCTGGCCGGTCACCGGCGCGTGGACGGCGGCCGGGGCTGGTGCGCCGGCTGGTGCGCCGGGTGTCACGCCGGTGGTCGGTGCCGGACCGGTGGCGTTCGGCGCCGCTGCTGTGGTGGGCGGGGTGGGTACGGAGTCCTGGCGCGGCGTACCGGTGTCGGCGGTGTTGCCGGAGGCGTGACCCGGGTGGCCGTCACGTGCCGTCGCGACGGGGTCGGTCACCGTCGGAGACGCGGTCACGTCGCCATGACCGTCGCCGGGAGCCGACGGTGGCTGGTGGCCGGGACCGGTGCCGGGGGTGACCGGCGCGGGCGCCGGCGAGCCCGGCACTGCGGTCGGCTGTCCCTGGGAGACGGCTGTGCCGGGGACTGTCCCCCTGGCGACGACGGAGGGACCGGTGGTCGGGCCGGTCGCCGGGCCGGTCGCCGTACCGGTCGCCGGGCTGGTCGTCAGCGCGACGGCGACGCCGGTCGCCGATCCCGGTGCGGCCGGCTTGCCGGGGCCGCCCGGGCTGGCCGCTGCGGTCCCGGTCGGGAGCACCTGCGAGACCAGGGCCGACAAACCGGCTGCGGCAGCAGTCGCGGCGAGCGTCGCCTCCGCCACCGGATCGGTCGCTGTCGGCGACGTCGGGTCGCACGCAGCCGCCGGACCGGTCGGGCCCCCGTCCGACTGGCTCGAGGCGCCGGCCGGGGAGGCCTTGGCGGCCGCCGTGTCGGAGGCGTCCGTCGGCGTACCGGCGAGCGCCTTGCGCACCAACGCGGTGAAGTGGTCGTGCCCGGCCGGCTCGGCTGCTGCGCCCGCGCTCGCGGCGGGCAGGATCGCGGGGGTCGCTGCGGTGGGCGTGATGGTCATGCGGCCGCCTCCATGAGAGACATGACGTTGCGCACGTAGCGCTGCGTCTCGGGATAGGGCGGGATGCCGTTGTACTTCAGGACGGCACCCGGGCCGGCGTTGTACGCCGCCAGCGCGAGCTCGGTGCTGCCGAACCGGGTCGTGAGATCGCGGAGCATGCGGGCTGCCCCGTCGATCGACTGCGCCGGGTCGAGCGGGTTGGTGACACCCAGCCGCCGTGCCGTGCCGGGCATGAGCTGCATCAGGCCCTGGGCGCCGGCGTGGCTCACGGCGGACGGGTTGTATCCGGACTCCTGCTTGGCGACGGCCGAGAGCAGCGCGGCGGGGACGCCGTACTTCTGCGAGGCCGCGGCGAACAGGTCGGCGTACGGGGTGGTTCCGGACGCCGCCGTGCGGAACGAGGTCCCGGTGATCGCGTTCCAACCGGTGCCTCCGGCAGCGGTCGTCCCGGTCGTGGCGCTCGTGGCCGCGTCGGGCAGGATCCGCCGGATGATCGGAGTGCCGTAGACGTCGCTGATCCGGACGTTGGTGCCCGGCCGCGCGGCCTCGATCATCTTGCCGTCGCCGATGTAGATCGCGACGTGGTCGGCGCCGGCGTTCCGGCTGGAGTTGTCCCAGGCGAGGATGTCGCCGGGCTGCGCGTCCGCCAGGCTGGCGACCGGCCGTCCGGCGCGCGCCTGGTCCGACGAGACGCGCGGCAGGTCGTAGCCCAGGTCCTTGTAGACCCGCTGCACCAGCCCGGAGCAGTCCAGGCCCTTGCTGGGGTCCGTGCCGCCCCAGACGTAGGGGATTCCGAGGTACTTCTTGGCGTCCTCGACGACGGCCTGGCCGTCGCCCGAACCGGTCCCGGTCGACACGGGGCTGCCGGACGTGGCGTCGAGGGTCGCTGCGAAGGCGGAGCCCGTGGAGCTGGTCGTGGCACGGGGCGTCAGCAGCGCCAGCTGGGCCTGGATCTGCTGGATCCGTGCGGTGACGTCGGAGACACTCATGCGTTGCCCCGTTCGGTCTCGCGCCGCTGCCAGCGCTGCACGGCGATCTCGTCGAGCTCACGTGCCTCCCGGCGCGCGGCCTCGGCCCGGCGTACGGCGGCGCGGCGCTCGATCAAGGACTCGACGGCGGCGAGCCGGGCGCGGTCCGCCTGCCAGACCTCGTACGCCGCCTCGCTGATCGCCACTCCGGTTGCCAGGTCGCGCTCGGCCGACCGCACGTTGGCGCCCAGGGCGTCCAGAGAGGCCCGGAGCATGAGGAAGGCTCCGGCCGGACCCGACTCGAAGTGGCTGCCGCTCTGCAGGCGGCCCCGCAGCTCGGCGACCCGCTGCTCGTGGCTGCGCTGCTCGGCCAGGGCCTGCTGCAGACCGATCCGGCTGTCCTGCTCGCGCACGCCCCGGACGCGGGCGACGGCGAGCATGCCGGCGTCGTGGCGGTTCGCGGCCGGGCTCATTCGGTCACCAGCTCGTGCAGGCGCGCCCAGGTCTCGGCGAGCGGAGTGGAGTCGTCCATCGGCTGACGCAGGAACGCATCGATCTGCGGCATCAGCGCCAGGGCACGGTCGGCGTCGTGGTCGGCCCCGGCGACGTACGCGCCGATCTCGACGAGCTCGCGCACGTTGCGGTGCGCGGCGAGCATCCGGCGCAGGGCGGTGGCGTCCTGCCGCTGACCGACGCCGGTGACCGCGCCGGTGGTCCGGGAGATCGACTCCAGGACGTCGATGCTCGGGAAGTGCCCGGAGGTCGCCAGCCTGCGAGAGAGGACGACGTGGCCGTCGAGGATCGAGCGGGCGGTGTCGCCGATCGGGTCCTGCAGGTCGTCGCCCTCGACCAGCACGGTGTAGAGGCCGGTGATGCTTCCCTGCGCGGCGGTGCCCGCGCGCTCGAGAAGCCGGGGGAGCAGCGCGAAGACACTGGGCGGGTACCCGCGCGTGGCGGGCGGCTCGCCGGCAGACAGGCCGATCTCGCGCTGTGCCATCGCGACCCGCGTCAGGCTGTCCATCATCAGGACGACGTGGCGGCCGGCGTCGCGGAACGACTCCGCGATCCGGGTCGCGACGAACGCGGCGCGCAGCCGCTCGACCGGGGGCGCGTCGCTGGTGGCGACCACCACGACCGAGCGGGCGAGCCCCTCGGGTCCGAGGTCGCTGTCGAGGAACTCGCGCACCTCGCGGCCTCGCTCACCGACCAGCGCGATCACCGACACCTCGGCGTCGGTGCCGCGGGCCACCATCGAGAGCAGGCTGGACTTGCCGACGCCCGATCCGGCCATGATGCCGATCCGCTGACCACGGCCGCACGGCACCAGCGCGTCCAGTGCCCGGACGCCCAGGCCGAGCTGGTGGTCGATGCGAGGGCGGCTCAGCGGCGGGGGAGCGGTGTGCTCCACGGTGACGCTGGGCAGGTGGTCCAGCGAGGGGCCGCCGTCCACGGGCCGGCCGAGGCCGTCGAGCACGCGACCGCGCAGCTCGTCACCGATGTGCACCTGGAGCGGCCCGCCGGTGTGCCGCACCAGAGCGCCGACCTGCAGGCCGGACGTCGTGCTCAGCGGCAGGCAGACGAGGCCGCGCGGACCGCTGGCCGCCACCTCGGCGAGTACGGGATTCGTGCCCTCGATCTCGACGAGGTCACCGACCGCAGCCGGGAGCCCGGTGACGAGCAGGTGCAGCCCGACGAGCTCGACGACGCGGCCGAGCTGGAGCGGTGCCGCCGCCCGCAGGGCGCGGTGGCGCACGTAGGGGGTCAGCGCGCTCACTGGAGCACCTCCCGCAGCCGGTCGAGCGCAGTCCGGACCCGCAGGTCGATGACGTGGTCCGCGGTCTCCGCGAGCGCGTCACCCCAGGCGAGCGACGGGTCGCCGGCCACGCTGACGCCGTGGTCGGCCAGCTCGGCCAGGTCCGCAGCGGTCAGGTCGGAGACGTGGTCGGGGTGCAGGTGCAGCTTCACGATCGCCTCGGTCGGCGCCAGCTGCAGTGCGCGGCGTACGACGTCGGGGCCGGTCACGCTGCGCAGCTCGAGGCCGACGAGCTCACGGGTCAAGTCCCAGGCCAGGGTGCTCGCCTGCTCCTCGACGCGGGCGCTCATGCCCTCGACGGCGTCGTGGATGCGGACCGCCGCGAGCTCGAGGGCAGCGATCGCGGCACGGTGCTCGCGCTCGCGCTGCTGCTCGGCCTCCACGCGAGCCTGCTCGGCCACCTCCGCCTCGACACGCGCCTGCTCGCGAGCGGCGCGCTGGCCGTCGGCCCAGCCCACGGCGTACCCCTGCGAGCGGGCCGCATTGCGCGTGCTCTCGGCCAGCGCCGACAGCGTCTCCTCGGTGACTGCGTCCCCGAGCACGCTGCTGCCGCCGAACCGTGTCCACACGCCGGTGCGCAGCTCTGGCGTCGACAGCCGTACCGGCTCGACCTCCTCCACCGGGGCGCCGTGCGAGCGAGGTCGCACGACACCGGGCTCAAACGACGAACTCATCGTCGTTGCCTCGGCGGACCATGATCTCGCCGCGCTCCTCGAGCTGCCGGATCGTGCGGATGATCGACTGCTGGGCCTCCTCGACCTGGGTGAGCCGGACGGCGCCGAGCAGCTCGACCTCCTCGACGAGGTTCTCGGCCGCCCGAGAGGAGAGGTTGCTGGTGATCTTGTCGCGCACCTGGTCGGTGACGCCCTTGAGCGCAAGGGCGAGCTGGCTTCCCTCGACCTGGCGTAGCACCAGCTGAACCGAGCGGTCGTCGAGGTTGACGATGTCCTCGAACATGAACATCCGGCTCTTGACCTCGTCGGCCAGGGCGGCGTCCAGGGCCTCGAGACCCTCCACGATCTGTCGCTCCGTGGTCCGGTCGGACCGGTTGATGATGTTGACCAGCGGGTCCACGCCGCCGACCCGCGACATCTCGGCCGGCTGCAGCATCGAGGACAGCTTGCGCTCGAGGGTGCTCTCGACGGCCCGGATGATCTCCGGCGACGTGCGGTCCATGACCGCGATCCGGTGAGCCACCTGTGCCTGCTGGGCCGGCGGCAGTCCGGAGAGCAGGAGCGAGGCCTTGTCCGCGGTCATGTGCGCCAGGACCAGGGCGATCACCTGCGGGTGCTCGTCGGCGATGAAGGACCGCAGCTGGGCCGGGTCGGCCCGCTGCAGGAACTGGAACGGCAGCTGCACGGCCGCCGCCTTGACGCGCTCGATGATCTCCGCGGCACGGTCGGCCCCGAGCGACTGCTCGAGCAGGCTCTGTGCGAAGTTGAGGCCGCCCTGGGCGATGTGCGCCCGTGCGGTCATCATGTCGTGGAACTCGCTGAGCACCTGCTCGGTCTCCGCGCCGCTGATCGACTCCAGGCGCGCGATCTCGCCGGAGATCGCCTCCACCTCGGCGTCGGACAGGTGGCTCAACACGTTGGCCGCGCGATCCCTGCCCAGCTGGATCAGCAGGATCGCGGCCTTGCGGACGCCCAGGCCGGCGAGCGCACTCTGCATCGTCATCGCGGATCGACCAGCCAGCCACGGAGCAGGGACGCCACGTCCTCAGGCTGCCGCTCGACCAGTGCGGCGAGCTCGTCGCGCATCTCGCTGGACTCCGACTGCTCCATCGACTCCAGTGCCAGCATGGCGGCCGACGGTTCGACCGCGGCCTGGGCGGCGGCCCGCTCCAGGGCCTCCTGCCGCAGCTGCTCGACGACGTACGACGTCGCCTCGGTGCGCTCCTTGGCCCGCTTGCGGCCCTTGAACCAGGCCAGCAGCACGATCAGCAGGATCAGGACGACCAACCCGCTGTTGCGGATCAGGGTCCACTGCTTCGCACTGGCGTCGGCCTTCTGCGCCGCAGCCAGCTCCGCCTTCGCGGTCTTCTCGGCGCTGCGGTCGAACGGCAGCGAAGAGACCTGGACGGTGTCGCCCCGGGTCGGGTCGATGCCGACGGCGCTGGCGATGAGGCTCTGGATCTCCGAGGGGTTGATGGTCCGGGCGGTGGCAGCGTCGAGAACGACGCCGACGTGCAGGTTGCGCACGCTGCCCGGAGCGGTCTCCCGGTGCTCGACGGTCGTGTCCACGGCGTTGTCGGAGGTCTCCGACGACTTGGCGTACTTCGAGCCGGCGCCGGCCACGGTGCCGGTCGAGTCCATCTGGCCGTCGGGCCCCACGACGCCTGTGAGGGCGGAGCCGGCACCCGGTCCGGAGTACTTCTCGATGCTCTTGGTCTGCGAGAGCGGGGGGTTCAGCTTGTTGTAGGTGTAGGACTTCTTCTCCGTCACCGACTTGTCGAAGTCGAGGTTCGCGGTGACCGCCACGGTGGAGTTGCCCGGCCCGACGACCCGGTCGAGCATCTGCTGCACACGCTGGTTCATCTCGTTCTGGTAGTCCTGCACCTGCTGGTCGCGGGCGCTGGCCACCCCGGCGGTGCCGTCGGTCGCCGAGAGAAGGTGGCCCGCCGAGTCGGTCACGGTCACCTTGTCCGGGGTGAGGCCGTCGACCGAGGAGGCGACCAGGTTGACGATGGCCTGCACCTGCTCGGGGCTCAGCTCGCTGCCCGGACGGGTAGAGATCAGGACCGATGCGGTCGGCGGGTCCTGCTTGTCGGCGAAGACCTGCTTCTCCGGCAGGGCCAGGTGCACGACCGCGGTCTGCACGCCGTTGAGCGCCTCGAGAGTCTTGGAGAGCTCGGCCTCCATCGCACGCTTGAAGTTCGTCTGCTCCTGGAACTGCGAGGTCGACAGGCTCTGCTTGTCCAGGATCGAGTAGCCGCTGTCGGAGCTGCTCGGCAGACCCTGACCGCTCAGGCTGATCCTCGCCGAGTAGACCTTGTCCTTCGGCACCATGATCGTGTTGCCGCCGTTGGTCAGCTTGTAGGGCACGCCCTGGCTGTCGAGCTTGTCCACCACCGCCGAGGCGTCCGAGGACGACAGGTTGCTGTAGAGCGGGGCGTAGCTGGGCGTCGAGGCCCAGCGGAAGATCATGAAGCCGGCCAGCAGCAGGGCCAGCGTGCCCACCACCGCGACCGCCTTCTGGCCGGGCGTGAACGCCATGAACGTCCGCTGGTAACGGGCGAACGAACGGGAGATGCCGTCCTTCATCGTCGCGGCCATCAGATCTGCATCCGCATGATCTCGTTGAACGCCTCGACCGCCTTGTTGCGGACCGCGACCGTCAGCTGCGTGGTGACGTTGGCCTCGGTGGCGGCGATCGTGTAGTCGTGGATCGCGGTCAGGTCACCCGTCGCGGCCTTCACGGCCAGCTTGTCGCTGGTGTCCTGGACCCGCTCGAGCTTGTCGAGGCCGTCGAGCACCATGCTGCCGAACGCCTTCCCGGTGCCGGTCACATCGGAGGTGCCCGTCGAGAGCTCCGTGGCCCCCGTCGTCGTACCGACCTGGGGTGCGACGTACGGCGTGAAGCCGGACGCGCCGATGCCTTCGATCCCGGAGACTGTCATGACCTTCCGATCTGGAGTGCGGAGTTGTAGGTGTCCTGCGCGTTCTTGGTGACCTGCACCGACGCCTGGAAGCCGCGCTGGGCCATCACCAGCTGGCTCATCTGGCTGGCCATGTCGATCTCCGGCATCCGGACGTCGCCGTTGGCGTCGGCGAGCGGGCTCTCCGGGTCGTTGACCACGCGGCCCTGCGGGTCGGACAGTGCGATGCCGGCGACGTCCACGCCGCCGTCGGATCGCGGCCTGGCCATCACCATCTGCGCCTGGAAGGCGTTCCGGCTGGTCGGCTCGGCGGTGTTGATGTTCGCGATGTTGTTCGCCAGCGCATCGAGCCAGGTCTGGTGGAAACCGAGGCTGGTGTTGGCGATCCGGAGCATGTCGAAGGCGCCCATCAGAACTGCCCTGCCGCGGTCTTGACGAGGTTGAACCGGTCGTTCACCGCACGAGTGAGGATCTGGTACTGGAACTGGCTCTGCATCGCGGCCATCGTCTCCTTGCGGAGGTCGACGTTGTTGCCGTTGGCTCCTACCGGGGTGTCCGTGGGCGTGGTGGTGGCGGTGATGCCGTCGATGCCCTTCTCGAAGCTTCCGTCACTGATCGCGGCCTTCAGCTCGGTCTCGAAGTCGACGCTCGACGCCCGGAAGCCGGGGGTGTCGACGTTGGCGATGTTGTCGGCGATCACACGCTGGCGCAGCGACACGCCATCGAGTGCGGACGCCAGGACCTGGCTGACCGCATCGGACACGGCGAAGGACAAGGCAAGCTCCGAAGACGAGAGACGACGCCGATCCTTCGGCGGGGAGAGAGCTGTCCTTGCTCGATGAGTAGTTCGGCCAGGGAGCGGTGTACTTGAGGAAAACCGCAGGGAAGGGACCTTGGGCCCCAGTCCTGTTCGTCCTAGCGGACCAGCACGACCGAGAGTCCGCCCGAGCCGTAGCCGCCGACCTCGACCCTGACGTCTTCGCGCCGGCCGAGGGTGAGCGACTTGACCAGGATGTCGGGGGGCAGAGGGTCGCCGGCGTGGTGCACGTCGTACAGGCGCAGGTGGTCGGCCTCGCCGACGTTGAACAGCGACGCGGCGATGTTGTAGACCTCGTGGACGTTCTCGCGGAGCGTGTCGTTCAGGCCGGTGTTGATGGCCGCCTCGGCGCCGCCCGGGGGCACCAGGCCGATCGCAGCACCGATGTACGCCGAGAGCGGCAGGTCGAGCACGATGAGCGCTGTGACCTGCAGCCGGTCGTCGACGAAGACCCCGACCGTGCAGGGATTCTTGTGCGTGGGCGCGAGTGGGGCGCTGGGCGACAGTGTGACCGCACGGTCGAGCAGGTCCACGAAGAGATCGCGGATCTCCTTGGCAACCGGGAGGTGCGTGGGCATCGTCAGCCCTTCAGCACCGGAGCGAGTGCCTCGTCGAACGCCTCGGGCGTGAACGGCTTGGCGATGAGGAAGAGTGCGCCGCCGGCTTCGGCTCGGGAACGCATGTCCGGGGATCCCTCGGAGGTCACGAAGCCGAACGGCACCTTCGAGCCCGAAGAACGCAGCGCCGCGAGGAAGTCGATGCCATTCATCTCCGGCATGTTCCAGTCCGAGAGCACGAGGTCGGGAGACTCCGCGTGCACGAGCTCGAGCCCCTGACGGCCGTTCTCCGCCTCGACGATGGTGTGGCCGGCGTACCCCGCCTGGCGCAGCGTGCGGATCACGATCTGGCGCATCACGCGGCTGTCGTCGGCGACGAGGATCTTCATGGTTCCTTCCTTAAGGGCTGGGAGGGAGGAGGAACGAACCGGCTCGTGGCCGCTCGGTACGGGGCACCGGGCCGGCGTGTCACCGGGCCATCCTCACGTCGTTCTCATCGGCCGACGTGCGCTGATTCTGAGCAGAAAGCCCGGTGCCGTCAGGCCTCGAGGTCGAGGTACACCGGCCTGGCCGGTCCCTGGCCGGTGGCGTTGGTGACTCGGTCGCCGAAGGCGATCTGCTTCTGGGCCGACACCAGAGCGTTGCCCAGCTCGGCGGTCACCTGCTCCTGGCGGTCCAGCAGCGCCTGCGCACGACCGAGCAGATCGGCCGGCATCTGACCGGGGATCGCGGGCGGTGTCCACGGCTCGGTCGGGAGGGCACCGAGGCCCTTGAGGATCCGCTCGACCCGCAGCACGTCCAGCTCGAGGCGGTCCAGCTCGGCCTCCCAGATGGCGCGGATGGAGTTCTCGTTCATCGCGATCACGCACTCTTCTCGGTGGCGCACTGCATGGCTGCCTCGCGCCAGGTCTCGCAGAGGTCGGTCACCAGGGTCAGCACCTCGTCGGTGATCGAGGCGTCCTTGCGGACGTTGGCCGTCACCAGCTGTCGGTGCAGGAAGCTGTAGAGGGCCGAGAGCTCGTAGCCGCCCTTGAACTCGTCGGGTCGCAGACTGGAGTTGAGCTCGAGCAGGATGTCCTGGGCGTGAGTGAGGTGCTGGTTGGTGTCCTGCAGATCGCCGCGGCGCTGGGCGTCGAGGCCGCGCTGCACGTCGAGCACCAGGCGGTCGAACAGCATCACCAGCAGCCGGGCCGGGCTCGCGGTCGCGATCGACGCGTCGAGGTAGGCGGCGCGGGCGTTGGAGTTCATCATGTGGGTGCCTTCCTTAGCTTCCCGACGGGAGCGAGCTGAGCTGGCTGGAGAGCCAGCTGGACTGGCTGTTCATCTGGCTCAGCGCGGTCTCCATGGCGGTGAACTGGCGTTGCAGCGACTCCTGGCGCAGGGCGAGCCGCGTGTCCCAGTCCGCGATGCTGTCCTGCAGCTGCGTGATGTCAGCCTGCCGGCCGGTGATCGCCGTGGTGAGGAGACCGTCGTTCGACCGGCTGGCGGCGTCGGCCACCGTGTGCACGCGCTCGGCGAACCCGTTCGCGGCGGTGGTGAACTTCGCTTCGGTCCCGGCCGGGTCCGCGGCGTACGCCGTGGCGAACGCCGACGGGTCGAAGGCGAGCATGCCGTCGCGCGTGGTGGTGATGCCCAGCGACGCGAGGGAGGTCCCGTCCGGGGGGAACACGGTGTCGACCAGGGTGTTGCGCAGGTCGCGGACGACGCTGTCGTTGCCGAGGATGCCGGAGGCCTTGGTGGTCGGGTCGTAGGCGGTGTCCTTGTCGATCTCCGACAGGATGGCGTTCAGCGAGGTGACGAGGTCCGACACCGAGCTGCTCACCGATGAGACGTCGTGCTTGACATCGATCGTGCCGGTGGCGCCCACCGCCGTGCTCGACGCCAGGCTGACTGTGACGCCCGGTACCAGGTTGGTGAACGTGTTCGTGCTGGAAGTCGCGGTGATACCGGCTCCCAGATCCAGCGTGGCGTCGGTACCGGCGCGCACCGTGGGACCGCCCAGCAACGCTGAGCCGTCCTCGGCGGTGAGGGTGAAGCTCTGGTTGGCGCCGGTCGCGTTCGACTCGACCAGCAGCTGGTAGCCGCCGGAGCCGTTGATGGCCGTCGCGTGCACGCCGGTGTTGTTGGCCGGATCGTTGAGGGCGGTCACCAGGCCCTGCAGGGTCCCGTCCGTCGTGAGGGTGACGGCGGCGGAGGCTCCCGGCGCTGTGAACAGGACGTTGTTCGTCGCGCCCGTGACGTGGTCGGTCAGGGCCGGTGTGGCCGCGAAGCCGAGTTGGTGGGTGAGGGCGACGGAGAGCACCTTGACCGAGAAGCTGGTCGGTTGGGCCGTCGACGTCGCCGTGACCGAGAAGGAGCTGTTGGAGGAGGTGCCGGTGACGGCCGCCCAGGTGTCGCTCTTCGCGAGCGTGGCCGCCTTCGTCGCGAGCGCCGCGGTCTTGGCGTTGAGTGACTGCAGCGCCACCACCTCGGCCTGCTGGCCGGCGACCTGCATCTTGAGCTGGGTCTGCGGGACCGCCTCCAGCTGCATGAGCTGGGAGATGATCGACGCGGTGTCCAGGCCCGAGACGAGTCCGCTGATGCTGGCGATGCCGGTCACGATGTCCTCCTGGTGGGGTTAGAAGTGCGGCGCGGCGAACGCGCCGGCCGGCTGCCGGTCTTGGGTGGATGGCAGCCGGCCGACGACGTTCACCAGGTGGATCAGCGGAGCAGCTGGAGCACTCCCTGAGGCGCCTGGTTGGCCTGCGCGAGCATCGCGGTACCGGCCTGCGACAGGATCTGGCTGCGGGTGAAGTTCATCATCTCGCTGGCCATGTCGGTGTCGCGGATCCGGCTCTCCGACGCGGACAGGTTCTCCACCGCGACGTTGAGGTTGTTCACCGTGTGCTCG
>DATAKN010000253.1:0-12492 GCA_036261595.1 Marmoricola sp.
CTGGTCGGAGCCGTCCATCCTTGCCGCGCCGAGTCCGGATGCGAAGGCGACCGTGACCGACAACCGGGCCAAGGACGGGACGTTCGTGATCGTCGATCCCGACTCCGGGTCGCAGGTCTTCACGCCGAAGCAGGGCAGCACAACCGGCGAGTACGTCCCGCTCCACCCGACTGGTGACGCCACCAAGCTCACCTTCACCGCCGGTACCAACGGCAACGCCGACAAGCTCGAGCTCGTCCGGCCCCTGGGGAGTGCGTCCATCGCGACCACCTGGACCCTGAAGCCGTCGGACATCGGTGGCACCACCGAGTGGACCGTCGACCAGGTCAACGCTCCCGGCACGAGCTCCGACGTCACGGTCTCGAGCGCGGCTGGCTCCCAGCGCCCGGTCTGGATCCGCGAGTCCGACCCCTCTGCCGCGGCGACCTGCACGGCGACCACGCAGACGGTTGGGTGTCGCGGTCTGCAGATCAGCTACACCGGCACCGGTGCTGCGACCCGCGTCGACTCAGTGTCGCGCGTCATCGGCGCCGACACCCAGGCCGGGGTCAGCACCAAGACGCTGGCCACCTACACCTACGACACCAACGGCCAGTTGACAAGCGTCTGCTCGCCGGCTCCGGCTGCGGGCAAGCCCGCGCTCTGCGTCGCCTACACCTACACCACCGTGGCTGGGCGCACCCTGCTCAGCCAGATCACGCCACCCGGGCTGAAGCCCTGGCGGTTCAGCTACGACTCGATCGCCCGACTAACCACCGTGACCCGGCAAAGGCCGACCGGTGGCGACTCGGTGTGGAGCGCCGACTACACCCTCGCGGTCAACGCTTCCGGTCTGCCGGACCTGAGCGCGAACACCGCGACCCAGTGGGGCCAAACCGTCGTCCCGACCAAGGTCTTCGCGGTCTACCAGCCGACGACGGGCACGCCCGACGTCACCAACGCCAGCCTCTACTACACGACCACCGACGGGGCAACGACCAACACCGCCACATACGGCCCGTCCGGCTGGCTGGTCGACACCAACTGGTACGACACCAAGGGGAACATCGTCCGGGCCCTCGACGGCACCGGATGGGCCCGGGTCCAAGCCGCAGCGGCCGCGGACCGAAACCGCGTCGCGGACGAGGCCTCCTCCTACACCGTCTACAACACCTGGGGTGATGACAGCACCGTTGGCACTCGCGCAGTGGACGCATACGGGCCGGCCCACACGTCGACGCTGAAGAACGGCACGACGGGGATATTCCGCACGCACACCCACACGATGTACGACGATGACCCCAATGTGGACAGCTCTTTGATCACCGCCACACATGGATCCGCCGGACTGGGCCTGACCGTCGAGGCGACCACCTCGACTAGCGACGCTGCTCGGACGACCGACTACGACAGCGTTGTGACGAAATACGGATACGAGCCGATCGTGGCGGGGGATGGCAACGGGTGGACCCTCGGCCAGCCAACCACGAGGTCGGTCCAGGTCGATGCAAACACCTGGTCCACCACAGCGACGCGCTTCGACACCTCAGGTCGGCAGATCGAGTCGCGCCAGCCCGGTGGCTCAGAGGACGCGTCCCACGCTGGCTCGGATGCGCACTCGACCGTGACCACCTATTACACGTCCGGGGGTTCCGGCGACTGCGGCGGAAAGCCCGCCTGGGATGGACTGGTGTGCAAGGTCAGCCCAGCCGGCCCCGACCTGAGCCCCTCGATGCCGACCAGCTACACCACGGCCTACAACGACGACCAGGAACCCACCACAGTTCAGGAGCTCACTGGCGGGGCCGTTGCCCGAACGACGACGACCTCCTATGACGCCCTGGGCCGACCTACCGGGACCACCAAGACGACCTCCGGGCCCGGCGTAACCAACGAGACGATCGCGACTACCCTCGGCTACGACGACGTCACCGGACTGCCGATCACCACGGCGTCTGGTGGGCAGACTGTGACCACGGGGTACGACAGTTGGGGCCGCGAGACCGCCTACAACGACGCCCTCGGCTCCGCTTCGATGACCTCGTACGACACGGCGGGAAACGAGGCGACGTTCAACGACGGCACGGCCTCGTACACCTACGCATACGACAGCCACCAGAACCTGACAGGCGTGGACGCAGGCAGCGCTTCCGGGACCTTCAACTTCGGGTATACAACCAGCGGGTCGATCGACACAGTGACCTATCCGAACGGGGTCGTGGCAAGAAGACGCTACGACGAGATAGGGCACCAAGTTGGTATGACCTACAGCCAAGGATCGACGCCCCTGCTCGCGTTCTCAGCAACCGAGACCGCCGAAGGGAGGATGACTGCCACATCGTCGCCCGAGTCCTCTCAGAGGTACACCTATGACGGGCTCGGGAGGCTCACTGACGTCCAGGACACCCGCTCGGCTGGATGTACGACACGTGCATACGGATTCGACGCGTCGTCAAATCGCACGACGTTCGCGACCTACGGGCCGGGAGCGGATGGTGCCTGCCAGAGAACTAATGCGGCGTCGGTTAGGTCCAACACGTATGACTCTGCCGAGCGCATCCGCAACGCCGGGTACACCTACGACACCCTCGGTCGGACCTTGAACACGGCGCAGGAAGACGCAGGAATAAACGCAACCAGCGCGCTCACGACTACGTATCACGCCGACGACATGGTCGCCACACTGAGCCAGAACCTGCGCAACGGATCTGGTGGGAGCGATGCCGTGACCATGTCATACGGCCTCGATCCCATGGAACGGGTCAACACCGTCACCACGTCAGTCAACGGGGCCGAGACGAAGCGCTTGCGTTACCGATTTGCCGGCGACGGGGACGCTCCGGCAAGCGTCGACGTGAGCACGAACGGCGGGACGAGTTGGACCACGACCCGCTATATCACCGTCCCGGGTCTTGGGACGGTGGCCTCGTCGAGTTCGGGGGCGACGTCCCTTCTACTCTCAAACATGCACGGCGATCTAGTTGCATCGATGGACGCCAGTGCGGGGTCGACCTCGGTTTCCTCTTACAGCGAGTCAGACGAATACGGCAACGCACTGGGAGGTACGACAGCCCGGTACAGCTGGCTCGGATCCCTGCAACGATCCATGGATGCGCTCGGCGGCCTCACCTTGATGGGCGCGAGAGTCTACAACTCCCAAACGGGCCTTTTCGGATCGAACGACCAGGTGAGGGGCGGGAACAGAACGGCGTACGGCTATCCAGAGGATCCTGTGAACTTCAGCGATCCGTCCGGTTTCAACACTCGTCCAGGCGGCGACGGGGGCGGTCCAATAAGGTGTAAATGCACCCGATACAACCGCGAATGGATGAATAGTTGGGTGGGCGGCTGGAGTACGGACGCAGCCGTCACATTGAAAAGGGGGACAGCAGCCTTCTCAGATGCGTTGGGCGAGATTCCGGTCCTGAACCGCCTATCCAGAGTTCAAAGCATCCAAGAGCTCTATCGCCACCGATACGTTTGGCAATGGCGATGCCGAAATGGCGTGGTGCAGACGCGTGAACTCAGGGGTGATGCGCGGCAGTACGTAGTCCACCTAAGAGCGGGATTTGATACTCACTACCTCGGAAAGTCCTATACGTGGTATGGGTATAACGCGGTCGACTGGACTACGGTGTGGTCGAGCAACTGACCCCGGGCCTTCCCAGACATGAGCGTCGAACTGGCTCGCGACGTGAGCCCATGGATGGGAAGCGCCCTCACCGATTGGCGGAGAACCCCATGCGCTACACGTTAACCTTGGTTCTGTGGCTAGCGCCTCTATCCATTTCTTTGTCAGCGGGCCAAGGCGCTTCGTATCTGTTTGGAACTCCTGCGCAAGAGATAGTCGGATTCGGAATCGGGCTCTATATCTGGGGTGTCTACGCTAAACTTGTCGACGGCAATATCCGGGGGCTGTTCGCTGCCGCTATTCCGATTTACAACCTGTTCTGGTCATGGCAATTGTCTCTATCAATAGCATCGTGCGTGGTCGCGCGGAACGTGGAATCTGAATTGGGAGCGAGATAGACGTTCGTGGGACACCCTCTCCGATTCCTCTCCCTTCGTGGGTGCCCTCCGAAGATCGGAGGCTGCTACGGTGTGCCTTCAGTGGCGGTCGGCAAGGTTCTAGATATTGACATCGTCTGAGGCCGACTAGGGCAGGTCAATCACTCGTTCCGAGCATTATTCTTTCGGATCGTTCGTCAGGTCGGGGCTGCCCTGTTGCCCGGAGACGTCCAAGAACGTCTCGAATATCGGGTTATTCGGTCCCGCCGATCAGTCGTCACTCGCGGGTTTCGTGCTGCTCGCTAGGCGTGGTCGTTCCCGTCCGAGCGCAACGCGAGCCGCTCCCCTCCGGTGCTGGTGACGCGCTGGCTCGGCTCGCTGGACACCGCCCACGCCTGCGGGTGAGCAGTCGGCCGTGTCCGGCTGTGGACCAGGCGAAGCGACTCGACGAGCTCGCCCCACACCCCTTGGCGCCGTGGGGCGAGCACCTGGTGGACATGCAGCGCCACCTGCATGCGAAGACATGGCCGAGAAGGCGGTCCTCCTCGGCGTTTGAATCTCATCCCGGGCGCCGAGCCACCGCATCATGTCAGTTATGTGCCCCGCGGCCCACCGGCGTCGGACATGCTCGAGTCCTGCCTGAGGCGGGGCGGATCAGTGAGACCCGTCGCGCTCTCAGGGCTGGAGGGGCGACCCACGTCGCGTCGTTGTTGTCACCCGCTGCTGTCTCGCTCACAGTCCCTTGATATGCCCTCGAGACGATGTGCACTTCTCCGTCGAGCGTGCCCGACCGGACGGGTTCGCACACTACCTCCGAGGGCGGGGTGGGCCTCGCATCGAACCAGGACGTCCTGGAACGTCCCGCGTGTGCGGTTTCCAAGTCCCAGCAATTGCCCGTTCACTCAATGCATGACCCGCGATCAACGCTGTTCCGCCGGGCGGATCGGCGCGGTCCTTGGTTTTCCACAGATGTTCACCGCCCCCTTACGGTGGGCCACTCGTCCAGAGTCTCGTTGAAGACGGAGCATTTCGAAGATCAGAAGTCCGCGCTCGCTCGGGAGAGGTGGCCTCGCTGGCTGCTGTACCTCGTCGGGCCAGTCTCGAGAGGAACATGATGAGCAATCTCGGTGCTCACGTCACCGCACAGATCGCCGCCCTGGAACCACGGATCAACTCCGACGGCATCGTGACATGGGGCGTGAAGAACGTTATCCCGATCGTGATGCTGTTCATCGGCATCGGCATCATCGCGAGTGCTCGCAAGGGTCAAATGAGCCAGAACGCCATGACGATCACCAACGTGCTGCTTGGCTGCGTTGTCATCGCCGGCGCGGCTCTCTTCTACGGCTTCGCTGGCAATATCGCCACCTTCGTCTTCAAAGGCTGATCATGCTGATTCGCCCTGATGATGAGGTGTATCGGGTCGACGCGGTGTGGCTCGGCCCGCGCGGAATGACGCTGCCGTGGTCGGCTCGGTACACGGCGTACGGGATCTGGCTGGTGCTGTTCGTCGGGATCCTGCTGATCGAGGCGGTGCTGCCGATTCGGGTGACCGTGCCGCCGGTGTGGGAGGCAGTCCTGTCGATCCTGGCGACCTACGCCCTTACGGGAGTCATCGACCACGACCGGCCGCTTGTCAGTGTCTTCCAGCTCGCCCGCTGGGAGCTGAGGGCACCACGAACGCCGAAGAAGCACAGGCGACACAAGGCGACGTCGGCGGCGGTGCGGGTGAGGGAGCGTCATGTTCCGTAAGAGTCAACGGGAAGTGAGCACGCCGGCGCCTCTGGCGCTGAGGTACGTCGACAACAACTTGTGCTTCACCGCCCACGAGGCCTGGGCGTGGTTCGTGTTGCCGACCCAGCCGTGGTCGTTCCGCTCCGATGCCCAGCGCGAGCAGTTGCTGTTCGGCGCCGGTGATGCGCTGGCATGGCTGGCCGGACACCGCCTGCACCTGCGGGTGACCAGCCGGCCCTATCCGGTCGCGGACTGGGCAAAGCGATTGCACGACCACACCCCAGATCCGCTGGACACCGCTGGCGCCCAGCCGTGGACCGAACATTTGGTGGCGATGCAGCGGCACCTGCATGCGAAGACGATGGCGGAGAAGCAGGTCTTCCTCGGTGTGCGGATCTCTACGCGGCCGGCGAGCCACCGGATCATCTCCGCGCTGTGGCGCCGGCCGAGCAACGTCGAGCACGCCCGGCTGCTGCCCGAGGTGGAGCGGATCGCCGAGACCGTCGCCCTGCCCGGGCTCGAGGGCCGCCCGGCCACCGCGGCGGAGATGGAATGGCTGCTGCGCAGGTCGGTCGGCCTCGGCCTCCCCTCACCGCACGAGCTGTCACCGGTCGAGTCCGGCGTCGATGCTGGGACCTGGGAGTCCGAGGACCTGCACACGTTCACCGACGGCATCGACTACACGGCTCGACCGCTGGGCCGCTCGGTGGAGCTGACCGGGCACGCCGGATCCACACCCGGTCAGCACCCTGTCACCCGGCACGTCGCGGTGCTGTCGGTGGGCCGGCTGGAGGAGATCGAGGTGCCCGACCCGGCGCGAGAGCCGTGGCTGGCACACACCGACCGACTTCCGTTCCAGGTCGAGTGGTCGTGTCAGCTGGATGTCCTCTCGGGTGGGGAAGCCCGCAAGGCCATCCAGCACAAGCTGCTGGTGGTGCGCGACATGCAGCGGCACTATGCCGAGCACGACCTGGACGAGCCTCTGGCTCTGGACCGGCAGGCCCGACACGCCCGCGAGGTCGAGGACCAGATGAGCCGCGGCGCCGAGGTGGCCGCCGCTCGGGTCCACGGCTTCTTCCGCCTCGCCGTCGCCGGGCGCAGCGAGGAGGAGTGCCTTGAGCGGGTCCGCAAGGTGGTCACCTCCTACCGGGGCCGGCGGATCACCATCGAGCACCCGAAGGGCCAGTACGGGCTGGTGCGGGAGTTCATCCCCGGCGAGCCGGTGTCGACCGCGGCGTACCGGCGTCGGCTGCCGGTGCTCTACCTGACCGCCGGAGTGCCGATGGCCTCCAGCAAGCTCGGTGACCGGCGCGGGCCCTATGTCGGCTACACCGCGGGATCGGCCCGGCGGGCGGTCATGTTCGACACCCATTACGCCACCGAGGCCAAGGAGACCTCCGGACTGGTGCCCGTGGTCGGCGGTCTCGGCGCCGGCAAGAGCGTCCTGCTCGGGCAGATCACCTACGAGGCCGCGCGGCGCCGGATCCGCTCGGTGGTCCTGGATCCCTCAGGTCCGCTGGCCCGGCTCACTCAGCTGCCGGAGCTGGCGGCACACAGCGAGCATGTGGACCTGACCACGGCGGCGAGTGGGACGTTGAACCCGTTCGCGGTGGTGGCGACACCCCTGCGCTCGGCCTACCCCAGCGATGAGGCGCACCACGAAGCCGAAGTGCTGGCGGCACAGGACCGGAAGCTGCTCGTCATGGACGTGGTCCGGATGCTGCTCCCGCCGTCGCTGGACGCACTGCCCCAGACCTCGCTGGTGATCTCCGACGCCGTTCGGGCTACCCGCGGCGACCAGGATGCCTCGCTGTGGGACGTCGTCGGCCACCTCGAGGCCCACGACAGCCCGCACGCGCACGTGGTGGCGAACTTCCTGCGCGACATGGCCGAGCTGCCGCTGTCCCGGCTGTTCTTCCCGACGGCCGGTGAACGACGGGAGCGGTTGGAGGCGACCTTGACGGTGCTCACGATGCCCGGCCTGGTGCTGCCCCCGAAGTCGGTTCCGCGTGAACAGTGGTCCACCTCCGAGCAGCTCGCGGTGCCGCTGCTGCACCTGGCCGCCTGGTATGCCACCCGGGCGGTCTACGGCGCCGACATGCAGGCAAGGAAGCTGGTCGCGCTCGATGAGACCCACTTCCTCGGCGAGTGGTCCGCCGGCCGCGCCCTGTTCACCCGACTCGGCCGCGACTCCAGGAAGTGGAACACCTGCGTGCTGGCCGCCTCGCAGAACCCGGCCGACGTACTTGGGATGGATGTCGCGAATTTCATGTCGGCCGCGTTCGTCGGCCGCCTGGAGGACGAAGATGCCGCCCGCGACGGACTGCGCATGCTCCGCGTGCAAACCGGTGTCGGTTACGAGCGTGCCCTTGCCGCGCTCTCCCCGGGCCGCAGCGCGGAGGGGTTCCGGGAGTTCGTGATGCGTGACGTCGACGGGAACGTCGACAAGGTCCGAGTCGACCTGACCGGCAACCCGGCGCTGCTCGAAGCGCTCAACACCACCGCCGGCCGAGCCGCCCGAGGCGAGGAGCAGGTCGCATGAGGGGTCACAAGATCCAGCGCATGGGCGCCATGGTGGCTGTCATCGCCTCCGCCCTGCTGGTGGTGCCGGTGCCAGCGGCGTCGGCGGCGCCTGTTGGTGGGATCAGTCTGCCCTTCGTCCCGGACTGCAAGGGGCCACCGGTGCCGGACATGCCCGGCCAGGGAATCGCGGCCTTCTTCAGCGGAGCACCCGACACCCTCCCGCCGGAGGGCGACCCGTTCGCGAAGGACTCGAACACGACAATCTTCGAGCAGTACGGCTACGCCGGCATCCGGTTCAGCACCTACGACCTGGGCTGCGGGCCCGACGCCGCCCGAGATCCGTCCGCAGTGGTCGGCACAGCCTTGGCGAACTGGATGCTCCAGCTCCCGGTGGCCTTGACCGCGTTGACCAGCTCGATCACCGGGTTCGCGTTCCACCCGACCTTCCTCGGCGCCTTCGACCCGACGATCACCAAGGTCTCCACAGCACTGCACGACAGCATCTTCGCCACCTGGAGCCCGCTCGTGCTCGCGGTCCTCGGCTTCGGGATCCTCTTGAAGTCCCGGCGTGCGGCGATGGCCACCACGGCTGCTGCGATCGGCTGGTCGATGTTCGTGGTCCTGCTCGCCACCGCGTTGTTCCGATGGCCGATCGGCGCCGGCCACCTCGCCGACGACACCGTCACCGGCACCCTCGGGACCGCCGTCGGCCACCTGAGCGGCGCCGGTGCCAACGTGGACCCTGGAACCGCCGTCGCCTCACAGGTCGAGTCGGCGATCTACTACCGAGCCTGGCTGGCCGGCACCCTCGGCTCCGCCGACTCGGCTACGGCGCGAAAGTACGGCCCGGATCTCTTCCGCGCTCACGCGCTCACCTGGCGTGAAGCCGCGACCGTCCAGGCCCACCCCGATTCGGCGAACGTCATCATCGGCGCCAAGCAGCAACTCTGGAAGGACACCGCCGCCAGGATCCAGGCCAGCGACCCGGCCGCCTATGAGTACCTCACCGGCCGACGATCCGAGACCCGGGTCGGGTACGCCGTGATGGCGATGGTCGCGACCTTCCTCGCTCTGCCATTCCTGCTGTTCAGCTCGCTGCTGCTGCTCGGCTGTTACATGATCGTGCGGCTCGCGGTGATGATGTTTCCCGCGTTCGCCACGCTTGGTGCGTTCCCCGCTGCGCGCGGCCTGGTGGTTGGTCTAGGTCGCACCGTCGGTGCTGCGGTGATCAACTCGATCGTCTTCGGTGTCGGGGCCGGGGTGACTGTGATGGTCCTTGGGCTGCTGTTCGCGCCCGGGAATGGGACCCCGGCCTGGCTCGGCCTGATCCTGATGCCGCTGTTCACCTTCATCATGTGGATGGCACTCAGGCCGTTCCGCCGGCTCACCCAGATGGTCAGCCCGCACGACGACCACTTCCGCAACATGAGCGGCGCGTTCGGCGACGCCTCTCGGAACAAGGGGCGTTGGTTGAAGAAGGCAGCCGTCTCTGCAGTGGGGGCATACACCGGCAATATCGCCGCTGCCGCGACCTTGGTCGCGAGCGATGAGGAACGCCGCGGGCCAGACACTCCCCGTGCGGAGGCGCGGCCCTCCGCAGAGCCGCCCCCGCCCGTCTCCTGGCCAGCGGCGCTTCCGGCACCGGCCACAGCGCCACAGAACAGGCACGACGCCGGAGACGACGATCGGACCCAGGGCTGGCTGATAACGACAACGGGGGAAAGCGTCCCCTCCGAACCAGTTGGACCGGAATGGATCGACGGCGAGGAGGTCTACCCGATCTACCAACCGGCCGGCGACGAGACCGACGCCGACGAACACGCTGGCGACGCGGCCTGAGGGACCCGGTGAGGACGACGGATGAACCATCGCTCGCGGTTGGCCCTCATGTCTGGCGCCCTGCTCGCCATCCTCGCGTTCGCGGTCGTCGTGGTGGCCATGCTGATGACCATCACCGGTCAATCCGCCGACGCCCCGGCATCGTCGTGCTCACCAGGCGAGGTCGTCTCTGTCGCCAACACGATGTCCAGCGCCGGGTCATCTGCGGTGCAGGCGGGGCTCTCGAGCGTCCAGGCCGGTAATGTGCAGACGATCGTGGCCGAGGGCTACCAGCTCGACGTTCCACGTGAAGGCATCGTGATCGCACTTGCCGTCGCCCGCCAGGAGTCGAACTTCACCAACTACGCCAATGACGGCAAGGGCAGCGACCTCGCTCTCTTCCAACACGGCATCGAGGCCTCGCTCGACCTGCCCCACGAGGGCGTGGCCAGCGATCACGGGTCGCTCGGCGTCTTCCAGCAGCAGTGGCCGTGGTGGGGCACGATAGGCGACCTGATGACGCCGGCCACTGCGGCCGGGAAGTTCTACAAGGCGCTCCTCGCGGTCCCGGGCTGGCAGTCGATGACGCCCACCGAAGCAGGCCAGGCCGTCCAGCACTCGGCCTACCCCGACGCCTACGCCGACGATGTCCCATTCGCCGAGCGACTACTCGCGCACCTGGGACCAGGAACCCAGACCGGCTGCGCCCCGGGAGCGGTGGACGTTGGCACGGTCGTCGAACCACTCGCCTCCGGCGTCCAGTTCACCGATCTGCACAACTTCGGCGACCATGGCGGCCACTGGTCTCGCGGGCACACCGGCACAGACCTGTCCGCTCCGTGCCGCTCTCCGGTCGTGGCCGCGACGAACGGGACGGTGGAGATCCGGACCGACCAGTCCTGGGCCGGCCCTTGGCTCGTCGAGGTCAGCACCGGACCCGGCCGCCTGACGACCTGGTACGCCCACATGAGAGCGATCGACGTCCAAGCCGGCGACCAGGTCTCCGCGGGTCAACAGCTCGGCGAAGTCGGCGATCTGGGCAACGCGACGGGCTGCCACCTCCACTTCGAGGTTCACCCGCACGGCGGCGACATGTACGCCGATGAAGTCGACCCCTCCGCCTGGCTGGCCCAGAACGTCGGCCACGAGCAACCCGGCTGGCAACCCGTCTCGTCGACATCGGACACCTTCACCGTCGCCACGTTCAACACCCTCGGAAGCAGCCACACCACGTCCTCAGGGAAGGAGCCGGCCAAGGGGTCCGGACCCCAGCGAACCGTCGGCGTCCTTGAGCTGCTCAACCAGTACGACGTTGACGTGGTCGGCCTCCAGGAGTTCCAGCGGCCCCAGTACAACGAGTTCACCCGACTGGCCGGGAGCGACTACGAGCTGTTCTCCGCAGACGGCGACACCGAGAACGCGATCGCGTGGAACCCGACCCGCTTCCGCCTGGTGAGCTCCGGGACATTCCCGGTCCCCTACTTCGGCGGTCATACGCGTCAGATGCCGATCGTCCAGCTCGAGGACCAGCGCACCGGGCAACACGCCATCTTCGTCAACGTCCACAACCCAGCCGACACCATGCGGTTCCCCAACCAGGGGATCTACCGGGCCGAAGCCATCCAGCGCGAGATCGCGATGATCGGTCGCCTCGAGCAGCAGCTCGGTCTCCCCGTCATCCTGACTGGCGACCTCAACGACCGACATGACGCCTTCTGTGCTCTTGGCCAGGCGCTGTCGATCAACTCCGCAGGCGGCGGCTCAGCGGAGCCCTGTCGACCACCACCGAACGCGGGCATCGACTGGATCCTCGGCACGCATGGAGTTCAGTTCTCGGCCTACCAGCGAGACGAGAGCGACCTGGCACAACGGACCAGCGACCACCCGTTCGTCGTCGCCCGAGCGAGTGTCGGTAATGCGCCGTGAGGGAACCCTGCAGTCGAGGTGACGCGAGATGACGAGCAGCGCAGCCAAGTACCCCTACTTCGGCATCCCGCCCGCCCGGGATCCAAGACCGGCTGCCAACGAGCCAGCACTCTTCGGAAAGCGGCTCACTCTCTCAACGCCTGAGGGCTTCATTGAGGACATGCGCGCCGTCAGCGAGCGCTACGTCGACGAGCGCAATCGCGACGTCGTCGACATCACCTCCGAGGTGGGCTACTTCGCCTGGATCCTGACAGGAGAAAGCCCAACGCGCGAGACCTGGTCGACACACCTTGTGTGGGTCCAGCCGTGACGTCGTTCCCACTCGGCCGTCGCCCCTGTCCGCAAAGTCGGCGTGTCGTCATTGGGTCTGCTGCACGATCGGGTGACAGGTTGGGTCACGCAGCCTGACTGGCTGGCGTGGTCATGATGGTCTCGTACTCGACGGGGGTCAATCGACCGAGAGCGTCCTGTCGCCGGCGGCGGTGGTAGGTTCGCTCGATCCAG
>DATAKN010000214.1:0-12007 GCA_036261595.1 Marmoricola sp.
CCCGTGTCCTTGTGGGCCGCGCCGCGGATGGTGGTCGTCACCCAGTTCATCGCCGGAGTGGTGTTCCTGGTGATGGCGCTGGTCAACCTGCTCGGCGACCATCCGAGCGGCTGGCAGCGGTTCATCGGCGTGGTCGCCGCCCTTGTCGCCGGCATGGCGTTCGGCGTCGCCGGCAGCATGCGGGTCCAGGCCCGGATGGTGCGTCGCCACCTCGGCACCTGCCAGACCTCCCAGCCGGAGCCGCGGCGCTCGTAGCCCACGCTCCGCGCCACCGACACGGCGTACGGCACAATGCCCGCATGTCGCGCCGTGTGTTCCTCCACATCGGAACCCCGAAGAGCGGCACCACCTACCTGCAGGAGAAGCTCGCGCTCAACCGGGAGGCGATCGTCCAGCAGGGTCTGACCTACCCGGTCACGCGCACCGGCAACCACTTCGAGGCCGCGCTGGACCTGATCGAGGAGCGGTGGGCCGGGCAGCGCGAGGTGGCGCGCGGGCAGTGGCCTGCCCTGGTCGACGAGGTGCTGAAGGCGCCGGGCGACGCCTTGATCAGCCACGAGATCCTCGCCGCGGCCAAGCCCGAGCAGGTGGCCCGTGCCAGGTCGGTCTTCCGCGGCGCGGAAGTACATCTGGTGCTCACCGCCCGCGACCTCGGCCGCCAGCTGCCGGCGGAGTGGCAGGAGATCGTCAAGCACCGTGGTCGGCGGGCGTTCGCGAACTTCCTGACCCGGGTGGCCGCGGCCCGGCGGACCAATCCCGACATCTGGTTCTGGCGGGTGCAGGCGATCCCGGACGTGCTGACTCGCTGGGGCAACGGGCTGCCCCCCGAGCACATCCACGTGGTCACGGTGCCGCCTGCCGGCGCCCCGACGGACCTGCTCTGGAAGCGGTTCGCCTCCGTGGTCGGCGTCGACCCGGAGGGCCGGTACGTCGAGGCGACCGACCTCAACCAGTCGCTCGGCATCGTCGAGACCACCGTCGTACGCCGGCTCAACAAGCTGCTCTTCGGCCAGGGCGTGCCGCGCGAGGTGTACCTCGAGCTCGTCCGGGAGGTGATCGCCCGGGACACGCTGGCGGAGCGACCCGACCAGGTCCGCGCGGTCCTGCCGGAGCGACGCTGGCCCTTCGTCGAGGAGGTCACCGCGGAGTGGCACGAGTGGCTGGTCGGCGCCGGTGTCGACGTGGTGGGTGACCTTGCGGACCTCCAGCCGGTCCGGCCGGACTACACCGACGGCAGCTGGGTGCACCCCGACAAGCCGGCCCCGGAGCTGGTCGCCGACGCGGCCATCGACGCGCTGGCCGCTGTGATCCGGCACGTCGGCGAGACCCACGAGCAGCCACCCCGCCGGTTCGGCAGCATGCTGCGGCGCTGGTGACGACGAGGCCGGCATGACTGAGGAGGACCGGTACGCCGAGCGCGTACGCGCCTGGGCCGCCGAGCTCAGGAGCGGCTCGACGGTGACCTGGGCCGACTTCGCCGGCAGCTCCTCGGCGCCGGCGCCCGGGGCTGCCGGGCCGCTGCCCGGCGCCGCCCAGCTGGAGCTGGTCCGACGGCTGGCCGGCTGCGAGGACCTGGCCGGCCTGCCCGACTTCGGCGGACTCGCCGACCTGGTCCTCGGCACGGCCGGACCGGGCCGTGGGCTGGTCGACGTACCGCTGCCGTGGGGAGATCAGGCGGACGCCGCCATCGGCACGCCCCCGGTGGCGCCCGACGAGCTGCCGGCCGAGGAGCTGCTCCGGGTGTGCGCGGGGGTCCTGGTGCGGTTGCTGGCCACCGAGCCGGCCGTGCCACCCGGCCCGTCCTCCCGGCGTTGGCGCCCGTGGCGGCGAGGGTTCACGCTGCTCGGGGCGCCGACGACCGTCGACCTCGTCCGCGGGGCGCTGCTCGACCGAGGACTGCGCGAGGGCGGGTCGCGGACGACGTACCTGGTGCTCGGCGGGCCACTCGAGGAGCTGATGGCCCAGCGCTGGGCGGCACGGGTTCGCGCGGGCGCGGGCCTGCGCTGGCAGCGGATGTGGCGCGCGGCGGCGACGAACGACCGCGTGCCGCCGGGGATCGCGCTGCCGACGATCGCCACGCACCTGGCCACGGAGTTCGATGCGGCGCGGGTGCACGTCGTGATCGGCGAGGACGCCCAGGACACGCTCGCCCTCGTCGCCGAGGTGCTCGGCGTGGCGCCGGGCCCGCTCACCCACCGGTACGACGCCCTGGCCACCGACCTGCTCCGCCGGGTCAACCCGGTGCTCACCCTCGCGGTCGGTGAGGAGGCGCGGCGCGAGATCGTCGCGCGTGTCTGGCCGGAGATCGCCGCGGGCGAGGACCCCGGCCCTCTGGGCGCCCCGGCCAGGCAGCTCGAGTGGGCGATCCGCACCGGTGAGCGGATGGCCACCGCGGTCGCCGGCGGTCGATACTCTGTGCACGGTGATCCGGCGCTCGTGGTGCCGACCCGCCGGCCCGGCGTACGCCGCGTCCCGGACCCCGACGCGGTGCTCGCCCACGCGCTCCGTGTCGTCGGACGGGCGTGGCGCCGCCACGTCGCCGGCACCGACGCAGCAAAGGGGCGAGGCTGATGGCACGCACAGTCATCGTGCACGTCGGCGCCCCGAAGACCGGCACGTCGTTCGTCCAGGACCTGCTGTTCCACTCCCGCGACCGGCTCGCCGAGCTCGGCATCCGCTACCCGGCGGACCGTTTCGACGCCCAGTTCTTCGCCGCCCTGGACCTCATGCAGCTCAGCTGGGGCGGACTCGAGCGCGAGGCGGTCGGCGCCTGGGACCGCCTCGCTGCCGAGGTCCGCGCGTGGCCCGGGACGGCGATCGTCAGCCACGAGATCCTGGCCACCGCCTCCCGCGCGCAGGTCGCCCGGGCGCTGGCGTCGCTCTCGGCCGACGAGCACACCGAGATCCACCTGGTGCTCTCCGCGCGCGACCTGGTCCGCCAGATCCCGGCTGAGTGGCAGGAGAACGTCAAGCACCGCCGCACCACGTCGTACGCCGACTTCCTGGCGCACCTGCGCGACCCCAGCCGACAGCAGGGGGTGGCGTCGTGGTTCTGGGGCGTGCAGGAGATCCCGGACATCCTGGACCGGTGGGGCTCGACCCTGCCGCGTGAGCGCGTGCACCTGGTGACGGTGCCGGCGGCGGGTGCTCCGCGCGACCTGCTCTGGCAACGGTTCTCGCATGTGCTCGGGCTCGACCCCGCGGAGTTCACGCTCGAGGGCCTGCGCACCAACCCCTCGCTCGGCGTCGCCGAGGTCGCGGTGGTCCGCCGCCTCAATGCCGAGATCGCCGAGCTCGTGCCGAACCACCACTACCGCGCCATCGTCCGCGAGGCGCTGGTCCACCAGAGCCTGTCGACCGACCGGCGCTCCGCCCCGCTGTCGGTGCCCCAGGACGTCTGGGAGTGGGCGGCACAGCTGAGCCGCCAGTGGGTCACCGAGATCGCGCTGCGCGGGTACGACGTCGTGGGCGACCTCGACGACCTTCTGCCCGCCGAGCCGCTTCCGTGGGTGGACCCCGACCACCCGGACCCCCGCGAGTTCGGTGACGCGGCGATCCGGGCGCTGACCGCCACCACGGTCGAGGCGGCACGGCTGCGAGACCGCGAGATCGAGCTGCAGCACCAGATCGAGGACCTGGTCGAGAAACTCGATCGCGCCCACTCGACGCCGATCTACAAGGCCAAGGAGCGCCTGGTCGCCAGGGCTGGTTCCAGCCGCACGGCCGCGGCCGGGCTCGCGGTCTACCGCCGCTTGCGCGGCAGGAATTCCCGGTCGACGTAGCGGCCGATCTTCCAGGTCACGAACGCGTCCGTGCCGGCGCCGACCACGCCGCCGACCACCGGGATCCGGCGCCCGACGGTCGCTGCGAGCCGCTTGCCGGTCGCCCGGGTGACCAGCTCGGCGGCGACCTCGGTGCCGAGCATCCGGTCGAGGTCCGGGTCGTGCACCGCCGCGGCGGCGATCTCCATCGGGCTGCCCGGCAGCTGCCGCTGCTTGACCATCCGCAGGATGCGCTCCTCGGGGAGGAGGCAGGCCAGGATCGCGTCGCGCGTGCGCGGGTCGGAGAGGTCGTAGCCACGCAGGTGCGCGATGCCGGCCACCATCCGGCACTGGATCAGGGTGAGGCCGGAGAGGTTCACCGGCACGGTCACGGCCATCGTGACCAGGCCGCCGATGTTGGTCGCGAAGCCCTGCGCGCCGGCGTACCGGACGTGGTTCTCGATCACCTCGTGGATAGCGCGCTCGACGTCGCCGTGCTGCTCGTGCAGCTGCTTGTCCGCCGCCGAAGCGGCGCTCGGCAACGGGCCGACACCGGTGATCGCCTTGTCGAGGGCCTGATGCACGAACGACGAGGTCAGCCCCGGGGCCAGGCCGGTCACCTTGGGCGCCAGGGCGGCGCCGACGCGCTTGCTCACGCTCATGCCGGCAAGCCTAGGGTGCCACCGGTTGGGATGATGGGGCCGTGCCGATCGATCCGGGTCCGACGCGCTGGCGGCTGCCGAGCCCACGTCCGCGCGACCACGACCTGATCGCGTTCGGCGGTGACCTGGAGCCGAGCACCCTGCTGGCGGCGTACCGGCGCGGGCTGTTCCCGATGCCGGCGGAGCTGGACTCCGAGGAGATCTGCTGGTGGTCACCGGTCCAGCGAGGCGTGCTGCCCTTGGACGGACTGCGGGTGTCACGGTCGCTGCGTGCCTCGACGCGGCGCTACGACGTCCGGGTGAACTCCGCCTTCGGCGCGGTGGTCGAGGCCTGCGCCGACCCACGCCGCGACGCACGCTGGATCAACCCGGCGATCGTGCGCGGCTACACGCGTCTGCACGAGCTGGGCTGGGCGCACTCCGTGGAGACCTGGCGCGGCGACGAGCTGGTGGGCGGCCTGTACGGCGTCGCGATCGGTGGTCTGTTCGCGGGGGAGTCGATGTTCTCCCACGCCACCGACGCGTCGAAGGTCGCGCTCGTGCACCTGGTCGAGCTGCTCCGCGACCGGTACGCCGACCAGCGCCTCCTCGACACCCAGTGGCAGACCGCGCACCTGGCGTCGCTCGGTGTGGTGGAGATCCCGCGGGCGGACTACCTCACGCGGCTCGAGGCCGCCGTCGAGCTGCCGCTCCCGGCCGCGTTCGACAGCTGATCACGGTCGATGGTTGAGGTGCGGTCGCGCAGCGACCGCCTCGAAACCCGGCGAGGTCCGCGCAGACTCCGCCTCAGCCGGTCACCAGCTCGCGGCCGGACTCCTGCCACTCCGCCAGGCCACCGACCAGGTTGACCGCGTCGTGGCCGCGCTCGACGAGGTAGTGGACGGCGCGCGCCGAGCGGGCGCCGATGGCGCAGACCACGAGCAGCTGGGCGTCGGGAAGCTCGTCGAGACGGGACGACAGCTCCCCCAGGGGGATGTGCAGCGAACCCGGCACATGGGCCTGCTGCCACTCGACCGGTTCGCGCACGTCGAGCACGGTCAGCCCCTCCGGCAGTGGCGACGGGACCCGGTCGACCGTGACTGCGGGGATGGTCTCCATGCCGCTGACGCTACTTCAACAGCTTCGACAGCCGCCGGTCGGCGAGCGGCTTGCCGCCGGTCTGGCAGGTCGGGCAGTACTGCAGGCTCGAGTCGGCGAACGACACCTCGCGCACGGTGTCGCCGCAGACCGGGCACGTCTGGCCGGTCCGGCCGTGGACCGCCAGGTGTGACTTCTTCTCGCCCTTCAGTTCGCTGGCCGGCAGGCCGCTGGAGCGCTGCACCGCGTCGGCGAGCACGGTGCGGATCGCGTCGTACAGGGTCTGCAGCTCGGCGTCGGTCAGGCTGTTGGCCGGCTTGAACGGCGACATCCTCGCGGCGTGCAGCAGCTCGTCGGAGTACGCGTTGCCGATGCCCGCGATGTTGGACTGGCTGCGCAGCACGCCCTTGATCTGTGCGCGTCCCGACCGCTGCAGGATGTCGCGCAGGACGTCGATCGTGAACGTGTCGGCCATCGGGTCGGGTCCGAGCCGGGCGATGCCTTCGACGTCGTTCGGGTCGCGGACGACGTACAGGGCGAGGCTCTTGCGGGTGCCGGCCTCGGTGATGTCGAGACCACTGCCGTTGTCGAGGATGATCCGGGCGGCGAGGGGCGACTTCGGGTTCGGCCGCGCCGGGACCTCCGGGAGCGCGTCGCGCCACCGCACCCAGCCTGCCTTGGCGAGATGGAGCACGAGGTGGGTGCCGGACACGTCGATGTCGAGGAACTTCCCGTGCCGGGCGACGCCGTCGATGAGTCCGCCGGAGAGCGCCGTGATCGGCGGGTCGTAGGTCTTCAGGCAGCTGAACGCAGCGATGTCGACGCGCACGATGGCGCGGTCGCGCAGCCGGCCCTCGAGATCGCGGGCCAGCGCCTCCACCTCGGGCAGCTCCGGCACGGTCCCAAACCTACCCGGCCGGGGCTGCGACGAGTCCGGCCGTTTTCTTCCGCCAGCACCCGCGCCGGGCGCAGAATCGACCCATGACCGCGGTGTCGCCGGCCCATGAGGGTGTCGAGTACTTCCTCGACACTCGGGGTGATGCGCGGGCGCTGCGGGTCAGCTGGCACCACGAGGCCGACGTCGTGGTCCTGTCGATGTGGCGCGGCCAGGAGTGCGCCGCCACCTTTCGTCTCGCGATCGACGAGGTGCCGGAGCTGATCGCCGTGCTGCGCGACGGCCTCGACCAGGCGTACGACGCAGCCCGGCAGGCCTGACACCCGGGGCCTTCCGGCCCTGTCCGGCCGGCCGTGACCCTGCCTAGGTTGGGCGGTGGAACGGCGCGACCGGTCCGACGTGGTCGCCCGGGCGAGGAGTTGACCATGGCCGTCTCGGTGCAGGGAGTGCCGGGCGACGTGAAGACCGGCGTGGCTCCGGCCGAGACCCGCCCGCTGTTCATCTCGGCGGCAGTGCTGCTCGGGCTGGCGTTCGCGGCTGCGCTGGCCGGCCTCCTCGTCGAGGACGTCTACACCGGGCCCGAGTCCACCGCAGCCATGTTCCGAGGCTGGGACCTGGTCACCGTGCTGGTCGTCGCGCCGGCGCTCGCGGTCGGCGTACTGAGCCTGCACCGGCCCTCCCGTACGCCGACCCTGGCGGTGACGAGCCTGGCGGCGTACCTGGCCTACTCCTACGCCTACTACCTCTTCGGCACCGGCTTCAACGACCTCTTCCTCGTGCACATCGCGGTCTTCGTGGCCGCGTCGGTGACCATCGCCCTCGGCCTCCGCGCGCTGCCGGTCACCGGTGCCCCGCCCCTGCGGCTGGCCCGGCCTCGGGCACGCCTGGCCGCGCTGCTGCTGGGTGCTCTGACGGTGGGACTGACCGGGATGTGGGTCGTCGCCGGGATCGACAACGCGGTCTCCGGCGCCGTGCCCGCCGGCAGCCGGCTCGTGGAGACCGAGACCGTGGTCCGCCTCGGCATCGTCATGGACCTGGCCGTCCTGGCGCCGTTCTACGCGACGGCCGCCCTGCTGCTCTGGCGCGGCACGGTGTGGGGGTTCCTGCTCAGCACGGTGGCGGTGTCCTCCGGCCTGCTCCTCCAGCTCGGCTACGTCGTCGCGATGCCCGTCCAGGTGGCCGCCGACGTGCCGGGTGCGGTTCGTGGCGACCCGGCCGAGCCGGTGATCGTGCTCGTCTACCTCTTCGCGGCGCTGCTGCTGGCCCGTGCTCGGAGGATGCCGCCGGCACCCACAGGGGTGAGGTCGTGACGACGAGCGCCGCAGCGGTCGGCGGCCGGCTGGACCTCATCGAGTCCGGCGCTACGACACGCTAGCGGAATCTAAGGCGTGGCCTAGAGAGCCCGATACCGTCTGATCGTGGACCCCATCCGGAATCCCTACGCCCCCGGCGCCGGCCAGCGGCCGCCTGAGCTGGCCGGTCGTGACCAGGAGCTGGGCGCCTTCGAGGTCGTCCTCGAGCGCGTCGCACGCGGCCGGCCGGAGCGCTCCCTGGTGCTCACCGGTCTGCGGGGCGTCGGCAAGACCGTGCTGCTCAACGCGCTGCGCTCGGCCGCCGTACGCCGGCAGTGGGGCACCGGCAAGCTCGAGGCCCGGCCCGACCAGCCACTGCGACGCCCGCTGTCCAGCGCCCTGCACCAGGCCGTTCGCGAGCTCGGTCACCCACAGGCCGACGGAGTCCAGCAGGTGCTCGGCGTGATCAAGGCCTTCGCCGAGCGCGACGCCGGGCCGGGTGCAAAGCTGCGCGACCGCTGGCACCCCGGCATCGACGCGCCGGCTGTCCAGGGCCGGGCAGACTCCGGGGACATCGAGATCGACCTGGTCGAGCTGCTCACCGACATCGGCGGCCTGGCGGCCGACCTCGGCAAGGGCGTCGGTGTGTTCATCGACGAGATGCAGGACCTCGGCCCCGACGATGTCTCCGCGCTCTGCGCCGCCTGCCACGAGATCAGCCAGGCGGGCCTTCCCGTGATCGTGGTCGGCGCCGGCCTGCCGCACCTGCCGGCCGTGCTCTCGGCGAGCAAGTCCTACTCGGAGCGGCTGTTCCGCTACCAGCGCATCGATCGGCTGGCCCGGGACTCCGCCGACCGCGCGCTGGCGGCGCCGGCGCAGGAGGAGGAGGCGGCGTACGACGCCGACGCGCTCGCCGCGATGTACGCCGCGACCGGCGGCTACCCGTACTTCATCCAGGCCTACGGCAAGGCGGTCTGGGACATCGCCCCGCAGTCGCCGATCACGGCCGCCGACGTGGCGGTGGCCGCGCCGGAGGCAGAGGCCGAGCTTGCCGTGGGCTTCTTCGGAAGCCGGTACGAGCGGGCGACGCCCGGAGAGCGCGAGTACCTGCGCGCGATGGCGGAGGCCGCGGTGGCCCTGGCCGAGAGCGGCGCGGACGTCGACGCTGGGTGGGACGTCGGGGCACAGTCGGTCCCCACGGCCGAGGTCGCCGCCGTGCTCGGCAAGAAGCCGCAGTCGCTCTCACCGGCGCGCGACGCGCTGCTGAAGAAGGGCCTGATCTACTCCGGTGAGCGTGGCCGGATCGCGTTCACCGTGCCGCACTTCGGCAAGTACCTGCTCGCGCAGGGCTGAGGGAGTCTGCGCTGGTCTCGGCGGGTCAGTGACACGCGGCTCGGATCAGGGACTGGCGCAGGTGCTCGCGCGCGGCGGCGTAGCTGCCTCCGCCCGTGGGGGCGCTGAGGCCCAGAAGTCGGGCTGCCTCGACGATGCCCAGCCCGCTCCGCTCGATCAGCATGAGCAGCTCTCGCTGCGCCGTGTGCAGACGGAGCGCGTCTTTGACCGCATCTGTTTCCCGCGCCTCTGCATCGCACTCTGCCTGTTCCGGCCCCGGGTGCCTGCGCGTCGTCGCATGGTGCTGCTCGGCCAGCACGTTCGCAGCGATCGTGTACAACCACATCCGTCGACGTTCGGGGTCGACGGGAACCTCGCGGACGTGCCGGGCCGCGCGACGCATGGTCTCTGTCAGCACTGCGCTGGCCGCGTCACCGGTGCGCAGGCGTCGTTGGAAGTACGCGTGCAGCTCATCGGCCGCGTCGCACAGCCAGCGATCGACCTCGGCAGGGCCAGGCTCCGCCGTCATGTCTCGCCCTGCGCGTGCTCCGCCGGATCAGCGCCCTCCCAAGCCTTGTCCCCCGAGCACCTTGCGTACGGACGAAGATCGCCCAAAGAACTGCCCCCCGAATGCGTGTTTCGACACCATTGTCACACTTTCTGACGCGCGCTGTTGCCGTATCTGTCAGAATCTGTCCACGGGGTGTCGTGCGCGAGACCTGGTCGGCGGGCTACGGGGCCGCCCGGCGACCAGGTCTCCGTCGTCGCTCTCAGTCCGCCAGCCGGGGAGCCGGCGCGATGCGATGCCTGCGGTATCCGGTCGCAGCCGCAGCGCTGCGGAAGGCCTGCACCGCACCTTCGTGGTCACCGAGCTCGGCGAGTAGGTTGGCGAGTTCGAACCAGAGCTCTGCTGCGTGGTGATCGGACCCGAGGGTCGTCGCCGAGTAGACGGCCTGTCGGTAGTGTTCGCGGGCGTCGTCGAAGCGGCCGTCCAGAGCGGCCACCTGCCCGCGGATGGCCCCGGCCATCGCATCGAGATAGGGCGACGGCTTCGGCGCCACCTCCATGCCGCGTTCGGCGCTCGCCAAGGCTTCAGTCGTGTCTCCGAGCAGCAGGTGCGCCCGTCCCCGGATCATGAGTGCATACGACATGTCCGCGGGGGACGTGTCGGACGCTTCCAGTTCCCGGACCGCGCGATCCAGCGTCTCCAGAGCACCCTCGGGGTCGGGCGGCTCCTGCGCGAGCTGCAGGCTGGCCAACGCCGAACGCAGCCGGGAGAGGTTTCGGTGGTCCTCGCTGACCTCGAACAGCGCCAGCGCCTTCTGCGACATCTGGAGAGCGGCAGGTGTGGCACCGTGCGCGTCCGTCTCCATGACGCTCGCGTTCCAGTACGCCGACGCCTGTGCCAGCGGCGAGTCGTACTTCTCGGCATCAGCCAGTGCACGCATGCACAGCCGCATCGCGTGGTCCACGTCGCCGCGTTCGTGGTACGCCGAGGCGACGGTTACGGTGAGCTGGATCGCCTCGGTCAGTCCCTGGATGCCGAGGTCATCGATCACCGTCGCGGCGCGCTCACCCACAGCGATGGCGCGGTCCACGTCGCCGAGGTCGCGGTAGCACCGGGTCAGGGCGATCAGGCCGCGCAGCCAGCTGGCGTCGGGGATCGGTGTCGCGGTCAGCTCCTCGAGGGCGACGATGGCTCCGTTCAGGTCGCCGACCGCCTCGAGTGCCCGCGCTCGCACCTGGTGCGCAGATCGGCGCAGCCCCGGCAGCTGGCCCTCGGGAATCTCGTCCAGGATGGCGTTGACCCCGTCCAGGGCTGTCTGCGGCGCACCGCCGACCAGCGACAGCTCGGCGTGGTCGAGGGCGAGGCGATACTTCCGCGCCTCGTCCTGGCTCACGTCGAGGAGCAGGTCTTCGAGGCTGGTGCCCATGCGGGCAGCCATCCGCTCCAGCAACCGGACCTCGGGTCGCCGGGAGCCGTCCTCGATGCGCGACAGGTAGGCAGCCGAGACCTCGTCGCCGGCGACTTGGGCCTGTGTCATACCGGCCGCGAGCCGTGCGGCGCGGATGCGTCGCCCGAGCTCCGCGGAGTCGATCGTGCGACTCAGGTCTGCAAGGTATGGATCCACCTGTCACATTGTGCCTGTTACCGGCTCTTCCTTCGACCAGATACGAGAACCCACGCGATGCGATCGGACTCGTCGGTCCCGGCGGTGCCCGTTCCGTGCGTCGCACCCGCAGATCCGGGGTACGTGGAGACAATGGGGGACATGGCACAGCGCCGGCCCCAGGTGGTGGCCCACCGTGGAGCGAGCGCGGACAATGCCGAGCACACCTTGGCCGCGTACGTCGCGGCGCTCGACGACGGAGCCGACGCGCTGGAGTGCGACGTACGGCTGACGGCCGATGGTCACCTCGTGTGCGTGCACGATCGGGACCTCCGCCGGACTGCCCAACAGCGCCGCCTCGTGTCCGCCATGGAGCTTGCCGAGCTCGAGCAGCTGGACTTCGCGTCCTGGAAGCGCCCGTGGGCCGACCTCGACGACGAGGCGCCGGACGTCGACCCGGAGCGCGGCAGGGTACTCACGCTGCGCCGACTGCTCCAGACGGTCGCGGACTACCCGCGACCGGTGCAGCTGGCGATCGAGACCAAGCACCCGACGAGGTACGCCGGGCTGGTCGAACGCCGGCTCGTCGAGGTGCTCGACGACTTCGGATGGGCCGACCGTGCCTCACCGGCGCGGGTGATGAGCTTCTCCTGGGTCGCCCTCCGCCGGATCCGGCGGCTCGCTCCCGGACTTCCCCTGGTCTTCCTCATGGAGTCGCCCCTGGCCTGGGCGCGCACACGCGCTCTCTCCGAGCCGGACTGGATCGCCGGACCGGGGATCGAGCTGCTGCAGAAGCACCCCGAGATGATCCGCCGCATCCGCAGGTCGGGCACCGAGGTCCACGTCTGGACGGTGAACACCAAGGCAGATCTGGACC
>DATAKN010000264.1:0-18008 GCA_036261595.1 Marmoricola sp.
CATGCTGATCGCCGGGTCGATCAACTTCGTGGTGTTCATGCGCAAGCGCAACGACTACGAGCAGGGCGGTCGCCTGACCCGCATGGTGGAGAGCGTCCGCGAGGTCACGGGCGTCGACGGCCGGGTGCTGTCCAGCGAGGTGTTCGCGCTCGACGGCGAGTCCGCCCGCCGTGGGGGCCACGCGGTCGCGCACGCGCCGATCAGCTGCCTCGACGACCTGCTCGCCCACGGCTACCAGCCGCACACGATGTCGCGGTGGTCCTGATGTCCGGAGCGCTGCTGCTGGCGATCGGCTCGGGTGCGGTGATCGGACTCGGCCTGTTCACGATGGTGCTCGCCTTCGTGGGCCTGCCCACGCGTCCCGCCGGCACGCCGCGCAAGCAGCGAGCCAGCCTGCAGGAGCGCACCCGCCGGCTGATCGTCGGCGTCGCCGCGGGCCTGCTCGCGCTGCTGGCGACGGGCTGGGTCATCGCCGGCATCAGCATCGGCCTGCTGGTCGGCTACTGGGACCGCATCGCGGGCAGCTCCGCGGTGGAGAAGCGCGCGATCGCGCGGCTCGACGCCCTGGCCAGCTGGACGGAATCGCTACGCGACACGATCGCCGGCGCCATCGGACTCGAGCAGGCGATCCCCGCGACCGCGGTCAACGCCGGTACGCCGATCCGGCCCTCGCTCAACCTGCTCGTCGACCGGTTGCGCATCCGTGAGCCGCTGCCCGACGCGCTGCGGGCCTTCGCCGAGGACCTCGACGACCCCAGCGCCGACATCATCTGCGCGTCGCTGCTGCTCAACGCCCGGCTGCGCGGGCCCGGGCTGCGAGACGTGCTCACCGCGCTGGCGATCTCCACTCGCGAGGAGCTCGACATGCGGCGTCGCATCGAGGCCAGCCGCAGGAGCATCCGGCGCAGTGTCCGCATCGTGCTCCTGATCGTGCTGGGCATGATGGCGATGCTGAGCCTGCTGAACCGTTCCTACGTGCAGCCCTACGACTCCGTCGCGGGTCAGGCCGTGCTGGTGGTGATCGCGGCCCTGTTCTCCGCCGGCCTGCTCTGGCTGCGCAGCCTCTCCGCGCCGTCGAAGACCGACCGGTTCCTCGTGTTCGGCGCCCAGGGCGACCGGCAGGCGGAGCGGGCGCCGGTGGAGACCGAGCAGCCGCCGATCCGGACGGTCGCGCGATGATCCCCGCGATGTTCTTCGGGGCGATGACCGGCCTCGGCCTCTATGCGTTGGTCCGGGTGTTCGTGCGGCCGAAGCCGGGTGTGGCGCAGATGCTGTCCCGGATCAGCCGGGGCCAGCGGTCGATGACGACGCACACACTCACAGCGTACGAGTCCGGCGGTGCTCTCGACCGGCGCGCCCGCTCCGCGTTCGCGACCCTGTCCGACCGGCTCGAGGTGCTGGCGGCCGAGCGCGGGTGGGAGCTGGGTCAGCAACGGGCGGACCTCGCGCTCATGGGCCGCCAGCGGGGCACCCACCTGGCGACCAAGGTGGCCACCGGCTTCGGCCTGTTCCTGCTGGCGCCGTTCGTCTGGACGATGATGACGATCGCCGGCGCACCGCTGCCGCCCGCGGTCCCGGCGGTCGCCGGCCTCGCGTTCGCGGCGTTCGGGTTCTTCCTTCCCGATGTCGCCCTCCGCTCGGAAGCCACGGCCCGGCGCCGCGACTTCCGGCGCAGCGTGGGCGTCTTCCTCGACCTGGTCGCGATGAACCTCGCCGGAGGTCGCGGCCTCCCGGAGGCGCTGCTGGCGGCGGCGAGCGTGGGTGACCACTGGTCGATGGTGCGGATCCGCCAGGCGCTGGCGAACGCCCGCCTCTACGGCACCACGCCGTGGGCAGCGCTCGGCGACCTCGGTGCCGAGATCGACGTCGAGGAGCTCAAGGAGCTGTCCGGCGCCCTCGTCCTCGCCGCCGACGACGGCGCCAAGATCCGCTCGTCCCTGGCTGCGCGCGCCGCCACGCTGCGTCGTCGCGAGCTCACCCAGGCGGAAGGGGAGGAGGGCGAGAAGTCGCAGTCGATGCTGGTGGCGCAGATGCTGATCAGCACCGCGTTCCTGCTCTTCCTCGCCTACCCTGCCGTGTCCAAGCTGCTCGCAGCCTGAGGCCGCCGCCATGACCGATCCCAACCAGAAGGAGACCGAGACCCATGATCAGCTTGGCAGTCATGCTGTTGCAGGACGCGCACTTCCGCTTCCGCAGGATCCGCCAGAGCGAGGACGGCGCCTCCGTCATCGAGTGGGCGATGATCGCAGCCATCGTGGTGGTGGCGGCCTCCGTCATCGGCGTGGTGGTGATGAAGATCGTCACGAACAAGAGCGCCCAGCTCGACGACTGCGCGTCGAAGCCGGCCGGAAGCGCCTGCGGTCCCTGACCGGTGGTTCGCGGTTCTCGCCGCGGGCGCGTGACGAGAGCGGCGTCAGTGCGGTCGAGTTCGCGTTCATCGCGCCGGCGTTCATCTTCCTGATCTTCTTCGCGATCCAGGGCGCGCTGTTCTTCTACGGGCGCAGCGTGGCGATCCAGTCCGCCCGCGAAGGTGTGTCCCAGCTGCGGCTGGCCCAGGACCAGGCCACGTACGACGACATCCGGGCGGGCGTGAAGGACAACACCGAGCGGTTCGCCACCGCCGTCGGACGGGAGGCGCTGATCGACCCGCTCGCCACGCCGTCGTACGACGACAACCTGGGCCGCGTGCGGATGAAGGTCCAGGGCCGCGTGATCACGCTGCTGCCGTGGCTGCACCTCAGCGTCACCGAGGAGGCCGAGGGGCCGGTCGAGCGGTTCGAGGTGGCACCGTGAGCCGCAGGCTCCGCAGGCGCGGGGAGACCGGGTCGCTCGCGATCGAGCTGGCGATGGTGGCGCCGGGCCTGCTGCTGATCTTCGGGCTGATCTTCGCCTACGGCCGGGCGGCCCAGGTCAACGGCACCCTCGAGTCCGGCACCCGCGACGCTGCGCGCAGCGTCACGATGGCGCGCTCGTACGACGACGCGCTGCAGCGGGCGAACGCCGTGATGCTCGATGCGCTGAAGGATGCGCCGCAGTCGTGCCAGAACACCCTCCACCTCGAGATCACCGGCAAGTACGAGCCCGGGGAGCCGGTCACGGTCTCGACCCACTGCACATACGGCCTGTCCGACCTCGGGCTGCCCGGGGCGCCGGGCAGCGTGACCGCGAAGTCCTCGTTCACGTCGATGCTCGACCCGTACCGGGGGCTGCAGTGATCACGACCCGGCCCGCACGCCGTCGCCGCGACGAGCGGGGCTCGATCGCGCCCGCCGTGCCGATCATCGCGATGGCGTTGCTGCTGCTGGGCGGTCTCGGCATCGACGGGTCCCGGCAGCTCAACGCCCGCGGTGAAGCGGTGGCCTTCGCCGAGGAGGCGGCCCGCGCCGGTGCGCAGGGCGTCGACGTCGCCGCCAGCCAGCTCCAGCTCGACCCGCAGCTGGCCGAGCAACGGGTCAAGGAGTACTGCCAGCGGGTCGAGCAGCTCGGCCAGGTCGAGACCTGTGACTTCGTGCGGATCGCGCCGGTGTCGGACCAGGACCCGCGGATGCTGGTCGTGGTCACCTCGGTGAAGCTCAGGATCGAGGCGTCGCTGCTCGGCATGATCCCCGGCGTGCACTACCTCAGCGCGAGTGCGACCGCGCGCGCCAGGCCCTACGAGGGCGTCACGAAGGCCGGACAGTACGGCGGTTGACGCGACGGGCCGGCGGGCCGACAGACGGCGTCACGCACCGCGCCCGTCGTCGTTGGAGGTGACGATGACCTGAATCTCGGAGGGCAGAACGCAGATGTTCCACGATCTCGGCGTACGGGCAGGCGCAGTGCTGCTCGGCCTGGCCTTCGCTGCCTCCGCGTGCGGTGGTGGCGGTGCGGACGCTGCCAACGAGCCGAGGTCGGCACCGAGCAGCACGAGCACCACTCCCACCCAAGCGCCGACCTCCACCAGCTCGCCCACGGTCGAGCCGCTCTCGCGCTTCGAGGACCGGCCGCCGGTGAAGGCGGCGCGGGCCTGGGCCTCAGCACTCGGCCGGGCGGTCAACATGCGCCGGTTCGACCAGCGCACCCTCGGACGGGTGGCCACGCCGGCCGGCGTGGTCTCGAGCAAGGCCGGGACCAGCTATGACACCAGCCACCGGTACCGCTGGCCGGGGCCGCTGCCGTTCACCCCGGTCAAGGTGCACACACGCGGCGCGACGGCGTACGTCACCGCGTGCCTGTTCGTCCAGGGGTGGGCGATCGACCCCATCACGGGCAAGCTCGGGCAGCCGAACAAGGTCGGCCCCGTGACCCTGGAGCTTCGGCGTACGGCGGGGCGCTGGCTCTTCAACGGCGCCTCGAACGGAGGTACGACACGTTGCGACGAAGTCACGGTGAAGGGCGTGAAGTGGTGAGGACCCGGACCCGCGTGAGGGGCCTGGCCGCCGTGGTCCTTGCGGTCGCGTCCGCTGCCGCGGGATGCGGAGGCAGCAGCACCGGGCGCGCCGACGCGGGCGCCTCGAAGGCCTCCCCGAGCAGCTCCGTCACGTCGGCGCCGGCGCCGACGCACGCCGCCAGTGCCGAGCCGCTCTCGAGGTTCGAGGGCGAGGCGCCGGTCAAGGCCACACGGGGCTACGTCGAGGCCGTCGGGAAGGCCGTCAACGCCGGGGACGCCACCTTGAGCTCGGTGCGCCGACTCGCGACACCTGCGGGGCTGAAGGCCAGCCGGTATGTGTTCCGTGCCGATCTTGCGCACGGCTACCACTGGCCCGGACCGGAGCCGTACACGCCGACAGCGGTTCGGACGAAGGGTGACAGCGCGACCGTGTCGGCCTGCATGCTGATCAGGGGCTGGTCCGTTCGCGCTGCGACCGGCTCGACCGTTGGACGGCGCACGGTGACGCCGGTGCTCTTCGAGATGAGACGAGTGGCCGGCGCGTGGAAGTTCGACGCGCTCTACACCGGGACCGGTGACTGCCGCACGGTCGAGATCAGCGAGGTTCGGTGGTGACCCTGGAAGACGGGCGAGTCACGACCCGGCGGCCGGAACGGCGTAGGGCTCCGGCGTCGCGTACGCCGTTCGGCAGGCGTTACATTCTCGACGAGCACGACGACGATCTCGGGAAGGCAGTGGCTGTGTTTCGCGACCTCGGCGAACGGGTAGACCCCACGCGCAGGCGTGCGCGGCCGTTGGGGGGCGCGGCGCCCTCCGCCGATGTCGAGCACCAGGGGCACCACGTGAGCTTCTCCTCCCGTCTCCGTACGACGAGTCTGGGCGCGGTCCTGCTTGTCCTTGCGCTCGCCGCGTCGGCCTGCGGAGGCAGCAAGGCCGATGCCACCGACAAGCCCACGTCGAAGGCCTCGGTGAGCGCCTCCGTCACCCCGACACCCACTCCGACGCCGACCGCGTCGCCGAGCGCCGAGCCGCTCTCGCCCTTCGAGGACAAGGCGCCGGTGAAGGCCGCGCGCGCGTGGGCCGCGGCAGCGTCGAAGGCGGTGAACGACCGTGACCGGTCGCTGGCCGCAGTGGTGCCGCTCACGACGGCCCAGGGATTCGCCATGACGCGCGACTACTTCACCAAGGACGACATGGTCCACGGCTACGTGCTGCCGGGGCCGGCGCCCTTCACTCCGGTCAGCGTGCAGGTGCGCGGCAACGTGGCCAAGCTGAGCGCCTGCCTGCAGAACAAGGGCTGGTCGACCGATCGCAAGACCGGCAAGAAGGTCAACCAACGCAAGGTCTCGCCCGTGGTGTTCGAGATGCGCAAGGTGGCGGGCTCGTGGAAGTTCAACAGCTACTACGCCGGCACGGCCGACTGTGGAGGCGTACGAGTGCAAGGAGTGCGGTGGTGAGGGTGTCGTGGACGATGCGGGTGCTGGGTGCGGTCTGGGCTGGTGCGGTCCTCACCGTGTTGGCCGCACCCGCGGCCTTCGCCGACCAAGGGATCCCCACGCCCGGTCAGAACTCGGGCGACACCCCGCCGCCCCAGCAGCAGGCCCAGGACATCCAGTGGCACAACTGCCACATCGTCTCCGGCCCGGAGTACATCGGCGGTGTGTGTGCCGGGGCCTCGTCGGAGGGCAAGACCCCCAAGGAGATCCTCGGCAAGCAGCCCGTTCCCGGCTGCTGGGACGACCCGGTCAGCGAGGATGACCTGGCCGCCATGGACAAGTCCAACGTCCCCGGCCCCGATGGTTACACCTACTACTGGCACAGCTGCCTGACCGGCATCGACCCGAAGACCAAGGAGGTCGAGCCCGGTGGCATGCACATCGAGACGAACCTCAAGGCGATCCCGAACGGCACGCCGCCCGAGACGCTCACGAAGAAGCAGCGTGAGCTCGTCGACGGTGTTGCGGACCGGGGCAACATCCCCGTGCCGGTGGCGGTGGTCTCGCCGTCCGACCACCCTCGAGTCGGCCTGAACGTCGCGTTCCTCAACGGCAGCAAGGGCGACCTGGACGTGAACCCGCTGGGTGCCTTCATCCACGCGTACGTCGACCACACCTCCATCCAGCCGTTGGGCAAGGACACCTCGCCGACGATCGGCTGCCCGGGCAACGGCACGCCGGCGAAGCCGGGCCAGACGCCTGAGCCTGGAGACGGGCTCTGCTGGTACAAGTACCTGCACAGCTCCGCCGGGCAGGTCGACGACGTCTACCACGTGCAGATCACCTCGCACTGGGTCGTGGAGATCTCCGCCACCGGACTCCCGGGCACGTTCGAGCGCCTCGACGACTTCGACAAGTCGGCGATCTCGCAGGTCCCGGTCACCGAGATCCAGGCCCTCGTCGTCCAGTAGCACCCGTCCGTCAAGGGAGAAGCGATGCCCGCCACGAAGACACCACCCCGACCGGCTGTCGTGAAGCTGCCCAGCCGCGGCGCCGCCACGCAGCACCGGGTGGCGAAGGGTCTGGCGGCGCTCGTCGGGGCGCTGGTGCTGCTCCTCGGCGTACCGGTCGCCCTGGTCCTGCTGGTCGGCAACCCGCTGCCGACCACGGCGCCCTCCCGCGACTGGCTCACCGCCCAGGTGACCGCCGAGCTGGTGATCAAGGTCCTGACCGTGCTGGTGTGGATCGTCTGGGTCCACTTCGTGGTCTGCTTCCTCACCGAGTGGCGCGCGGTCCGGGCCGGGCGGATGCCCGACCGGGTGCTCATGGGTGGGGGTTCGCAGGTGCTCGCCCGCCAGCTCGTCGCGGGCGTCCTGCTGCTCGCCGGGGGCGCCGCGCTCGCGTCCGGCGTCTCGCAGGCGTTCGAGGCTCCTGCGCCGCCGGCTGCCACGCACGCGGTGCAGGCGGACACACTCCGCGTCGAGCAGCCGCAGGCGGTGGCACACCAGGACGCGGCCGAGCAACGCGCCGCCCATCGGCAGCTCAAGCTCACCACCGTCAAGGTGCCCGAGGGCCGCCACCACGACACCTTGTGGGGGATTGCGGAGCGCACGCTCGGCGATCCCTTCCGCTACAAGGAGATCTACGCCCTCAACAAGGATCGGGTGCAGCCCGACGGGGCGCGCATCACCGACGCTGACCTGATCCGGCCGGGCTGGCAGCTGATCCTGCCGGCGGACGCGCACGGGCCCGACGTACGCGTGCTCGCCACGACACCCGGTTCGGTGCCCGGGTCCCCGTCAGGAACCCATGCGGGCGCACGCACCGGTGATGCCCGGGCCTCGAGCTCCACCGTCGGCGGTGAGCACTCCACGCGGCTCGACGAACAGGCCGGCGGCGGCCTGGGGGACCTCCTCCTCGGCGGTGGCCTCGTCCTGGCCGGTGTGGTCACCGCGCTCACCGCACGCCGCGGTCCGTTCGGGACGCCCAGCGACGAGGAGGCCCACCTGAGGTTGGCCGCGAACGCCGGGCGCGCCTCGTTCCTCGACCGGGCCCTGCGCATCCTCGCGGAGGGACGCCTCGCCCAGGGGCTGCCGATGCCCGACCTGTCGGTGCTGTACGTCGACGACGAGCAGGTCATCGCCCACGTGGTCGGCGACGTCGCCCCGCCGGCGCACCCGTGGGTGGCCGGGGCCGACCACAAGTCCTGGACGGTCCGGGCTGCCGACGTGGCCGAGCTGCCGGCGACCGCACCGGCGCCGTACCCCGCGCTGGTCAACCTCGCCACCTCCCACGGCTTCGACGTGCTGATCGACCTCGAGTACGCCTCGGGCCTGATCGCGATCGGCGGCGACGCGACCGTCGGCCGCGAGATCGTGATGTCGACGGTCGTCGACCTCGCCACCCACCCGTGGTCGGACCACGTGGAGGTGACCATGGTCGGGTTCGGCGACGACATCTCCGAGGTGGCCCCCGACAGGATCCGCGCCTCCGCCGACCTCGACGAGGCGCTCGACCGCGTGGAGGCCCAGGTCGGCGAGGCCTCCAACCTGCTGACCCGGCTCGGCGTCAGCGGTGTGCTCAGCGGTCGCGGCACTGCGCGCCATCCCGAGCTGACCCCGCGCGTGCTGGTGACGTCCGCGCCCCCGACCGCCGAGCAGACCCAGCGAATCCGCACGATCTCCGCCGGCGGCCGGACCGCCTTCGCCGCGGTGTGCGTCGGTGACGCGCCCGGCGCCCGGTGGCGGTTCGCTGCCGACCGCACCGGCCACCTCGACCTCGGCGTGCTCGGCATCAGTGGCGATGCCCGCCGTTACACCGTCGACGCCCATGCCCAGGTCCGGGCTCTGGTCGCGCGAGCGACGGCCGAGGCCGCCGAGCGCGCACTGGTCGTCCGCGAGGCCGCCCCCGCCAGCCTCACCTCCGAGGATCTCGACACGCCGCCCGCAGCCGGGCGCGACGCCGCGGTGGTCGTCTCCGTGCTCGGTCCGGTGTCGGTCTCCGCGCCGGGCCCGGTCGCCGACGAGCGGCGCGCCGTCCTCACGGAGCTGGTGGTCATGGCCGCCTTGCACCCCGCCGGGCTCCACGAGGCCGTGCTGACGTCCGGCCTGTGGCCGCGCGGGGTCAGCGACGACGTCGTGGCGCGCACGATCGCGGAGGCGCAGGCGTGGCTGGGCACCGACGTCGCCGGCCATCCTCGGCTGGCCCGCACCGAGGACGCCCTCTGGCGGCTCGCGCCGGACGTGTACGTCGACTGGGCCGACCTGCAGTCAGCGGCTCTCGTCGAGGGGCCGGGCCAGGGTGCCTCCCTCGGCCGTGGACTCGCGCTCGCGCGTGGAGAGGCGTTCTCCGGCACGCCGGCCGGCCGGTACACCTGGTTGGCCTTCCATCGGGCCGCCCGCGACACCCGCGCCCTGGCCAGCAGCATGGCGAGCCGCGCTGCCGCGCTGCTCGTCGCAGCCGGCGACCGCTCCGGGGCCGAAGCCGCTCTTCGTCACGGCCTGACCCTCGTGCCGGCCGCGCAGATGCTCTGGCGTGACCTGATCCGGCTCCACGGGGGCAACCCGGCCGCGGTTGCCGACGTCGTCGCGCAGATGCGGCGCGCCCTGGGCGGCGACGCCTACGAGGGAGAGACCGAAGCGCTGGTCGCCACGGTGGCTCCGGCCCTGCGGGCCGACGGGTCCTGAGTGGGAGCATGCGCCTGCTGATCACCGCCGTCGTCGGCGGCAACCCGGTCGATCTCGCGGTCGACGCCGAGGACGGCGCCCGGGTCGCCGACCTCGCGGCGGTGCTTGCGGAGGCCTTCCCGACCGCGGCGCTGCAGACCGCCGTCTCGGGGCCGCCGCAGCTGCGGGTGGTCGGGACAGACGAGCCGGGAGACCGGACCGCCCCGGTGCTGCACCTCGCAGAAGGTCCGCTCCGGCCGGACCAGCCGCTCGCGCAGAGCGCGATCCGGCACGGAGCGGTGCTCGGCGTCGGTGCTCCGGTGCCCGGTTCGCTGGCAGAGCCCCACGGCCTCGCCGAGATCCGGCTGGTCAGCGGGCCGGGTGCCGGCACGGTGATCCGGCTCGACGCCGGTGAGTACTCCCTGGGCTCCGACGCGGCCGCCGACGTACGCATCGACGACAGGGAGGTGCCCGGTCACTGCGCCACCGTCACCGTCCACGCGGACGGCAGCGTGTGGGTCGACCCGGCCGCCGACGTGGTCGGACGCACTCGCCCGGCCCCTGTGCGCACCCGGCGCCTCGAGGGTCCGATCGTGCTGGGCACCCAGACCCGGGAGCTGGTCAAGAACCCCAGGCCCGACCAGTCGCTGCCCGACGGCACGATCACGGTCGATCCCGCGGCCGACGTACCCCTGGTCCACCTCGAGCGCACGGCGCTGACCGACCGCGTGCAGTGGGCCCCGGGCTCCTGCCTCGCGGTCGGTCATACGCTGCTCACGGTGCAGCCGGTCAGCCGCCCGGACGCGTCCCTGTCACCGAACCCCGCCGGTGCCACCCTGGACTACAACCGGCCACCACGCCTCCTCCCGCCGGTACGCCGCACCCAGTTCTCGCTCCCCCAGGAGCCGCGCCGGCCGGAGAAGACCCCGGTTCCGCTGCTGATGATGCTGATCCCCCTGCTCATGGGGGTGGTGATGTGGCTGTTCACCAATAACCCGATCTCGCTGATCTTCATGGCGATGACCCCCGTGATGGCCCTGGGGAACTTCACGACCGGTCGCCGGCAGGCCAAGCAGCGCTACGCCCGTGAGTTCTCCGACTTCGCCGACCGCACCGCGCGGATCCAGCAGGAGGCGCTCGAGGCGCTGGCGGAGGAGCGCACGTTCCGGCGGCGGGACTTCGCCGACCCGTCCGAGGTGCTGATGACGGCGGTCGGGCCGCGGGCCCGGCTGTGGGAGCGGCGGCAGACCGACCCCGACTTCCTGCTGGCCCGGGTGGGCACGGCCGACGTGCCCTCGGAGGTGCACGTCAACAACCCGCAGCGCGAAGCGCACCAGGGGCCACTGGTGTGGACGGCCCCCGACGTGCCGGTGACCATCGACCTCGCGGAGGTCGGGGTGACCGGCATCGCCGGGCCCGCCGACGAACGCCTCGGCCTGGCTCGATGGATCCTCGGTCAGACCGCGGTCCTGCACACCCCGGCCGACGTCGACATGGTGCTGCTGACCGACGCCGAGTCCGGGCCCGAGTGGAACTGGGTCCGCTGGCTGCCGCACGTACGCTCCGACGTCGGCGACTCCGAGCTGGCCCACGTCGGGGTCGACGAGGAGTCCACCGCGCGGCGGATCGCCGAGCTGCACGCGATGATGCAGGAGCGTCGTGAGGCAGCCGATGCCGCTGCATCGCTGGGCGGCGCCGCGACCGGTCCGTTCGCGCCCGTGCTCGTGGTGCTCGACGGGGCCCGCCGGTTGCGGTTGCTGCCCGGCGTACCGGAGCTGTTGCAGGGTGGTCCGCGCGTGCGGATGTACTTCCTCTGCCTGGACGCCGACGAGCGGCTGCTGCCGGAGGAGTGCCGGGCGGTGCTGAACGCCGTGCAGGGCGACTACACCGTCCGCGTGAGCGGGCAACCCGTGGTGGAGGGCGTCCGCCCCGACGTGGTCGGCACCGCGTGGGCCGAGCTGGTCGCGCGGGCGCTGGCCCCGGTCCGCGACGTCAGCGATGTCGCGGCCGGTGGATCCGTGCCCACCTCCTCGCGTCTGCTCGACGTCATCCACCTGGACCCGCCGACCGCCGAGAGCGTCCTCGATCGCTGGCGCTCGGTCGGCCGGACCACCGAGGCGGTGATCGGCGAGGGCGCGGACGGTCCGTTCGCGATCGACCTGCGTCGCGACGGCCCGCACGGTCTGGTCGCCGGTACGACGGGCTCCGGCAAGTCCGAGCTGCTGCAGACGATCATCGCTTCCCTCGCGGTGAACAACCGGCCCGACGAGATGAACTACGTGCTCGTCGACTACAAGGGCGGCGCGGCGTTCAAGGACTGCAACCACCTCCCGCACACGGTCGGCATGGTCACCGACCTGGATGCTCACCTCACCACCCGGGCGCTGGAGAGCCTGGGCGCCGAGCTGCGTCGCCGTGAGCACCAGCTCGCCGGCGCCGGCGCCAAGGACATCGAGGACTACCTGGCCGCGAAGAGCCCGGACGACCCGCCGATGCCGCGCCTGCTGATCGTCATCGACGAGTTCGCGGCGCTGGTGGCGGAGCTGCCGGACTTCGTCACCGGTCTGGTCGACATCGCCCGCCGCGGCCGGTCGCTCGGCGTGCACCTCATCCTGGCGACCCAGAGACCGGCCGGTGTGGTGAGCGCCGAGATCAAGTCCAACACCAACCTGCGCATCGCCCTGCGCGTGACCGACGCGGGTGACTCCCAGGACGTCATCGAGTCGGCGGACGCGGCCCAGATCTCGAAGGCGACGCCGGGTCGCGGGTTCGCCCGTCTCGGTCACTCCAGCCTGGTGACCTTCCAGTCCTCCCGCGTCGGCGGGCGGCCCCGCGGCGAGGACGCCGCCGCGGAGATCAGCCTGCGTCCGGTGGAGTTCCGGGCCCTCGGCACACCGCAGCAGCGCGCGGTTGCGGCCGAGGAGGACATCTCGGTGCCCACCGACCTGGCCGCCTTCGTCGCGGCCACTCGGGAGGCGAGCAAGGCCTCCGGCATCACGGCGCCCCCGAGCCCCTGGCTCCCCGCTCTGTCTGAGACGGTCACGCTCGACGAGCTCGTCCACGACTTCCCCGCCTGTGTCCCGACGAGTGACGCACCGGTCATCCCGTTCGGACTGGTCGACGTGCCGTCGGAGCAGCGTCGTGACGTCGCCACCTTCGACATCGCCCGGGGTGGGCACCTCGCCGTCGTGTCGGGTCCACGTGCGGGCCGCTCCACCGTGTTGCGTGCGCTGGCCGGTGCGATCGGCCGCTACTGCAGTCCCGCCGACGTGCACCTCTACGGCGTCGACTGCGGCAACAACGCGCTGCTGCCCCTGGTCGGGCTGCCGCACGTCGGAGCCGTCGTCACGCGCGACCAGACCGACCGGATGGACCGCCTCGTCGCCCGGCTGCGCGGTGTCATCTCTGATCGTCAGCAGCAGCTGGCGATGGGCGGGTTCGCCGACGTCACCGAGCAGCGTGCGCACGTGCCGGCGGCCGAACGACTGCCCTACCTCGTGGTCCTCCTCGACCGGTGGGAGGGCTTCTTCCAGGTCTACGACGGCCTCGACGGCGGTCGGCTCGTCACGGCGTGGCAGCAGATCATGCAGGAGGGTGCGGCCGTCGGCATCAAGGTCGTGATGACCGGCGACCGCACGCTCACGATCGGCCGGATGTCCACGCTGTTCGACGACAAGCTCATGCTCCGCATGGTCGACTCCTCCGACTTCGGGGCGATCGGGATGACCGCGAAGCAGGTCCCCACTTCCCTCCCGGACGGGCGTGGTTTCCGGGCCGACCGGCTGCGGGAGACCCAGGTGGCGCTGCTGGCCGACGACCCGGCCGGCACCTCCCAGGTCGCGGCCTTGCAGGCGATCGGGCGGGAGGCGGCCGCGTCGTACGCCGACCTGCCGCGGGAACAGCGCCCGTTCCGCCTCGACGTCCTCCCGGTCCGGATCGGCCTGGAGCAGGCGACCGAGCTGCTCGCCGGGCCGCTGGCGCCGACGTCCCTCGCGCTCGCGGTCGGTGGCGACACGCTCGCGGTCCGAACGCTGGACGCCTTCGAGCACGGCCCGGCGCTGCTCGTCACCGGGTCACGGCGCGCCGGCCGCTCCACCGTGCTGCGCACGATGGCGACGTTCGCGCTGCGCGCTGGCTGGCAGGTGCTCGTGGTCACGCCTCGGATCAGCCCGCTGCGCGACCTTGCCGGACGCCCGGGCGTGCACGGACCGTTCGACGCGACCAGCGACGAGATGCAGGTCAAGACACTCCTCGAGGAGCTCCTCGCGACCGACGCGCCCCTGCTGACGCTCGTGGACGACGTCGAGCTGCTGGGCGCCGACGGATGGCTGCCGACGCTGCTGGGCGACCTCGTCGACCGGTTGCGCGACACCGGCTCCGTCCTCGCCGCCGCCGGTACGCCGGCCGAGATGGGTGGTGTCTACCGCGGGCCCGTCGTCGCGCTCAAGCGCTCCGGCTCGGGCCTGATGCTCTCCCCGCAGAGCTCCGCCGATCCCGACATGTTCGGCGTCTCGATGGCGCGGTCGCTGCTCGGTCAGTCACTCCCGCCCGGCGGCGGCTACCTCATGCGCTCCGGCCTGCCGCCCGAGCGCGTGCAGGTGATCTGGCCCGAGTGAGCCGCAGTGCTGAGGCCGGCCCGACGTCAGTGGCGTTGCATGGGTCTGCCGAGCGCCTGGGCGGCGTGCTTGCCGGCGCGGGCGAGCCTGCTGTTCATCGAGCGGTCGCTGACCGACGGTCGGTCCTGGACCAGGTGCAGGGTGACCATCCGGTGCCCGTCGCCGAAGACCACCGCCAGGGGGCCGTGGTTCCCTGACCCTGGCCCGCTCCCGGGGTCGGGTACGACGTACCCGTCGGCGCCCTCGATGGGCGTCGCCTTCCCCGAGCTCTGCAGCGTCCGGGACTCGTCGTAGCTGCTGAACAGGTCGGTCTGCCGGTTGACGCCGACCTGGAGCAAGAGCTCGTCGGGCTTGTCCGCGCGGGCATAGCTGCACTCGCCGGCGTCGGGAACGCCGTCCGATCCGGGACGCACGTTGCCCTCGACGCGGTAGCTGCCCTTGCCCAGCAGGGCCTCGAGGTCGGCCGCCGAGAGGGGCGAGACCTTGGCGTACGTCTTCGCGTCCATGGCGCACGAACCGGTCACGGTCGTCGCGTCGGACCCGCCTCCGCACCCGGTCAGGACCGCGAGACCGGCGACGGTGGCCAGCGCGCCGATCCGGACGCCGGGCCCGGACGACTCGGCTCGGCGCCGACCCGCGCTCATCGTTGACCCGCCGTCTGCACGGACTGCATCGGTTGCCGCAGGATCGCGGTCGCCTCGAGCGCGATCGCGACGGCCTGGTCTCCGCTCTGCACACCGGGTGTGGGCACCAGGATGTCGGCGATCACCACCCGGCTGCCGTCGAAGACGGCAGCCACGGCCTCCTCCGCGACGCTGCCGTCGAGGTCCATGACCTCCTCGGTGATCACGTAGCCGTCGGTCCCGGCGATCGGCTGGGCCCTGACGTCGTCGCGCTGCGTGGCCCGGGCGTTGCCGTACGGGCTGAACGGAAGTCCGCTGTCCGCCAGCGTCACCGTGAGGCGGCGCACACCCGGCTCGTCGGCCCGGTAGTACCGGCACTCGCCGTCGAGCGGGAGCGCCGTGGTGGCCGCGGTCCGGTCGTCGCTGAACACGGTGCCGTCGAGGAGGTAGGCGCCGGGCCCGAGCGCCGCCTCCAGGCGCTCCGGAGACACGGGCGAGAGTGCGTACCGGTCGTCGTGGAGGGCGCCGGTGCCGGTGACGGTGGTCATCAGAACTTCACCCCGAAGTTCGTCACGTAGATCTGCTTCACGTCCTCACTGAGCTGACCGCCGGGCATCGTGCCCCACGTCGGGTGGTGCTCCGGGTCGTACAGTCCGTGGGCCCAGTCGTCGTACGCCGTGGACTGGAAGTCGAACCCGACCACCTTGCCCTGGTCGTCGTAGCGTAGGGCCTCCGTGGGAGGCGCGGTGTAGCCGCCGTCCCGGGTGCCCTGGTGCTGGAGAAGGCTGATCACGTCTGGATCGTAGAAGCCGTTCTGCAGCATGACGTTCTGGAAGTTGTGGGTCAGCGCCTCGGTCTGCTTGTTGGCCTCGTCGGTCCACAGCTTGGAGGCGGTGGCGTCCGGACCCTTCTTCAGCTGGTCGAGCACCTGCCCCTTCATGGCGTCGAACGCCCAGGAGCCGGCTTTGTTGGTGATGTCGATGACCGGGAGGCTGCCAGCCAGGTCGATGAACTTGTTCAGTGCCTCCTGGTTCGCCTTGTCGATCTGCTCCTGGGCGTCATCGCCGGTGAAGGCGTCCTTGAACAGGTTGTGCAGCACTGCAGGGCCGGTGCCCATCGCCGCCGTCAGCGGTGGCCAGTCCTGGCCCTGCAGGATGTTGACCTTCGTCTGCGGGTCCCGCACGTCTGCGAACAGATGGTTGAGCTGGTACTGGTTGTAGGCCAGCACCGACGTGCTGATCTTGTCGATGTTCGCGGAGTCCTCGCCCAGGGTCTGCATGATCTTGGACAGGTCGTCGTGGTTGAGCGACATCCCGAACGGCTCGCCCTCGATGCCTTGGCTGTTCGTGGTCTGGTACCACGGCGGCACGCTGTCGCTGGGTCGGTCGGCGCCGCGGTACTCGCGGTACAGGTCGGGCACGTACGACGCCAGGATGTCGGCCACGTCGGATCGCAGGGCCACCGGCATCTTCCAGCCGGCCGACGCTCCGCCACCGAACAGGTACCAGTGGCCGCCGCTCGCCCCGTCGCCGGTCTTGTCGCCGAGCAGCGCGATCGTCTGGGACGCGATCGTCGCCGACGTCTCGCCCGACGCCAGCCGGTTGCGGTACACCGTCGTCGCCGCGCGGAGGGCGTCGCCGAGCGCATCACCCTCGTCGGACGTGCGACTGGAGGACCAGGTGCGGTCCTGCAGCAGGTAGTGCAACCGGGCGTTGACCTCGACCTCGTGACCGTTGAGCTTGACCTTGTCGTCGCCGCCCTGGCTGAAGAAGTGCTGTGCGGCATCCGCGTTGTGGCTGAGCCCGGTCATGATGTTGGTCATCACGTCCAGGTTGGCCACGCTGTTGCGGTCCCACAGCGGGTCCACGGGGAACCCGTAGTCGCCTCCGGTCTTCGGGGCCCACACCGGGTGGTCGTCGTGGGCGCGCTCGTAGTTGTAGGCGTCGGTGGAGATCTTGTCGAGGAACGGGGTCGAGTACGAGCCGAACTTGAGCAGGTAGCTCAGGGCCAGGGCGTTGCCTTGGTTGGAGTCGCGGATCGAGTCTCCGTGCTGCTCGATGTCCGCGGTGAACTGGTCGACCCACTTCTGGGCGTAGTCGGCGGGCAACGCGAGGTCGGGCGCAGTGTTGCGGGTCGCCGTGCCGATCGTGGCGCCGAGGGCCGCGATCGCGTCCCGGTAGTGCTTGGTCCACTCGTCGAACCCGGGCGCACCCTTGGCGGTGGGGCCGGGGAAACCTCCCGGCCAGCTGGCCGAGGCGTCCTTGACGATCGTGGCCAGCTCCTCGGGACTGAGTGCCTTGGCGAAGGCGGCGGCGTAGTAGGGATCGTTCTGGTTGGCCGTGATCTCCGCGACGAGGGCCGGATCGGGCATCCCGGCGGCGTTCCTCAGTGCCTGGGCCGCGGCCATCGCCTTCTGCTGGGCCTGCGAGGGACTCAGCTGGGAGAGGTCGTTCTCGTCGATTCGGACGGCCCCGCCGTGGAACCGTGGGCTGGAGGCGGCAATCGCCTGGGCCAGTGCCAGCCGTCGGCGCAGGCCCGGGACCTGTGCCTCCACCCAGGACGCCGCAGCCTCCAGCGGATAGGGCGGCGCGGTGTCGAGCGAGACGCCGGACAGGATGCCGACCAGGTCGGACCTGGCGCTGCGCAGGTCGCCGGCGGCGGTGTTCATCGTGTTGACCAGCGACTGCATCGCCTCGAGGTCGATGGTGGCCTCGGCCATCAGTGCCCGCCCTCCGCGCTCGTGTCCTCGACCTCGGCCGGGCACGTGTCGTAGGCGTGCTGGATCTCCTCGACGGAGGCGGTGCCGCCCTTCGTCGCCCCCGGCACCTGCTCGCTGAGACCGGCTTCGAAGTCCTTGGACGCACCACCGATCCACGCCCGTGCCGTCATCGCCTGGGACGCGGGCTGGAGGATGCCCGGGATCGTGCCCGACGTCGTCTTCGCCCGGCTCAGGGCATCGGCGAGCTCCTGCTTGCGGGGGTTCGCCTTCATCTTCGGCGGCACGGCACCTCCAGGACGTGAACGGTCCTCCGAGCCTTCCCCGTTCGACCCGAAATCAATCAGGAATTGCCGTGTTTACCGGCCAGAACGCGGGGGTAGAACGGCTCCGTGGCTCGACACGATGTGCCCGTCGAGGGTGCCGGGGCCGACAAGGAAACACACACTCGGAGAGGAAATCACCATGGCTGAAGTTGGTGGCGATCTCGAGACCCTGCGCAACCTGCACAAGGGACTCGACGAGCACGCCCAGAAGGCACTGGACTTCAAGTCGGCACTCGACGGCTACGTGAACCAGGCAG
>DATAKN010000266.1:0-25163 GCA_036261595.1 Marmoricola sp.
TTGCAGCGGACCCGGCACCAGCACGGAGACCAGGGCCACCTCCGTCGCGCCGGCGTCCGCCACCGGGCTGCCGACCGCGATCGCGAGCAGCTCCTCGTCGGAGTGGGCGTCACAGAAGTCCCCGAACCGAGCCGCCCCGTCGGTGCTCTCGGCCAGCCATGCGGCGACCAGGCGGTCGACCACCTCACCGACCTCATCGCCCGGGACACGGCGCAACAGCCGGCGACCGATCGCCGTACGCCGGCCCAGTCCGCCGCCCACGGTGAGGTCGTAGGCCTCGACGCGCTCCGCAGAGCCGTCCACGTTCGTGGTCGTGCCCTGCAGCCCGATCTCGCCGATCCAGTGCTGGGCGCACGCGTGCGGGCAGCCGTCGAGGTGGATCGCGAGGTCACCAATCCGTTCCCGTCCGTGGCGCCGGGTGAGCAGCCCGAGCACTTCGTCGAGCTTGTCCTTGGTCTCGGCGACCGAGTAGTTGCAGAACCTGTTGCTCGTGCAGGCGACCGAGCGCCCGACCGCGCGGCCGCGGTCGACGGAGAGGTCCAGCTCGTCGAGCCGGGCCTGGACCTCCTCGATCCGCCGCCCGGGCACGTGGCCGATCACGACGTTCTGCTGGCGGGTGAACCGGACGTCTCCGCCGACGTCGTCGACCAGGTCGGCCAGCTGCTCCAGCACCGATCCCCCGACCCGCCCCGACGGCACCGGTACGCCGACGTACACCCGCCCGTCGCGACGCTGTGGATGGATCCCGAGGTGGTCCGCCTCGCCCAGCGGCTCCGGGGCGCGGCCGTCCTCCAGGCGGCGGCCCAGCTGGTCCTCGAGCCGCGCGCGGAACCCCTCCGGGCCGAGGTCGTCGACCATGAACTTGATCCGCGCTCGCGCCCGGGACATCCGGTAGCGCAGGTCCCCCTGCCACGCGTCGGTCACCGCGCGCAGCACCTCGACGGTGTCCTCGACCGGCACGAACACCCCGAGATCACGGGAGATCCGGGGCGTGTTCGCCATCCCGCCACCCACGCGCAGGGCGAACCCGCGCCGACCGTCGCGGATCACGCCGACCAGGGCGACGTCGGAGATCTCAGGTGCGTTGCACTGCGCCGTGCAGGCCGAGATCGTGTACTTGTGCTTGCGCGGCAGGTTCGCGTAGTCCGGGTTGCCGTCGAAGAAATCAGCCACCTCGCGCACGACGGCCGTCACGTCGAACAGCTCCTGGCTGCTGATCCCGGCCACCGGGCAGCCGGTCACGTTGCGCACCGTGTCGCCCTCCGCCCCGGTCGTGCTGAGGCCGATCGCCTCGATCGCGGCGACCACGTCGGGCAGCCGCTCCATCGGCACCCAGTGCAGCTGGGCACCCTGTCGGGTGGTGAGCTCGACCCCGTCACGGGCGAAGGTGCGAGCGATCCGGCCCAGTCCGCGCAGCTGCGCCGGAGTGAGCCGACCGCCGGGCACCTTGACCCGCACCATGAACGTGCCGACCTTCGGCTTGTCGTGGGCCAGGCCCCACCAGTGCAGCCGGACCATGTCCTCCTCGGGCACGGCCTCGTAGCCGCGGTCGATCAGATCGGGCAGCTCCGCGCGCACCTCCACCGGCGGCCGATCGCGCTTGAGCCGCTCGAGGAAGTTGCGGCGGTAGACCTGCGCCCAGTCGGGCGCGGGCCGTTCCCTGGGCGTACGGCGAGGCCGGAGGCGGGCGGGAACGGATGGGGCGGTCGTCTCGGTCATGGTGGCTTCCTTGCGGGTCGAAGCAGGTGCGAGTGATCCCCTGGGCGCCCGGTCGCCCAGAGAAGGGATGGCGTCGACGGGCGCGTGTGGACGCGCCCGGACGGGCGACCCGGCGTACCGGTCAGCAGCGGGTCGGGACCAGAAGAGCCGAGCTCAGCGCACTGTGTGGATCACGACGTCGGATCCCTCGGTCGGATCAGTGGGTCGGATCAGTGGGCGAGCGCGGCGACGATCACGCGCGGACACTCGGACAGGCCCGGGATCATCATCCCGACCAGGCCGCAGCAGCGCGTTCGCACCATGGCGAGGACCCTAGCCGACACTTCCGACGCCGTGTAGTAGTTCCACGCATCGGACGGTACTCGCGACACTCCCCCTTGACAGATTCAGCACACGGTGAATACTTAATTCATCAGTCGTTGAAATCGCAGGAGGACCGCATGCCCAGCACTCCAGCCCGCCGGACCGGTCCGGTCCTGGCCGTCGTGTCCCTGGCCCTGATGACCGTGGTGTCCGCGGTCAGCGGCCTCAACGTGGCGCTGCCCGACCTGGCCCGCGAGACCGGCGCCACCCAGACCGAGATCACCTGGATCGTCGACGCCTACACGGTGGTGTTCGCGGGTCTGCTGCTGCTGGCCGGCGCCCTGGGCGATCGGTTCGGTCGCCGCGGACTGCTGGTCGCCGGGTTGGCGATCTTCGGGGTCGCCGCGGGCGGCGGCATGCTGACCAGCGATCCGGGGCTGCTGATCGGGCTGCGCGCCCTGATGGGTGTCGGCGCGGCCGGGATCATGCCGACGACGCTGTCGGTGATCACGACGTCGTTCCCGGAGGAGCAGCGACCGCGGGCGATCGGGGTCTGGGTGGGCATGGCCGGCGGCGGCGCGATCCTCGGCCTGTTCGGCAGCGGCATCCTCCTGGAGTTCTACTCCTGGAGCTCGTTCTTCGGCCTGAACGTCGTGCTGGCCCTGGTGGCGCTGGTCGGCACGCTGCTCGTCGTACCGGACTCCTCCGACGACCACCCGCACCGGCTCGACGTGGTCGGCGGCCTGCTCTCGATGGTCGCGGTGGGGGCGTTCGTGTTCGGGATCATCGAGGGTCCCGAGCGCGGGTGGGGCGACCCGCTCACCCTGAGCGGGATGGCAGTGGGCGTGGCCGGGTTCCTCGCCTTCGTGCGCTGGGAGCTGCGCACCGACCAGCCGCTGCTCGACCCCCGGGTGTTCGGCGACCGGGCGCTGAGCGCCGGCGCGCTCACGGTCACGGTCCAGTTCTTCGCCACCTTCGGCCTGATCTTCGTGACCATCCAGTACCTGCAGTTCGTGGTCGGCCGGTCCCCCCTCGAGGCAGCCCTCTCGATGTTGCCGCTCCCGCTGGTGATGATCCCGCTCGCCCGCAACGCGCCGAAGGTCGCCCGCCGGATCGGTTTCCGCCGGGTCGCACCGGTCGGTCTCGTGCTCACCGCGACCGGGCTGGTGGTCGTCTCCCGGCTGCAGGTCGACCTGCACTACGGCTGGTTCGCGCTCGGAGTCGCGGTCTTCGCCGCCGGCATGGGCCTGGCCGGTACGCCGTCGACGACGGCGATCACCGAGTCGCTGCCGGAGAGCAAGCAGGGCGTCGCCTCGGCGCTCAACGACACCGCCCGCGAGCTCGGCAGCGCGTTCGGGATCGCGATCCTCGGCAGCGTGCTCAACCAGCAGTACCGCGACGGCATGGCGGCTGCGGTGAAGGACCTGCCGCAGGTCGTGGCCGACCACGCCCAGGCGTCGATCGGGTTCACCCAGTCCGGGCACCTCGGCGCGCTGGGCCCGGCTGCGCGGCCGCTGGTGGCCGCTGCCCGGCAGGCCTTCGTCGACGGCAGCTCGGCCGCCCTCATCGTGGCAGCCGTCGTCGTCGCGGTCACCGCCGTGGTGGTGGCCCGGCTCGCGCCGGCGCAGCCCGAGCTCGCCTCGACCAGGGCTGCGACCCAGCCGGAGCCGGTACGCCGCTGACCACGTTCTGTTACGCGGGTCCCCGAGGGGGTACGGCGGGTGTCGGGCGCCCGCCCGGGACGCCCGCCCCGCACGGAAGGGTTCGGTCATGGAGAGCCAGGCCACCGCACTGGGCCACCCGGTGCGCCAGATGCTTCCCACCGCTTGAGCCGGCCGACCGCGGAGGCGCCGCCCGATCCTGCGACAGCGACCGAGACCGCCCCTCCCGAACCCGCGGCTGACGCGGGTCTGCTCACCGTGCTGGTCGCGCTGGGCGCCAACGCGCTCGTGGCCAGTGCCAAGACCGCGGCGGCCGCGCTGACCGGGTCGGCGTCGATGGTCGCGGAGTCGGCGCACTCGTGGGCCGACACCGGCAACGAGGTGTTCCTGCTGCTCGCCGAGCGCCGCGGCAGCCGCCCCGCCGACGCCCAGCACCCGCGCGGCCACGGCCGGGAGACCTATGTCTGGACCATGTTCGCCGCCGTCGGCCTGCTGGTCGCCGGATCGGCGCTGTCGATCTGGCACGGCATCACGCAGCTGTTCGAGGGACGGGAGACCGGCCACGTCCTCGTGAACTGGGTCGTGCTCGGCACTGCCTTCGTCCTGGAGGGCGTCTCGTTCACCCAGGCGGCCCGTCAGGCACGCGGCGCCGGCAACCGCTTCGGCATGCACCCGTTGCGGTTCGTGATGGCGACCTCGGACGCCACCCTCCGCGCGGTGTTCCTCGAAGACCTCGCCGCGCTCGCCGGACTCCTCCTCGCCGGCCTCGGGATCGGCCTGCACCAGCTCACCGGCAACGCGGTCTGGGACGCGCTCGGCTCGATCGCGGTGGGCTTGCTGCTCGGGGCCGTGGCGATCCTGCTGATCGTGCGCAACCACGACTTCCTGGCCGGGCAGACCGTCCCCCCGAGCCTGTGGAACGAGACCCTCGACCGGCTGCTGCGGCACGAGGAGATCGAGCGGGTCACCTACCTGCACATCGAGTACGTCGGTCCGATGCGGTTCTTCGTGGTCGCGGCTGTCGACCTGGTCGGCAACGAGGACGAGGCGTCGGTCGCCGTACGGCTGCGGCGACTGGAGGGGGACGTCGAGCGCTTCGAGCCGGTGGCCGACGCCGTGCTCACGCTCTCCACACCCGACGAGCCGAGCCTGGCCGCACCCACGGACCTGACCGGCGAGCCTCCCCGGTGATTCGGACATTTTGCTGTAAACCGGACGTATCCGCCGGATGATGGGCACGACCCTGCTCGCCCTCGTCCGGACGGTTCGACGTGCCCCCAGCTGCCTCTCTCGCCAGATTCCCGGTCGCCTCTCGCTTCGCCGCGATCGCGGTGCTGCTGTCGCTGGCGCTGCTCGGCAGCACCGTCGCAGTGCTGTCGCCGGACGCCGGGGCGATCGGGGTGTCGGCCACGGTCGACGCGCCGTCGCCGTACGAGGGCCAGATCACCTGCACGAAGAGCCCGCAGCCCGGGACCGTCGCGCTCGCCACCTGGCTGATGAAGACCTACCGCGTCACCGGCTCGATGGGCATGATGCGCGCCTGCTCCAGTGGTGGACGCAGCGAGCACAAGGACGGCCGCGCCTTCGACTGGAAGGCCGACGTGCGGCGCAAGGCGACCCGGCGGGCGGCGTACGACTTCATCAGGAAGGCCCTCGCCACCGACGACCAGGGCAACGCCCACGCCCTGGCCCGCCGGATGGGGATCATGTACATCATCTACAACGACAAGATCTGGTCGTCGTACTACGACTTTCGGCCGCGCACGTACCTCAACGCAAGCTGCAAGAGGATCAGGAAGTGCTCGCGCACCCTGCGCCACCTCGACCACGTGCACATCTCCCTCGGGTACGCCGGCGCCGCGGCCCAGACGTCCTGGTACCGCTCGCGCGGCATCCCGTCGCTGCCCGTGCTCTACCCCGGCACCGACGAGCTGAACCCGGACGAGACGGCCGTGACCCCGCTGACCGTGCCCGCCGACGGCACCGTGACGTCCTCGACGTTCTCCCTGCGGGCGGGCGTGACCTACCGGATCGTCGCGACCGGCACCACGCCGTACGAACCGGGCCAGCCTGTGGGCGACGCGAACTGCAGTGCCGCCGCCGACGGCTCGGGCCCGGCGCCCACGCCGCGCGGCACGCCGGTCACCCCGGTCCCGCTGCCGGGCCTGACCACCGGGTGGAACACCGCCGGCAGCCGGCACCCGGCCAGCCCGTACGCCGCACCCACGACCGACACGCACGGGCTCCTGGTCAACGGATCGCTCCGCTGGGAGGGCGGCTGCCAGACCGACCACACCTACGAGGCGTGGTTCCGCCCCGACACCAAGCAGCGGCTGCAGCTGCAGTACGCCGACGCGGTGCCCGGCGACGACACCGGCTCGTTCACCGTGTACGTCGCTCGCGACGACATCCTGCGGTCCTCGCTGGTCGGCTGAACGAGCTCAGCGCGGCCCTCGATGGTCGGGGTTGACCAGCTGGAACAGGTCGTGGGTCTGCCAGCGACCGCCGATGAACAGGTAGTCGGGCGCGCGGCCGTACCGGCTGAACCCGCACCGCTCGAGCACGCGCTGGGAGGCGATGTTGGTGGTGAGGGTCTCGCCCTGCAGGCGGTGCAGGTCGAGCTCGCCGAACGCCACCGCGATCAGCGCGCGCAGGGCGGCGGTCGCGACGCCGCGACCGGTCCACGCCTCGTCGACCATGTAGCCGACGCTGGCGGACTGGAAGGCACCGCGGATGATGCTGTTCAGGTTGACCCGTCCCACGAGCTCGCCCTCGACCTCGACCAGGAACATCCGCCCGGTGTCGGCCTCGGCGTTCGCCTCAGCCCGCTCGATCACCTCGCGTTGCCCTGCGGCCGTGAAGAAGGGGTCGTCGGCGTCGCGCGCCGGGCCGCCGGTCCGGAAGAACTCCCGGTTGCGCCGCATCAGCGCGGCGAGCGCCTCGGCATCCTGCCCGAAGGCGGCTCGGAGGGTCACGACCGGAGGAGACGCTGACACGGCGCCATTGTGTCTCGCGATCGCAGGCGTCACGCGGGCGGGTAGGGCGACTCCCTGAGCAGCCGGGCGAGGTGAGCGGCGTTGGCCGCGAGGGTCTTCGTGGCCGCGACGGTCTTCTCCGGACGCGGGTCCTTGTCCTTGTAGTCGACCGTGTGCATCGCCTCGCCCACCCAGTAGGTGACGCCGTTCGCGGGCACGGTGAACCCGACGTCGGACAGCGCCTGGTAGACCTCGGCGGTGACGTGGTGGGCGCCGTCCTCGTTGCCGACGACTGCCAGCACGCCGACCTTGCCGAAGGTCTCCATCCGGCCCTGGTCGTCGGTCTCGCTGATCTCGGCGTCCAGCCGCTCCAGCACCTGCTTGCACACCGACGAGGGCTGGCCCAGCCAGATCGGGGTCGCGATCAGCAGGATGTCGGCGGCGAGCAGCTGCTGCCGGATCGCGGGCCAGCCGTCACCATCGCCCTCGTCGGTGCTCACGCCGAACCGGACACCGCGGTCGACGACCCGCACCACGGTCGACTCGGTCCCGTGCTCCGCGAGCGCGGCCACCACCTCGTCGGCGAGCACCTGGGTGCTCGACTCGGCTGGTGACGGCTTGAGGGTGCAGTTCAGGACGAGTGCGCGCAGGGGTTCCATGGTCGGCCAGTGCCCGATCCGTGGATCTCCAATCGGTGTGCAATCGCCCGCTCGGCGTGCTTTCCGCGTACGCAATCGCCCGCTCGGCGTGCATTCCGCGTACGCAACCGCCCGCTCGGCGCTATGGGCGGTAGGGCTGTCGGATGATCGTGCGCAGCTTCTCCGGCGCGGCCCGCCGGGGGTCGCCGAGGTAGATCTCGTGGTGTGGGCCCGCGCCCTCCAGCGTGAAGCCGTGCTCGCGGATGAAGTCGTGCAGCCGGGCGATCGTGGGCCCCTCAGCGGCGTACGGGCCGACGTGGAGCACCTGGGCCGACGGGCCCTCCTCGAACGTCTCGAGCCGCAGCGACCGGGCCGCCGGGAGGTCCTTGCGAGTGGCCACCTCGGCGGAGAGCCGGCAGACCAGGTCGGACGTGACGCTGTCCGGCTGGCGGATCATCATGGTCCAGTCCCAGGCGGACTTGTCCCCGGTCAGGAAGCTCCCCATGTCCTCGGCCGACCAGAGGCCCTCCAGCGGGGAGACCTTGAAGCCCTCGCCACCGGCCTTCTGGATCGCGAACTTGGCGGCGTAGGAGACCGCGTAGAGCGCCTGGACCGCGGCGGCGTACGCCGGCGCGGTGTTCGGGTCCCCGTGGCCGTCGATCCGCAGGTACGACAGCGCCGGTACGTCGACCAGCTCGGGCGTGCGCTTCGCCCGGTAGAGCCGCTCGACCGGTGTGTGCAGCCCGGTGGTCATCGCTCCGCCCTCCTCATCTGGCAGCTCAGCCTCCACGATGCAGACCGAGATCCCGCACGAGCCGCTGCACGTCGTGACATTAGGCCCTACGGCCCCCGGAGGCCACGGACGCAGTCTGGACGGGGAACGACCTGGGAGGTGTCGCCATGTCCACGGTCCTGGTGTCCGGTGACCTCGTCTACGACCTCGACCTGGCCCGCGAACCGCTGCGGGCGCCCGCGGAGGCCGGCCGGGCCGGGACTCCGGCCCTCCACCGTGGTGGGGCTGCCCGGCAGGCGGATCTGCTGCGGCTCGTCGCCGGCACGCTGGCTCCCGGCACGCCGGCCGTGGACGTGCGCAGTCTCCCGGCCCCCGGCGAGGCCCTTCCGGACCACGACGGCTACCCCCGCCGTTACGGGATCTGGGGACGGGTGCCGGTCGCCGTCGCCGACAAGGGACGAGCCAAGGTGTGGCGCGCCGAGGAGGTGCTCGGGACCGATCCCGAGGCCGACGACCGGCGTGTGCGCGAGCAGTGGGAGTGGCTGCGGGACCAGGTCACCGACGCCGACGTGGTCGTGCTCGACGACGCCGGCCTCGGCTTCCGCGACGGCTCGTCGGCCGACTTCTGGCGCGCTGCCGTCGGCGCGCGACGGCCCTGGGTGGTCCTCCGGCAGGACCGACCGGCCCTGCACGGACCACTGTGGGACCACGTCGTCCAGGCCTGCCCGGAGCGGACGATCCTGGTCGTCGGGATCGAGGACCTGCGCGGCGAGGAGATCCGGGTCAGTCGTGACCTGTCCTGGGAGCGGACGGCCCAGGACCTGGTCTGGGAGCTGGTCCACAACCCGAAGATCAGCGCGCTCTCCCGGCTCGCGCACACGGTCGTGTCGTTCGGGCCGGCCGGTGCCGCGCTGGTGTCGGCGCCCGCCCACGGCTCCGCGGTCCCCGACAGCACCCTGTACTTCGACCCCGGGATGACCGAGGGCGACTGGCGCGAGCAGCATGCCGGGCACGTCCCCGGTCTCGGCGAGACCCTGACCAGCGCGTTGGTGCGGGAGATCCTGATCGATCCGCAGCAGCCCGATCTGGGACACGGCATCCAGGCGGGTGTCGCGGCCGGCCGGGTGCTGCTCACCGCCGGCTACGAGGAGCGCGGATCCGAGCGGACGGCACTCGGGTTCCCCCTCGGCGCAGTCGTCGAGGAGATCCAGTCCGGCCACGAGCCGCTGGCCCACGTCACGGTGTCGGACCCGGCAGCCACCGAGCACTACTGGTCGATCCTGGAGGACACCTGCACCGGTGATCTGCAGGGACTCGCCGCCCGGATCGCCCGGGAAGGGCCCGAACGGGCTCTCGCCGGGGTGCCGCTCGGCCGCTTCGGCCACCTGGTCACGGCCGACCGCAGTGAGATCGAGTCCTTCCACAGCGTGGGCGCCCTCATCGCCGAGTACGTCCACCATCCCCAGGGCAAGCCGCTGTCGATCGGCGTCTTCGGCCCTCCGGGTGCCGGCAAGTCCTTCGGCGTCAAGGAGGTGGCCGCCTCGGTCGGGTCCGGCGTCGTGGGCAAGCCGCTGGAGTTCAACCTGGCCCAGTTCCGTTCACCCGACGACGTCGTCGACGCTCTCCACGTGGTGCGCGACCAGGCGCTCGGTGGCACGGTCCCGCTGGTGTTCTGGGACGAGTTCGACACCGCGCTCGACGGTCGTCCGCTGGGCTGGTTGCGCTACTTCCTGGCGCCCATGCAGGACGGCGAGTTCCGTCAGGGCCAGCTGACGCACCCGATCGGCCGGTGCATCTTCGTCTTCGCCGGCGGCACCTGCGCGCGGGTGGAGGACTTCGCCGAGGCGACCCACGGCGAGGCGGGCCGTCAGGCGAAGGGCCCGGACTTCGTGAGCCGGCTGAAGGGCTTCGTGAACGTGGTCGGGCCGAACCCGCGGGACCCGGCCGACTCGTTCCACGTCGTACGCCGTGCGATCCTGGTCCGCTCGATCCTGAGCCGGTCCGCTCCTGCGTTGTTCGGCCCCCACGGCGACCTGCGGATCGACGAGGGCGTGCTGCGCGCGTTCCTCGAGACGCGCGAGTACCGCCACGGCACCCGGTCTCTCGAGGCGGTCGTGGCGATGTCCCGGCTGACCGGGCTGTCGTCGTACGAGCGCTCGAGCCTGCCGCCCGAGCCCCAGCTGGCCCTCCACGTCGAGGCCGAGGACTTCCTCGCGCTGGTGCAGCGACCCGAGCTGGAGGGCGACCTGCTCGACCGGCTCGCCCGAGCTGCCCACGACGTCTACTGCGAGGCGCTGCGCTCGCGGGGCTACGTGTACGGCGCGGTCACCAACGACGAGCAGCGGATCAGCGACGCACTGGTCGACTTCGACGACCTGCCCGAGGTCAAGAAGGAGCAGAACCTGCGCACCGTGCGCGGCATCCCGGCGAAGCTGGCCCGGGTGGGTTGCGTGATGGTGCCCGGCCGGGCCGACCTCCGCCACGTGGAGTTCAGTCCGGAGGAGCTCGACGTGCTCGCACGCGTGGAGCACGAGCAGTGGCTGCAGCTCCTGGGCCCGGGCTGGCGCCACGGCACCCGTACCGATCTGGCCCGCCGGGTCCACCGCGCCTACCGCCCGTGGGAGAAGCTGTCGCGGGCGGAGAAGGACAAGGACGTCGACATGGTCCGGACGATCCCGCTGATCCTGCGCAAGGCCGGTTACACGGTGGTGCGCACGGGCCGGCCGCGACCCTAGCCGACGGAGTCACTTCGGGGTCGACGTGAACTCGGGCACCCGCAGCCGGAACCCCTGCCCGTCCGGCCACACGAGGACGGCGTCGTGGCCGCCGACGGTGGCCGGCACACCGCCGTACACGAGGTGCACCACGCCGTTGGACTCGTAGGAGAGCGTCAGCGGGTTGTAGCGGTGCCCGTCGTAGCTGACGTAGGAGTTGTTCGACTCCATGGTCAGCCCGATCGTCAGCGAGCCGCCGCCCCAGCCCTCGAGGGTGAGCTCGAGGTACAGGTTCTGCGCCGGGTGGCTGCAGCCGCCGAGGCCTGCGGGCAGGCAGAACTCGTCGCTCAGCCGTACGTCGGCGATCTTCGCCTCACCCACGATCGTGCGCAGCGGTGTGTCCGCGGGGTCCGCGGTCGAGGTCGGCGTGGCCGGTGCGAGCTCGGTCGGGTAGGGCACCGTCGGCGGCGCGACCGACCCTCCGGGCATCGTCGCCGTGGGCGCGCCGGGTGTCGTCCCCGGCTCGTCGGAGGACTGCAGGCTGACGGTCAGGACACCGGCCAGCGCGAGCAGGGCCACGGCGGCGACGACCAGGCCGGCGCGCTGCCAGGCAGGCAGCCGCCGCAGCGCCTCGAGTGGCGCCCGCCGTCGGCTCGGCGCGGCGATCGCGACCCGGTGCTCGGCCAGCTCCCCCGACGGCTCGACGCCCAGCGCCCGCAGCCCGGCGAGGATCCGCGGCACGATCGCGGCGACGCCCTCGCGCGGGACCATGATCGAGGTGGCGGCCCCCATGGCCTCCCGCCACTCCGGCTGCCGGTTGGTGAACTCCACATGGGAGATCCCGACCAGCACGGGGATGAACGGCTTCCGGGTCTCGTGGCCGCGGACGACCTCCACCGTCACCTGCCGGGAGCCGAGCGAGTGTCGTGAGATCAGCACGACGACGGCACGCGACTGCTCGACGGCGTCCCCGGTCTGCACCAGGTACGACGGTCCCGGGATGCTGTCCCGCTCGTAGCACCAGGTCGAGTAACCCGCGGCCTCCAGCGCGTCGGCGATCCGCAGGGCGTCCGCGGAGTCCTCCTCGACGTGGCTGACGAAGACGTCACTCATGGGCCTCACTCCCCCACCAGGTGCAGGACCAGCGTCGAGCTGCCCGGCCACGCCAGCCGCACGTCGCCGGCGAGCGCCGAGACGGGCAGCGAGTCGTAGACGATGTCCCAGCGACCGCTCCGGGCATCGGCCTGGTTGGCGAGCCGGAACTCCGCCTTCTCGTCGCGCCAGGAGACGTAGGCGCGGTCCATGTCGCGCATGAAGTCGTCGGTGCCAGGGACGTCCCGCCCGTCCCACTCGGTCACGGAGATCACGACGAACCGGTCCGAGCCCTCGGTGCGCACGCAGTCGGACAGGGAGCAGTACTCGCTCGCGAGCCGGGCCTCGTTGATCCGCAGGTCACCGACCGTCGTCTTCAGCGGGGTCGTGGCCGAGTCAGCCACGGGCCCCGGGGTGAACGTCTCCGTCGAGCGGTGGATCACGTGCTCGGTCGACTTCGTGCCCGCGTCGTCGGTGCGGTCGCCGGTGCGCGACACCGCCCACACGCTGCCCAGGCCGATCGCCACGACCACCGCCACGCAACCGGCGGCGAGTGCGACCACCTGTCCACGCGACCGGGAGTCCAGCCAGGCGCGCACGGATCGCCGCGACGGTGGCGCCGTCACGGCCCTGACGCCCGCGACGACCCGGGTCGCGATCGCCGCGACGTCCCCGGCCGATGCCTCGATCGACGTCGCGGCTCCGAGGGCGGTGCGCCAGGTCGGCTCGCGTGCGACGAGCTCGACGTGCGAGATCCCGACCAGCACCGGGATCAGCGGAAGGCCCCGCTCGTGCGCTCGCAGGATCTGGGCATGCATGGGCTCGGAGCCCACGGCGGCCGCGGAGCCGAGCAGGACGACGACTTGGCTGTGTCCGACGGCGTCGTCGGGGTCCTCCTCCTCGGCCGCCCGGCTCGCCACCGTGAAGCCCGCCTCCCGCACGGCCGCGGTCAGCACCGCGGCGGCTGCGGCGTCCGCGGCGACGTGGCTGATCAGGACGTCGTACACGGCCGGTCACTTCTTCACATGCACCCGCAGCGCGGGGTTCTGCGGCCAGAACAGGTTGACGTCCTGGCCGGCGACCTCGGGCGGGAAGCTCGCGTAGACCACGGTCATCCCGGCCGGTGATCCCTCCAGCAGCATCGAGTGGTCACCGGAGGCCCGCTGGCCCTGGTACGCGACGTATGACGTCGACGCGGCGGTCGACAGCGAGGTGTCGTAGATCAGGTCACCGCCGTTCCACGCGGTGACGTCGATCAGCACGAAGACCCGGCCGTTGGGGGCGGTGTAGCACTGGTTGGTCAGGTCGCAGTACTGCCCGGTGGCGCGGGCCACCACCTTGGCCGGTCCCTGCGCGGTGGAGAGCGGCGTGGTGGCCGCGTCCTTCGGAGCCGCGCTGGTCGCCGGGGCACCAGGACTGCTGGTGTCCGCGGACGGCCCGGCCGTCGGCCCGGTCGAGGACGTGCTCGTGCCCGCTGTGCCCCCGTCGCCACCCCTGAGGGCCAGGACGATCCCCACGATCGCGGCCAGCACGACGATCACCGCGACGACGACCGGCAGCAGGCGCCGGCGGCGCAGGAGACCGGGCAGCGTCGCTGCGGCGGGGCGCGCGCCGTACGAGACCCGGGCACGGGGTGCGCCGGGCTCATGGGCCTGGATGCCGAGTGCCACCAGGCCTTCGACGATCCGCGGGACCACCGCGCCGACCCCGGCCGCGGGCACCTCGAGCGTGGCTGCCGACGCGATCGCCTCGCGCCACTCCGGCTGGCGGGCCGAGAACTCCTCGCGCGAGATCCCGATCAGCAGCGGGATGAACGGCTTGACCTCCTCGTGCGCCCGAACCACTTCGCTGGTCACCTGGTGGGAGCCGAGCGCGTCCGGGGAGATCAGCACGACGACGGCCTGGGCGACCTCGATCGCCCGCGATGTCTGCAGCAGGTACGACGGGCCGGGCACGCTGTCGCGCTCGAACGTCCAGGTCGAGTACCCGGCCGCGTCCAGGGCGTCGGCGAGCTGCAGCGCGACGGCCTCGTCCTCCTCGACGTGGCTGATGAACACGTCCAGTCCGGCCGTGTCCGAGCGCGCCGGAAGGTCGAGTCCGGCCCGGTCCCCCTGCGGCCTGGCCATACATCGAACGTACGTCCGACCGGCGGTTCCGCACCCCCGCCGGGAGACCCGACAGCACAGGCCTTTCGGCACTTCCTGGTACGCCGGCACAAGGACCCGCGATCTCGGGCACACCGCCTCTGTGCGGCGGTCCGGGACGTGGCGAGGATGGAATCGGATCAATCCGCGTCGCGAGGGAGGCGCTGTCATGCAGTGGGATCTGGGACTGGAAGGGCTCGGGCTCATGGCGGTGATGGCGATCGGCTTCGGCGCGGTCAGCGGCCTGATCGCGGGCGGGTCCCCACGACGTCGGCTCCGGTCGGCGGCGCTCGCCCTGGTGCTGGGCTTCGGGTTCGGTCTGTTCACCAGTGAGGTGTGGTTCGGCTGGGCGACCGAGGAGGAGCTGCAGCCGAACATCGACGGGCTGTCGTTCGACGAGGTGCTGCTGATCGGCCTCGGCTTCAGCGTCACGCTCGGACTGGTGCTGCGCTACCTCGGCCACCACGGGCTCCGCGCGCACGGGCTCGGCCGGCCCGGCCGGCACCGGTTCGTGCACTGAGCGCCGGACCGGTCAGGAATCGAGAAGCACCACGGGTCCGGCGGTCCCTAGCGTCGGACCCATGGTCACTCTCACGTCTCTCGTCCTCGAGGTCGACGACCCCACGGCCGCCGACCGCTTCTACGCCACCGCCTTCGGCCTGGGCGCTCCGCTGCGCCTGCGGGCCTCGGAGGCACCCACGAGCGGGTTCCGCGGGTTCACGCTCTCGCTGCTGGTCTCGCAACCGGCCGACGTCCACCTCCTCCTCGACGCCGCGGTCGCGGCCGGCGCGACCACGCTCAAGCCGGCGGCGAAATCGCTGTGGGGCCACGGCGGAGTGGTGCAGGCACCCGACGGCACGATCTGGAAGGTGGCCACCTCAGCGCGGAGGGACCGCGGCCCGGCGACCGGCCGGGTCGACAGCCTGGTCCTGCTGCTCGGGGTGGCCGACGTGGCCGCGAGCAAGCGGTTCTACGTCGATCAGGGTCTCGCGGTGGGCAAGAGCTTCGGCAGCCGGTACGTCGAGTTCGACACTCCGTCGAGCCCGCTCAAGCTCGCGCTGTACAAGCACCGTGCTCTCGCCAAGGACGCCGGCGTCCCGGCGGACGGCTCCGGTTCGCACCGGCTCGTGATCGGCAGCGACCTGGCACCGTTCAGCGACCCTGACGGGTTCGCCTGGGAGGCCGTCGCGCTGGCCGACGACCCGGTCGCCTGATGTGCCGGGAGGCCTGGAGCCGCGCGCTCGCGGAGGCACAGCGCGGCACCGTTGTGAGCGATGAGCCGGTCGACACCTCCGCCGGCGAGCCGCTGATCGCCGCGACGGTCGGGGACGCAACGCAGGCCGGCGGCCCCTAGGATCGGTCCGGAGGAGGGAGCTGCCGATGGGCGAGGGATCGTCGAGCACGACGTACGACGCGATCGTGGTCGGTGCCGGGCTCGGAGGTCTGTCCACCGCCGCGCTGCTGGCCACCAACGGCCGCCGCGTCCTGGTCCTGGAGCAGAACCAAGTGGTGGGCGGCTGCAGCCAGGTCTTCCGGCGCCAGGGCAACCGCTACGAGTTCGACGTCGGGGTGCACTACATCGGCGACTGCGCTCCGGGCGGCACCGTCGACCGGCTGGTGCACGCGCTCGGCCTCGACGACCGGATCGAGTTCGCCGAGCTCGACCCCGACGGCTTCTCCACCGTCACCCTGCCGACCGTGTCGTTCCGCGTCCCGCGCGGCTGGCAGGCGTACGAGGACCGGCTCGCCGCCACCTTCCCCGACCAGGAACAGGGCATCCGGCGTTGCGTGCGGACCCTGCGGGCGGTCGCCGAGGAGGTCGGTGCCGAGCGGCCGTCCGGCGTACGGCATGCGCTCAGCCGGGTCGGAGGGCTCCGGTCCACGCTGCGGTGGGGCCTGCGCCCGCTCGCCCGTCTGTACGACGCGTGCGGCCTCAGCCAGGAGGTGCGCACCGTCATCGCCGGCGAGAGCGGCGACTACGCGGTGCCGCCCTCCAAGGCGCCGGTCGCCCTGCACGCCGGCTTCCTCGACCACTACCTGAAGGCCGGTGCGTACTACCCGAAGGGCGGCGGCCAGGTCATCGCAGCCCGGCTGACGGAGGTGATCGCGGCCCACGGCGGCACCGTGCGCACCAAGGCCCGCGTCGACCGGATCCTCCTCGACGACGGTCGCGCCGTGGGCGTCCGGCTCGTCGACGGCGAGGAGCTGCGCTCGCCGGTCGTGGTCTCCAACGCCGACATCAAGCGCACCTACCTCGAGCTGGTCGGCCGTGAGCACCTGCCGTCTCAGCTCCGGCGCAAGGCCGAGAGGTTCCGGATGGCGCTGCCGCTGTTCAGCCTGTACCTCGCCGTCGACTTCGACGTGCGCGACCGGCTGCCGAACAGCACGGCCTGGATCTACCCACACGCCGACATCGAGGCGATCTACGCCGACGCGTACGCCGGCCGGGTGCCCGCCCAGGTGCCGGTGTTCATGACGTCCGGGACGCTCAAGGACCCCACCGGCAACCACACCGCCCCACCGGGCCATTCGACACTCGAGCTGATGACGCTCGCGCCCGCCGACCACGACACCTGGGGTGTCGGCGCGGGTCCGGTCGCCGGCGAGCGGTACAGCCGCAACGCGGCGTACCTGGCGACGAAGGAGAAGCTCGCCGAGGCCGTCCTCGACACCGCGTCGATGGTGATCCTGGACCTGCGCGAGCACATCGTCTACCGAGACGCCTCGACACCGATCACCCAGGAGCGGTTCACGCTGTCGTCCGGCGGGGCCTGTTACGGCCTGGAGATGACGCTCGGTCAGCTCGGGCCGTTCCGTCCCGACGTGACCACCGCGATCCCGGGACTCTTCCTCGCCGGCGCGAGCACCAAGCACCAGCACGGCATCGTCGCCACGCTGAACGGCGGGGCGGGCACGGCGGGCGCGATCCTGGGCCGCGACCTGATCGCCGAGATGCGCGCCGGTGCCGTGTACGCCGACCGGTCGCGGCTACCGGTCGACCCGCCCGACTGGGACCCGCTCGTGGCCGCACGCCCCGGCTCACCGATCCGGCGTACGCCGCGCCGCTCGCCGGCGCGGGGTGCGTCCTGACCCGAGCGGTCACCCGGGCCCGGCGTCGCCCCGTCCGACCCGCTCCATCTTCACCAGACCGCTCCAGCCGCGCTCGGCCATCAGCTCGACCAACCGGTTGCGCAGGTGCACCAGCCGCGGGCCGGCGCTGAGGACGACGGTGTCGAGCAGGTCGACGAAGGCGTTGTCCGGCATCGTCTCGTCCTGCCGGTCCAGCTCGCCGCGCGCCGCCGCTTCCTCGGCCATCGTGACCACGAGGTCGGCGGTCTGTCGCAGGCGCGCCTCGGACTCGTCCTCGCCGCTGATCAGCGCGTCCATGCACTGCAGGAACTCCAGCATCAGCGGGTCGTCGAGCTGGCTCTGCTTCTCGGCCATGAACTCCTCGATGCGCTCCGGCATCTGGGCGGCGATCAGGATCCAGGCGTCACGCTCCATCTCCACCATGAGCTCCGGTGCGCCCACTGCCCGCATCCGGTCGAGGTAGGCCGTCACCGACGCCGGGAGGGCCAGGCTGTCGCCCGCGGCCAGCTGGGCGATCCGCCGCCGGTGATCCTGCAGCTGCCGGACCTCCTCACGCAGCCGGCGGTCGATGTCGGCCACCGCGGCGGCGAACGCGTCCTCGTCGGCCGCGAGCAGCTCCTGCACGCGGGCCAGCGGCACGCCGGCCTCGGCCAGCGTCCGCACCCGGATCAGCCGGACCACGTCCGGGGCGGTGTAGCTGCGGTAGCCGGACACGTCCCGCTCGGGCTCGGGCAGCAGCCCGATCTGGTGGTAGTGCCGGACCGCCCGGGTGGTCACCCCGGCGTACGTCGCCAGCTGGCCGATCGTCAGCACGACCCTCAGCCTGCCCGAACCGCGGCGAAGAGGCGACGAGCCCACGCGTACGACGCGACGGTGGTCAGCACGCACCACCCGATCGCCCACCAGGCGGCGTTGCCCGGAGACGTACCGGACAAGCAGTCGCGCAGCGTGTCGATGACCGGCGTGAACGGCTGGTGCTCGGCGATCCAGGCCAGCCCGGACGGCATCGAGTCGGTGGGCACGAAGCCGCTGGAGATGAACGGCAGGATCATCAGGAACATCGGGGTGTTGCTCGCGGTCTCCACGCTGCCGGCCGCCAGTCCGAGGGCCAGGGTGAACCAGGTGAGCGCCACCGCGAGCAGCAGCAGCAGCCCGACGGCCCCCAACCAGCCGCCCAGTCCGGCGCTGGGCCGGTAGCCCAGCAGCACGGCGAACCCCAGGACCGCGGCCAACGCCAAGGCCGTCTGCAGCAGGGCGGCGAGCACGTGCCCGGTGAGCACCGACGAGCGCGCGATCGGCATCGTCTTGAACCGGTCGATGATCCCCTCGGTCGCGTCCTTGGCGATGTAGATGGCCGTGCTCATCGCGACCGACGCGACCGTCATGATCACGATCGCCGGAGCGATGTAGGCCAGGTAGTCGCTCCGACCGTGGCCGCCGGGCAGCCCGGCTCCCATGGTGCCGCCGAAGACGTAGACGAACAGCAGCAGGAACAGCACCGGCTGCCCGATCAGCATCAGCGTCAGGGACGGGTAGCGCAGCATGTGCTTGAGGTTGCGGCCGAGCATCGTGGCCGAGTCGCGGGCCGCGTGGGTCAGTGAGGTGGCCGGCGACGGTGCCAGTGAAGGTGTCAGGGTGCTCATCGGATCTCCTCGAGCTCGTCGGTCTGGTCGGTCGGGGTGGCGGCGTGGCCGGTGAGAGCCAGGAAGACGTCGTCGAGCGTCTCGCCGCCGGCCTGCGCCTTGAGCTCGGCCGGTGTGCCCTCGGCGACGAGGCGGCCACCGTCGAGCAGGCCGACGGTGTGCGCGAGCTGGTCGGCCTCCTCGAGGTACTGGGTGGTCAGGAAGATCGTCACTCCGTCGTCGAGCAGTTCGCGCACGATCTGCCAGAGCTCCCGGCGGCTGCGGGGATCGAGGCCGTTCGACGGCTCGTCGAGGAAGATCAGCCGCGGCCGGCTGACCAGCGTCATCGCCAGGTCCAGGCGGCGCTTCATGCCGCCGGAGTACGTCGCCGCCCTCCGGTCGGCCGCGTCGGTCAGGTCGAACCGGGTCAGCAGCTCGTCGACCCGGGCGACCGCCTCGGGGCGAGTCAGGTGGGCGAGGTCGGCCATCAGCCGAAGGTTCTCCCGTCCGGTGAGCAGCTCGTCGATCGCCGAGAACTGGCCGGTGACGCCGATCGAGCGGCGTACGCCGTCGGGCTGCCGGCGGACGTCGAAGCCGGCCACGCGCGCCTCTCCCGCGTCGAAGTCGGACAGGGTGGACAGGATCCGGACCATGGTGGTCTTTCCGGCACCGTTGGGCCCCAGCAGGGCGTAGACGGTGCCGACGGGCACGGTGAGGTCGATGCCGCGCAGGACGGCCTGTTCGCCGAAGGCCTTCGCGACGCCGGCGAGCTCGATCGCAGCGGTGTGGTTGGTCATGGCAGCAGCGTGCGGGGTTGACGCTGCGTCAAGGTCAAGCCGATTCGGTGGTGGCCGGGGCGAGCACCGGCACGTGACCGCGATCCGGCTGACGTTCGCGCGCGACTGACCTTCCAGACCTCCTCGCTCAGGAGTCCCACCGGCATGCCGATGGGACTCCTGCTGACCCGTGGGTATCGGGCCCGGGGGTCCCGGAAAGGTGGGGAACATGGTCTCGACGCAGGACGCGACGAGCGCGCGCGCTACGGACGGCGGACTCACAGGAGGACTCTCGAGGATCGGGTTGGCCGGCCGGCTGACCGCGGCGATCGTGCTGGTCGCGCTGACGACGGTGACCGTCGCCAGCGTCGGCATCGCACGGATGTCGTCGCTGCGGTCCGAGGCGGGGCACGTCTACACGCGGGGCGCGGTCCCGCTCGACGGCCTGCGGCAGCTGCAGGTCGACTGGTGGCAGCTCGCCGCCCACACCGCGCGGGCCGCGATCACGACCCTTCCGCCGCAGCTGATCCAGCTCGAGCAGCAGCAGGTGGGGCTCAGCGCGAAGAAGCTGTCCGAGGACTCTGCTCGAGTCTCGAAGATGCCGCTCAGCAGCGATGCGCGCACGTCGTACGGCGAGTTCCAGGCCGCGGTCGCCGACTACCTCGGAGCGCTGCAGACGGTCCAGGATGGCACGCTGTCCGACGCCGAGCAGGCGAAGGTGCTCGGCTCGCTGAGCCAGAAGGAAGCGACCATCGAGTCCGCCATCCAGGCGGCGACCGAGGCGGCCGTGACGAGCGCGAAGGCCACCGTCGACCAGGCGGACGCGGCGTACTCGTCGGCACGGACGTGGACGCTGATCGTGGTGGCACTGGGCCTGCTGATCTCGCTCGCCCTCGCGATCTTCGTGGTGCGCAGCACGACCCGGCCGATCCGCCGGGTCCGCGAGGTGCTCGACCAGGTGGCCGAGGGTCACCTCGAGGTTCGTGTCGGCGAGACCGGCGGCGCGGAGGTGGGCGAGGTCGCTCGTTCCCTCGATGCCACGCTCGACTCGCTGTCCTCGGTCCTCGCCCTCGTCGACCAGAGCGCCGACCGGCTCGCCGACGCCTCGCAGCGGCTGACCGTCACTGCGGACGGGATCGCCCAGAACGCGGAGACCACCGCGGGGCAGGCGCACGTCGTGGTCAGCTCTGCCGACGGCGTCGCCGCGAGCGTCGACGTGGTCGCCAGCGGCTCGTCGCAGATGGACTCCGCGATCCGCGAGATCTCGCACAACGTCACCGAGGCGTCCCGAGTGGCCGGTCAGGCGGTCAACGTGGCCGAGTCCACCACCCGCACCGTCGGCAAGCTGGGCGAGTCGTCGCAGGAGATCGCCGCGGTGGTGAAGCTGATCAACGGCATCGCCGAGCAGACGAACCTGCTAGCGCTCAACGCCACCATCGAGGCCGCACGGGCCGGAGAGGCCGGCAAGGGCTTCGCGGTGGTGGCCACCGAGGTCAAGGAGCTGGCTCAGGAGACCGCGCGCGCGACCGAGGACATCTCGGCGCGAGTGACCGCGATCCAGGCGGACACCGCGGGCGCGGTGGAGGCGATCGGCCAGATCAGCAGCGTGATCGACCAGATCAACGACTTCCAGGCCACGATCGCCTCCGCGGTCGAGCAGCAGACGGCCACGACCAACGAGATGAGCCGCAACGTCGGCGAGGCGGCGGGCAGCTCGCGCTCGATCGCGACCGCGATCACGGGGCTGGCCGGCGAGGCGCAGCAGACCACGCAGCGCGCCGCGGAGGCCCAGCAGGCGGCCGCGGACCTGGCCCGGATGAGTGCCGAGCTCCAGGCCGCGGTGGGCCGGTTCACCCTCGGCGATCGCGTCGCGCCGGCGCTGGTGCCTGCAGCGGCCTCCGCCTGAGGCGGTCTGGCCTCAGCTCGGCCCCTGCAGGCGCTTGCGCTCGACCTGACTGCCGCCGGTGACCACGGTCATCGACGGCACGTCTCGGGCCACGACGGCACCCGCTCCCACGACCGACCCGCGTCCGATCCGTACGCCGGGCAGCACCGTGGCGGCGGCCCCGATCCAGACGTCCTCCTCGATGACGATCGGGGCGACCGTGATCGCGTCGTACCGCTCGGAGGGCTCGACCGGGTGGCCCTCGGTCACCAGCGTGACCTTCGGGGAGATCATCGTCCGGTCGCCGATCGTGATGCCGCCGAGGTCGAGGAACGAGCACGCCTGGCCCACCGACGTGCGCACGCCGAGCCGGGTCTGGAGACCGTAGGTGCACCAGAACGGCGGGTGCACCACGGCCTTGTCGGGCAGGGGCTTGCCGAAGAGCTCCTCCAGGAGAGTGTTGCGCGCGTCGAGGTCGCTGAACGGCAGCAGGTTCAGCCGCGAGGTCAGCTCCATCGCCCGCTGGATGCGTTCGGCCAGCGATCGCCACTCCGGCGTGCGAGTCGGGATGCGACGCTCCTCCTGCATGGCCGCATGCTCGCACGCCCCCGGACCACTCGCCGTGACCCGGCCGCCTGCCAGGAGGTCGAGTGCAGCGGTATCTGCCGGCTGCGGTCGCCCTCCTCTGTGCACCGAGACACCGGAGCACGAGGAGGACGATCATGGCGAAGAGCGACGCACGTGCGAGCAGGCGATCCACGAAGGCCCCGGAGCCGCGGGCGATCGTGCCGGAATCGCTGACCGCCAAGGGATTCCGGATCCGCGGGTTCGGTCCGTTGCCCGACGACTTCGACCCGGCCACGGCGACCGCGCGTCAGCTCACGGCGTACCGCCTCCCGCGCCGCCCGGACGCCGACAAGGAGCCCGAGCTGCGCGCGCTGTGGGACCGCACCATGTCGCGGACCAAGCTGTGGATCACCCCGGAATTCGAGCACCGCGAGCACATCACCCACGGGCCGGCCCGGAAGCCCCGCGGGCGCGCGACGAGGCATGCGGAGATCGGTACGCCGGCGCTCGCCAACGCCACGTCGGGCAACTGGTCCGGTGCGGCGACGTTCGCGCCGGCCGACAAGCCCTACCGCTTCGTCGGCGGCCAGTGGACGGTGCCGAGCCCGAACACGACGGCCGACGGCAGCTACTACGCCTCGGAGTGGGTCGGCATCGACGGCTGGAACTCCGGCGACGTCCTCCAGGCCGGGACGGAGACCCAGATCACCAAGTTCTGGATCTTCACCTCCACACAGGTCTACACCTGGTGGGAGTGGTTCCCGGCCGGCGAGGTGCGGATCGGCAACCTCCCGGTGGCGCCGGGCGATGTCATGTACTGCCTGATCTGCGCCGACTCGACGAGCCACGCGACCGTGTCGTTCAGCAACCAGTCGCAGGGCGTGGGGACGCGCTTCGAGATCACCCCGCCAACGGGTACGACGCTCACCGGCAACGTGGCCGAGTGGATCGTGGAGCGTCCGTCGGTCAACGGGTCGGTCGCGAACCTGACCGACTACGCCGCGTGCTACTTCGACGAGTGCATCGCCGGGGGCAGCATGCACGTCGACAACCTCGCCGGAGCCTCACTCATCACGATGACCGGCAGCGGCGGGGCCACCCTCTCGGAGCCGACCAAGGAGAACGATCGCGTCGTGAAGGTGAACTGGCGCAAGTCCAGCTGACGAGGACCCGCACGCCGGCGCTGGCGGTCAGCCTGCCGACTGTCGGTCCAGAGATTCGATCAGCAACCGATAGGTGAGGTCCGCCGCGCCCTCCGTGCTCATGATGACCACCGCACTCGGTCGTCGCCGGAGCAGATCCTCGAGGGCGGCGTGGTATCCGGCCAGCGCCTCGACGCCCCCGTTCGCAGCCACGATGGCCCGTACCTGGTCGTGCCACGGATCGTCGATCTCGGCGGCGCCCCGTCGCCCGAACCGCGCCACGGCAGCAACGGGGGTGTCCATCAGCACGCGCTCGACGAACTCCGCCCCGGTGCCGGTTGCGGCGGCCTCGAAGCGGGCCAGCTCGGTCGGATCGACCAGCATCTGAGGCAGGACCACATCGTGGCCGCTGCGGAGATACGCCTCGATCATCGCCAACGCCGCCGGACGGATGAGTTCCCCCGCGCGTGCGAAGTCGTCCTGCCAACCGCCGATCAGGGTCCTCAGGACGTCGACGTCGCAGTTCAACGTTCCCGGATGCTCGGCGGCGTAGCGCCTCGCCAAGGTGGACTTCCCGATGCCGGGCGGCCCGTTCAGGTGGATGAGGCAAGACACGCGTCGACCGTACTGGGCCATCCGTCCAGGGCGGACCGCACCGGCGCATGCGAAGGACGGCGAATCGACGGCACCGGCGTTCCCGTGAGGGCCGGCCCGGTCGGTTACGGTTCGCCGCGTGGACCTGCCGCAGCTGATCTCCGAGCGCGGGAGCGAGTTCCTGCTCTTCGCGCTCACCCCACCCAGAGCCTCGGTGTCGGGTGAGCGGGCCCAGGAGATCGCCGACGTGACGCTCCAACGCCTCCGCTCGCTGCGGCTGGACGGACTCGTGCTCTACGACATCGACGACGAGAGCGACCGGAATCCGCAGCAACGCCCGTTCCCGTTCCTGCCGACGCTGGATCCGGCGACGTTCCTGGACACGCACCTGTCTGCGCTGGACATCCCCGTGGTCGTCTACCGCGCCGTCGGCAAGTACGCCGAACCCGAGCTCCGGTCCTGGCTGGGCGCCCAGGATCCCGACCGGGTCATGACGGTGCTGGTCGGCGCGTCCTCGCAGGACAAGCCCGTCACCACGTCCCTCGCTCGGGCCGTGGAGCTGTGGTGCGAGACGAGACCAGAGCTCCTCCTGGGCGGCGTTGCGATCCCCGAGCGCCACACCCGCCGCGGTCAGGAACACCAGCGGTTGATCGCCAAGCAGTCCGCCGGCTGCTCGTTCTTCGTCACGCAGGTGGTCTACGACGTCAACGCGGCGAAGAACCTGGTGTCGGACTATCGCTACGAGTGTGAAGGGCGGGGCATCGCCCCGGTGCCGATCGTGTTCACGTTCTCGGTGTGCGGTTCGCTGCGGACGCTGGAGTTCCTCCGGTGGCTCGGCGTCGACGTACCGCGGTGGATCCAGAACGACCTGCAGCACGCGGACGACACCCTCGAGGCGTCGTACCAGCAAGCGGTCGCCACCGCCGGCGAGCTCATCGGGTTCTGCCGCCGGATCGGGGTGCCGTTCGGGATCAACGTGGAGAGCGTCTCCAGCCGCCGCACCGAGATCGAGGCGGCGGTGCGCCTTGCGGCTCAGCTGCGGTCTGAGCTGGCCTGACGACGAGCGGCCCGGAGGGGCCTCGGACGCGGTGGCCGCCCGCGGACGTCATGCGTTCCGAGGGTCATGGCGCACACTCCGCATGACGTTGCGGCACGCGCCCTGACCCGCCGCCCAGCCTCAGTGAGCCATGTCGACGAAGCGGGAGTAGTGGCCCTGGAACAGCACGGTGATGTCGCGGGTCGGGCCGTTGCGGTGCTTGCCGACGATGATGTCTGCCTCGCCCGGGCGGGCGGACTCCTTCTCGTACTGGTCCTCGCGGTGGACCAGCATGACCATGTCGGCGTCCTGCTCGAGCGAGCCGGACTCGCGCAGGTCGGAGACCATCGGCTTCTTGTCGGCGCGCTGCTCGGAGCCACGGTTGAGCTGGGCGAGCGCGACGATCGGCACCTCGAGCTCCTTGGCGAGCAGCTTGATCTGCCGGGAGAACTCCGAGACCTCGACCTGGCGG
>DATAKN010000284.1:0-16604 GCA_036261595.1 Marmoricola sp.
CATGCGGGACAGCGTAGGGTCCGCCCGATAGGGTCCCCCCGTGTCGCTCGCGCCCACCGTCGCCGTGATCGGAGGCGGCCAGCTCGCCCGGATGATGGCCGAGCCCGCCGCCGCGATGGGCATCCCGCTGCGACTGCTCGCCGAGGCCGCGGGGGTGTCCGCCGCGCAGGTCATCCCCGACCACGAGGTCGGTGACTACACCGATCTCACCACGCTGCGACTGGTCACCGACGGGTGCGCCGTCGTCACCTTCGACCACGAGCACGTGCCGACCGAGCATCTCCACGCCCTCGAGGCCGACGGCATCGCCGTGCGACCGGGCCCCGACGCGCTCGTGCACGCCCAGGACAAGGGCGTGATGCGGCAGGCGTTGGCCGGGCTGGGCATTCCGTGCCCGCGCAACGCCATCGTCGAGACCCCCGCCGACGTGGATGCGTTCGGCTACCCGTGCGTGCTCAAGACCACGCGCGGTGGGTACGACGGCAAGGGCGTCTGGTTCGTCACCTCCGAGGAGGACGCCGTCGACGTCTTCGCGCAGACCGCGGACACCGGCGTACGCATCCTCGCCGAGGAGCTCGTCGACTTCCGGCGCGAGCTGTCTGCCCTCGTCGCCCGGTCACCTTCGGGGCAGGTGGCGGCCTGGCCGGTGGTGGCGTCCGAGCAGCGTGACGGGATCTGCCGCGAGGTGATCGCGCCCGCGCCCGACCTCGACCCCGATCTCGCCGTGCAGGCGCAGCAGATCGCGATGACCGTCGCCGGTGAGCTCGGCGTGGTGGGCGTGCTGGCCGTGGAGCTCTTCGAGACCACCGACGGCCGGGTGCTGGTCAACGAGCTGGCGATGCGGCCGCACAACACCGGGCACTGGACCCAGGACGGGTCGGTGACCTCGCAGTTCGAGAACCACCTCCGGGCGGTCCTCGACCTGCCGCTGGGCGCGCCCGACATGCGAGCGCCGTGGACGGTGATGGTGAACATCCTGGCCCGCGAGGGAGCCGGCCGCCTGTACGACGGCTACCCCCACGTGCTCGCTCGGGACCCGCGGCTGCGAGTGCACCTGTACGGCAAGGGCATCCGTCCGGGCCGCAAGGTCGGCCACGTCAACGCCTACGGCGACGATCTCGAAGACTGCCTCGCGCGGGCCCGCCATGCGGCAGCATGGTTCGCGGGCGAGCTGGGAGAGGAGAGCGAATGACCGACATGATCGAGCCGGTGGCCAACGCACCGAGGGTCGGCATCGTGATGGGGTCGGACTCCGACTGGCCGGTGATGAAGGCCGCCGCGGAGGCGCTCGGCGAGTTCGACGTGCCGTTCGAGGCCGACGTCGTGTCGGCGCACCGGATGCCGGAGGAGATGATCGGCTACGGCAAGGAGGCGGCCGGTCGGGGCCTGCAGGTGATCATCGCGGGCGCCGGGGGTGCGGCCCACCTGCCGGGCATGCTCGCCTCGGTGACCCCGCTGCCCGTGATCGGCGTACCGGTCCCGCTGAAGTACCTCGACGGGATGGACTCCCTGCTGTCGATCGTGCAGATGCCGGCCGGCGTACCGGTCGCGGCGGTCGCGGTCGGCAATGCCCGCAACGCGGGTCTGCTCGCCGTACGCATCCTGGCGGCGACCGACGCGAAGCTGCAGCACCGGATGACGGCGTTCCAGGCGTCGCTGCGCGACAGCGCCCACGAGAAGGGCAAGGCGGTGCGCGAGCAGGCCTTCGGGCCTCGCAAGCTCGGTTTCTGAGCCGGTCCCGGCCGGGTCGGTCCCGGACGGGCCCGGCGGCAGGCCGGGCGCCCGCTCAGACCTGGTCGGCGCCGGCCAACCGGTCCGTCACGGCGACGTAGCTCAGCGCGTCGGACAGGTTCTCCAGCGAACGCATCGCAGCCAGGGCGAACGGTGACTCACCCGTCGTGTCGTGCAGTGAAGCCGGAACCACGCCGAGGCCGGAGACGTCGACCGCGCCGTCGGCGAGTCGCGCCCGTGCCGTCACGTCGTGGCCGTCGTCGGCCAGCGTGATCGACACATGCCAGGTCTGGGTGTTCATCTCAGAGTCCCCCTCGAGACATTTCGTCGGTTTGATCGATCCAATCGAATCGCGTCCGAGTGCCGTTCCACAGAGCCCATCGGCAGCGACCTGCGGGACCTATGGGACTACGCGGAAGGGACGAACGGAGGGAGTGTCGAGGTGGACCCGAGTGATCGTGGAGGTCATCATGAGCAGCCGCGTGGACGAGATCCTGTCCTGGTATCCCACCGCCGAGCCGCGGACGGTCGCCAACCTGCGCCGGCTGCTGATGCACGGTCGCACCGGTGGCACCGGCAAGCTGGTGGTGCTGCCCGTCGACCAGGGTTTCGAGCACGGCCCCGGCCGCAGTTTCGCCGCCAATCCGGCCGGCTACGACCCGCGCTACCACGCCCAGCTCGCGATCGACGCCGGCTGCAGTGCGCACGCGTTGCCGCTCGGTGCCTGCGAGCTGGTCGCTCCCCAGTACGCCGCGGAGCTGCCGCTGATCCTGAAGTGCAACAGCTCGGACTCGTTGTACGTCGGCGCGGACCCGGAGCCCGCGGTGACCGCAGGTGTCGAGGACGCCGTCCGCCTCGGCTGCGCGGCCGTCGGCTTCACGATCTACCCCGGCTCGGCAGGCCGGAACCGGATGTACGAGCAGCTGCGGACGCTCGCGCGTGACGCCGACGCGGCGGGCCTCGTGCTGGTCGTCTGGTCCTACCCGCGTGGCAGCGGCGTCTCGGAGGTCGGTCGGACCGGCGTCGACGTGGTCGCGTACGCCGCCCACCTGGCGGCCCAGCTCGGCGCGCAGATCATCAAGGTGAAGCCGCCGACCGAGCACATCGAGAGCGACGCCGCACGAGCCGCGCTGGAGAAGGCCGGCGTACCGCTCGGCACGCTGGCCGACCGGGTGCGTCACGTCGTGCAGTCGGCCTTCGACGGGCACCGGATCGTGATCTTCTCCGGTGGTGCCGCCAAGGAGACCGCGGCGGTGCTGGAGGAGAACCGCCAGACCGCGCTGGGCGGTGGTTTCGGCACGATCATGGGGCGCAACTCGTTCCAGCGCCCGCACGACGAGGCGGTCGCCCTGCTGCACGACGTGATGGACATCCACGTCCACACCCCGGTGCCGAAGGTCGATCCCGACTGAGAGGGCGTCCCTCTCAGTCCTCGCGCACGCGACGGCGCAGCGCCTTGACCTGACCGCGGCGGACCTTGCTGTCGACGCGGCGGCGCTGGGAGGCCCGGCTCGGCTTCGTCGGTACCCGCGTCGGTGGTGGTGGCGCGAGTGCCTCCCGGATCCGCGCAGCCAGCCGGTCGCGGGCCGCGACCCGGTTGCGGTGCTGGGAGCGGTGCTCCGAGGCGGTGATCGCGACCTGTGCGCCGAGTCGGGCCAGTGCGCGGCTGCGCTGCAGGTCGGTGAAAGCGGTGGACGCGGCCACGTCGAACCGCAGCTCGACCCTGCTGTCGGCGGTGTTCACCGACTGGCCGCCGGGGCCGGAGGAACGGGAGAACTGCTCGACCAGCTCGTGGGCCGGCACCACGAGCCCGCCAGGCAGGCCGGGACCGGGCGCGACCCGCAGGTCCTGGCCGGGCTCGCCGGACGCGAGCGCTCGACCGCCCGGTCGGCTCATGCTGCGCGCTTGCGCCACTCGATCAGCGGGCAGGTGTCCATCACGATCGGCACCCCGGCCGCCCAGGTCCGCTCGAACGCCTCGCGGTCGACCACGCCGAGCTGGAACCACACCGCCTTCGCGCCCACGTCGACTGCCTGGTCGGCGAACGCCCCGGCCGCCTCGGACCGCCGGAAGACGTCGACCACGTCGATCGGGAACGGGACGTCGGCGAGGGTCGGGTAGCCCTGCTCGCCGAGGACCGTGGGCGCGTCCGGGTGGATCGGCACGATCCGCTTGCCGGCCCGCTGCAGCGCGTGCGCGACCTGGTACGCCGTGCGCGTCGGGTCGCCGGAGAGCCCGACGATCGCCCAGGTCTCGAGGTCGTCGAGCATCAGGTCCACAGCCTCGCGGTCCTGCCAGCTCCTGGAGATCGGCATGCGCTCGTCGGTACCCATACCGGCGCAACGGACACGGGGGCGCGGGCATTCCCGGGAGACGAATCTCACGGCACGCGTCGGCTCGGCGGGCGTTCGCGCGATCGTAGGATCGGCCCCATGGCCGACGAGTACCCGCTGTACGCCCTGTCCGACGAGCACCGCGAGATCCGCAAGGTCGTACGCGAGCTGGCCGAGGAGAAGATCGCGCCCTTCGCGACCGAGGTCGACGAGGAGGCCCGCTACCCGCACGAGGCGGCCGCCGCACTTCTCGCCGCTGACTTCCACGCCCCGCACGTGCCCGAGCAGTACGGCGGCGCCGGTGCTGACGCGCTGGCCACGGTGCTCGTCATCGAGGAGGTCGCCCGCGTCGACGTCTCGGCGTCGCTGATCCCGGCAGTCAACAAGCTCGGCTCGCTCCCGGTGCAGATCGCCGGCTCGGAGGAGCTCAAGGCGAAGTACCTCACCAGGCTGGCGAAGGGCGAGGGTGGCTTCTCCTACTGCCTGTCCGAGCCCGAGGCCGGTTCGGACGCCGGCGGCATGACCACCCGCGCGGTCCGCGACGGCGACCACTGGGTGCTCAACGGCGTGAAGCGCTGGATCACCAACGCCGGCGAGTCGGAGTACTACACGGTGATCGCCGTGACCGATCCCGAGCTGCGCACGCGCGGGATGTCGGCCTTCGTCGTGGAGAAGTCCGACGAGGGCGTCTCGTTCGGTGCGAAGGAGAAGAAGCTCGGCATCAAGGGCAGCCCGACCCGGGAGGTCTACTTCGACAACGTCCGCATCCCCGCCGACCGGATGATCGGCGCCGAGGGCACCGGGTTCGAGACCGCGATGCGCACGCTCGACCACACTCGCGTCACGATCGCCGCCCAGGCCGTCGGAGTCGCGCAGGGTGCGCTGGACTACGCGCTCGAGTACGCCGCCGAGCGCAAGCAGTTCGGCAAGCCGATCGCGGACTTCCAGGGCCTGCAGTTCATGCTCGCCGACATGGGCATGAAGGTGGAGGCGGCCCGCCAGATGACGTACGCCGCCGCCGGCCGCTCCGAGCGGGGTGACCACGACCTGACCTTCTTCGGTGCCGCTGCGAAGTGCTTCGCCTCCGACGTCGCCATGGAGGTCACCACGAACGCCGTGCAGGTGCTCGGCGGCTACGGCTACACCCGCGACTACCCGGTCGAGCGGATGATGCGCGACGCGAAGATCACCCAGATCTACGAGGGCACCAACCAGGTGCAGCGGATCGTGATGGCTCGGCAGCTCCTGGCGGGGGTTCAGTCAGAGCTCTGACCTGCACTGTCGCAGGTCAGGGGACCGTTCTCAGAGCTAGAGTGCCCGTTTGACGTTGCGTGCAATGACCCGGTGACGGCGTCGTTCGGCACCTCATCGGGCAGTGGCATGGCCTGTGTGACGATTGTGTCATCCCGGCCGGGTGGCTCCGGGTCTTCGACGCCGACTGCCCGCACTTGGACCTGACCCTGACCCGGGCGCAGATCGCCACGCGAACGGCTGCGCTCGAGCAGGTGTCCCAGACACTGGTCGCGACCACGCTGATCCGGATGGTGCCGCCACAGCTCGCGGACGAATCACGGAGCACGGTTGACGGCGCGCCGGCCGGCTCCTACTTGGCCGTTGGGACGGGGAGAACGGCACTATCGAGGCATCAACACCAAGGCACTGGGCATCCACCTACGGAAGGTGCTCACGCGAGTGAGTTCTTGCAGATCAATGGCCCCGACGACGAGGCGGGGCGGGAACGGCTCCTCAAGCTCGGGCTTCTGGACCACCCGACGTGGGCAAGGTGCTGGCCACGTTCCGTGCCTGGCCTGGCCCGCTGTTCTGGGTCCCGTTCGCGGCGCTGTGCTGCTTCCCTGTGGTGATGTATCTGACCGCACCTTGGTTGGGATGACCCGGTACTGCGGGCCGGGTTGGCCGCGATCCCGCTGGTGGTGCTCGGGCTGCCATTGGCTGCGGTCTACGCCTTGGAGCGGCACCGGGTCTGCGAGCACCGCCTGGATGTCGGGGTTCAAGAAGGAGTCGAAGTGTGCGATCCCGTGCGCCACCATCGACGCGGGTCGCCGGATCCGGCTCGCGAAACGGCGGTGTTCCTCTGTGAGCTCGGCCATGGGGTCACCGTCACGCTGGCGTGCTACACCGACTGGGGATGCCTCGGCGGTTTGAGCGCGGGTGCGCGTCAGGTTCAGGCGCAGACGCCGGCCGGGACCCTTCGCAGGTGTGAAGGGTCCCGGCTGCGCGTGACACGCGCATCGAATGTACCGAGGGGTAAACCGTCGTGGTCGCATTCATAGCGGAGGCGGATCTTCATCGCCCTCAAGCAGGACCTCGACCTTCCGCCGTCGGTCCGGATGAGCTGGCAAGCGGCGGGTGCAGGCCAACGCGAATTCCTCATGTCTGGCCTCCGCGACCCGATCGAGGCCGTGATGGGCCCGCGTGCGGGCGAGAGGAGACGAGCATGCACACCAATAACTCCACGTCCGCCCGGCACACGCTGGGGGTCCTGCTCACCGGGCTGGCCCTGGTGCTGACCGGGATCCTGGCCACACCGAGCGGTGCGGGTGCGGAACCGGTCGCCCCGAACCAGTGTGGGTTGACGACCCCGGGATCGCCGGCGTGTATCCCGGTGACGGTCACGATCTCCGGAGGCAGGCAGTGGGGGACGTGGATGTCGGTGATCGGCCTGGGGCAGACACCGGTGTTCATCCACGCCGCCGACCCTGCCGGGCAGCCGGTGCCGAACCTGGCCGTGTACGTGTGCATGGCCCGCGGGTCGCAGGCGTGCGGGTACGACAACGCCACCGTCGAGACCACCGACGCGTTGGGGAACATTGCGACGAGCGTGACCAGCGGCTTCGAACCGATCGTGGTCGGGGTCGAGCAGTACTCGAACCCGACGTACACGGTGCCGCCGGTCCTGCGGACCTTCTCGACCAAGCAGGTCCTGACCGCGAAGGTGTTCCGGGTCCACCGGCGGGCTGGGATCAAGGTCAGCACCAACCCGGGCGGGCCGGGTCGGGAGGTGGTGCTGGTCAAGTGGTTCAAGAACTGGGAGGGCGTCACCGCTTGGTGGGTGGTGCGCACCGGCAAGACCGGCCCCGACGGGGTGGTGCGGTTCAAGAAAGTCGGCAAGGGCTCGTTCAAGGCGTGGATCCGGTGGGAGGGTCGCATGATCGACCCGTTGGCGTCGAAGTCGCCGGTGGTGCGGGTCAAAACCCGCTGACATCGGGCTTCACCGGACCCTTCAGCCGCCGCCGTGTGCGAGGCGTCCAGCACAGTGCCAGTAGTCGCCGCGCGTCGACGGCATTCTCGGCGGCCCGTGCCGTATTCCAGACGGCAAGGAGCGGTTTGCACGGACTTGGACATACAACTGGACGACATATCCGCAGCCTTTCGGCTGCGGGGCACGATTATGACTTCTGGGGTCGGCATGCGACGTCGTGACGGTGTGTTCTCCTACTTCTGGACCTACACCAAGCAAGATGCCGTCTTGGCGACGCTGTTCGAGCGCGGAGTTCGCATCGAGCAGCCTCAGCGTGCTCGCGCGGTGTGGAGCCTTCGGGACGCCGACGACAGCCGGTGCTCCCGAGCGGACGCGCCGGTCCGGATGTTGGCGCCTGTGCTGGCGTTGCTCGCCACAGCCGTCTCGTCCTCGCAATCGTGGCCGGGTCCTGGTCTGCGCGGCTGATCGTCGTCACAGTCTGGGTGTTCGCGGTGGCGAGCGCCCTCGGACCCTGGTGGACAGGACGGCCTCGCCCGGAAGCTTGATCACCTGCCACAGAGACCGTTGGCGCTGTCTCCTGACCGGCCGGATCCGGACGCTTTCACACTCCGGCAGTTTCGAGGCGCAACCACACGTCTCACAACCCACGTGCGAATCGGTTGTCGCAGCACTGGCCGATCGACGGGGATCAGCCGGTGGGCCCAAAGCGGCGGAAAGCAGTGCCGAGGATGGCGGTGTCAGGCGACTTTGCCGGCGTACCGCTGACGGGCGGCCTCGCCGGTGGTGCCGACGAACGCGCCGATCACAGCCCACGACATGCCGGCTTCACGGGCGGCGCGGACTGCTTCGAGGACGTGGAGCTCGGCATCCGACCGCTCCTGGACCGCTCGCCGCAGCAGCGTGACGGCGGCGGGATCGAGCTCGTCCGCGGGGTCGAGCTCGTAGTATTCGAACCGAGCCGCGAGCTCGTCGGCGTGCTTGAGGATGTCATCGACAGAACGAGGCATGGTGATCACCTGAGGAACTTCTCGCGGGCGCGCATGGCGTGGACGACGACCACGGATTCCACACCCTCGATGTGACCGATTCTCGAAGAAGATCGCGGCCTGGTTCGGCCCGACCATCATGGTGAACCCTTCTCCGAGCTCCCACACCCGGATCGGATTGCGGTAGGCGTGCCGGATGTCCTCCTCACTGACCCCATGCTTGAGCGCAGACGGGGCAATGATCGGGTCACCCGAGACCGACAGATGTCCAAGTTAACTTGTCAGTACATTGAGGACAAGTAGGTCTCCGTGCCGATCGGGTTCTCCGGCGAGGGGCAGGTCCACCGGGTTGCGTCGCTCCGCCCGCAGCGAGTGCACGCTCCGCAGCGGCCGCTCGAGGCCGTGGTCCCGGTCTTCGCGCCGGGTCTCGGCGAGGGACCGCACGTCCTCGAGAGCATCGCTCCGGCCGTGGACGGCCTCGTGGTGATGGGCATGGGCGGGGGACACGTGCCGTCCTCGGCGGTCGAGCCGTTGTCCCGGATCGCCGAGCGGGTCCCCGTCGTCCTTGCCAGCCGCGCGTACGGCAGTGCGCTGTCGCGCACCTACCGCAGCGCCGGTTCGGAGGGCGACCTCCTGGGTCGAGGGCTGCTCCCGGCCGGGTTGCTCGGTGCTTGGCAGAGCCGGATCCTGCTTCTGGTCGGACTTGCCTGCGACTACGACCGCGAGGAACTCGCCGCCGCGTTCGCGGAGGCCGGCGCTCCCTGACCTCAGGCGATCGCGCCGGCGGCCATGCCGGGGTCGCCCTGGCCGAATCGCGGTGCCCACGGGGCATCGGCGAAACCGATCCGGCTGATCGCCGCGCCGGTGACCGCGGCGAGCTCGTCGAGGCTGGCGATCGCGTCGGATGCTGGGGTGCGGGGGACCGACCAGTACACGCCGATCGCCGCCACCGGATCCGGGGCGCCGACCGGGGCCATGGCCAGGCTGCGGACGAACGTCGGCCGGTAGGCCTCGAGCGGGATCCTCGGGTCGACCTCGATGTCGGGAACGACGGCGGTGGTGGCGTGCAGCATCGCCCAGCCGCTGATGCAGGTGGTCATCGGGAACCGCTGGCCCTTCCACAGCGGCGCGATCGCGTCCTCGTCGGCGTAGAAGCACTGGTCGTCGTCGCGCAGCACGAACGTCGCGCCCATGGCTCCGGTGAGAGCGCGCGCGGCAGTGCGCACGATGCGCCCGACTTCACCCAGGTCGTCGGCCCGGTCGAGTGCGTCGATGATGCGTGGAGGGACTCGCGTGTCGGACACGCACCCATGGTCGCAAAGGGGCCGGACTCAGTCACGCTGGTCTGGACCGGCGCGGAGCAGGTCGTCGACCGGCCGGCGCGGGGTGCGCGGCAGCTGGTCGCGGCCGATCTCCTGCCAGCCCACCCGCGCGAGGAGTTGCGGCACCCGGTCCGGTGGCGACAGCAGGTCCTGGAGGCCGGCCCTCGTGCGCTGCACCTCGATGACCTGGCTGAGCGGAACGACCGAGAGGCCGTGGCCGGTGGCGTGCAGCCAGAGCGCGCTCAGCGACATGCCGGCGCGCAGCCACCACAGGGGGCCGTCGTCAGGCGTGCTGATCACCAGCAGCCCGTCGGTGCCGCGGATCACGCTGTCCGTGCGCTCCCGTGCGAGCCCGGCGTCGAAGCGGGTCGGCCGCTCCCCGCGCACTCCCTCCGGCATCGGCAGCACGGCCGACGGCACGCCGTCGACCGGGCCGTGGTCGATCCAGGTCTCGGTCTCCTCGGCGACCCGTGGGTCACCCTGCTGTCGGCGGCGAGCCTGCTCGAGGAGCTCCTCGATCTCCACCCGCAGGGGCGGGTCGGTCACCGGGAACACCGCAGCACCACCCTTGCGCCCGGCCTTGGCGAGGTTCTCGAGGTTCTCCGCCGGCACCGGCCACGAGGTGAAGCGGCGTCGATCGGTGTGCCGCTCGCGCAGCAGGGTCAGCCGGGCGAGCGCGTCGGGGGTCGGGTGTCCCGGCGTCAGGTCGATGCGGGCCATGAGGAGTGAATCGGCGCCCTCCGGCAGGTACTCGACCTCGGTGCGTGCCCCGATCGCCTCGGCAGCGACCACCGTGTGGTGCAGGGCGGCTCCGCAACTGATCACCAGGTTGCGCCCGAGCGGATCCGAGGCCGGCAGAGTGCGACCCCGGTCGGCCCACAGCTCGAGCGTCGTACCGCGTGCCTGCCACCACCACGGCTGGGTGTTGTGCGTGCTGGGTGCCAACCGGGCCAGCTCGATGATCCGTCGGAGCTGGTCGTGCCCCAGCTCGTGTGCCGCGGGCAGGCTCGCCGGAAGCGGGTCCGCACGCTCGATCGTCCCTGCGCCGCTCTCGCCGGTGTCGTCCATGCCGCGTCCTCCCGTCAGGATGCGCCCAGAATCCGTGAGCGGCGTCGGCAGGGGACAGGGGCTTAGGTCCCGAGAGACGCGCAGGTTGGCCCGTCCCCCGAGACGGGCCAACCTGCCGAACCCCCAGAGAAGGTGTTCTCGATGACGCAGAGCCCGTGAGGACGAGCCAGATACATGGCACGCCGAAGAATTTCGGCGATCAGGCGGAAGCCCTCATGCGAGGAGGCTGACGGTACGACGCGTGACCGGTTTGCTCGCCTTGCCGCAGGACTCGGGCCGCTCGCCGTCCTGGTGGGCCGAGACGCGCACCGTCCAGGTCCGGCCGTCGACGTGCGAGACCAGCCACTCCGTCCCGTGGGCCGTCACCTGCAGCTCGTCCAGGCCGGTCAGGCCGAACGTCAGCCGGACGTGGCCCTCGGCCACCTGGGCATCCGCCGGCCACGGCGACCGTCCGCGGTAGCCGGCGAGCTCCAGCCGGCCCTCGGACTCGGCCGCGAGCAGCGGAGCAGCGTCGAGAACGCGTCCGTGCAGCGACCCGGACGGCAGCAGCGCGGTCGTCGGGGCGAACCGGTGCCCGGAGGTGTGCGTGACCTCCCAGACGCGGCCGGGGAAGCGCGCCGCGGCCGCGGCCGCGACCGGACGGCCCAGCCGGGCGCAGCAGGCATCACGTCGGCCGTTCGTGCACACGAGCAGCTGCGGGCGCCCCGCGGTCAGGCCGGGCAGCGAGCGGCGTACGGCGTCCTGGTCGCCGGCCGCGACCGCTCCCCAGTCCAGGTCGAGCAGCTGCTCGGGCTTCGAGACCGTACCGGCGAGCAGCCAGGAGCCGCCGGGCATCGTGTGCGCCACCAGCACCTGGCGGGAACCGGTTGCCTTCTGGTCGGCGTGCCGACCGGGTCGCCGGATCAACGACGGTCGTACGCCGTGCCGGGCGGCGATCGCCTCGACGGCGGCACCCACGGACGGGTCGAGGTGGGAGGACGTCCACGCCTTCGCGCCCCACGGGCCGTCCTGCTCCAGGCACACCCAGCCGACGGCCTCGGGCGCAGAGCCGAGCAGCGGCTCAGCGACGGCTCCCGAGGCCGCGCTGCACGACGGTTCCGATGTCACCGCCAGGTCCTGGCCGCACTCACGGCGCGGAGATCTTCACGCTCTTGTCGTAGTCGGTGAACGCCACGTCGTAGGTCACGTCGCCGTCGTGGGCGAAGAAGTTGCCGGTGATCCGCAGGGTGCTGATCCGCCCGGACTGGTCGACGCCGACGGTGGTGGCGTAGCTGCGGGCCTTGTCTGCGCTCGGGATGATCGGCTGCACCAGGTCACCGGTGAGCGTGCCGGTGTACATGGTCAGGACCTGGTCGCCGTCTCGTTTCTCCCCGTCCTTCTTGGCGCCGTCGAGCTTCAGGAGCAGGCCGGAGATGCCCTTGGTCGGGTCGGCGAATTCGGCCGGGTCGGGCGCGCCGTACTCCGCGGGGTCGATCGGGACGTACCGGGGCGTGAGCGGAAGCTTGGCGTAGACCTTGCCGCCGATCGAGACCACCGGCACGTCGGCGTTGAAGCCGCCGAGCACCACCGTGACCTTGCCGTCGAACGCCGGCTGGTGGGTCAGCGTCCCGTCGGCGCCGAGGACGGCATCGCCCTTCGTGGGCTTGTCCGCGGTCGACAGCGAGAGGTGCACGCTCTTGGCGTCGTCGAACTTCTGCTTCGCCGTCGCGAGCACCTCGTGGGGGGTCTTGCCCTTGCTCGCCGAGCTCGAGCCGCCGCAGGCGGAGAGGGGCAGCAGCAGGGCGAGCACGACCGACACTGCAGCGGTACGACGGGTCATGGCGCTCAGCCTCCCATGCCGGGTCGGTTCATCCGATCTCGCCCTGGAACGCCGCGCCACGCACCTCTCGCGTCGCCGCGTCGCGGAAGACGAGCAGCGCCACCGCACCCCCGATCACGCAGCAGACCGCCGCGCCCAGGAAGATCGTGTGCAGCTCGACGAGACCGTTGACCCGGAGCAGGTGGGCGAACTCGTCGCACTTGCTCTGCCCGCCCGGGCAGACGTCCTGGGGCGCCGGCAGGTCGGCCTGCTTGCGGTAGTAGACCCTGAGCCCGATGGTCGTGAGCGCGCTGATCCCGACCAGCTTGCCCACCGTGCGTGCGACGATCAGCAACGCGCTCGCGACACCGTGGACGTCGCCGTGCGTGGCCGCGAGCAGGGCCGCGTTGACCGGCGGGATCGCCAGCCCGACGCCGGTGCCGGCCATCACCAGCGGGACGGTCGCCCACGGATTGTGCAGGGTGTCCAGTCCCCACTGCGTCATCAGCAGGAAGCCGCCGCAGGACAGCGCCATGCCGGTCGCCGCGACCAGGCCGGCCGGTGCGTGGTGGGTCCACCAGCCGCCGAGAACCGCACCGATCGGCAGTCCGACGAGGAACCGGACCAGCACCAGTGCAGCCAGCAGCTGGGACTCGCCGTAGATGGTGATCCGGGCGAAGATCGGGATGTCGACGAGGGCCGCGATCAGTGCGCTTCCGGCGAAGAAGCTGACGACCATCGCGCCCCACGCCGGTGTGGCGCGCAGCGTGCCGGGCGGCACCAGCGCGTTGTCGGCCGTGGCGTTGCGTCGCCAGAACGCGACGGCCGCGGCCGCACTGCCCAGCAGCAGCCACGGTCCGGCAGCGGAGACCAGCTGCTTCTCCGGGTCCGCGGTCGCGAACGCGACGATGATGCCGGCGAGGGCGATCGCGAGCAGGGAGGCGCCGAGCAGGTCGACGCCGCGCAGCAGGCGGCGCCAGGCCCGCAGGTCCAGCAAGGGTTCTGCGGCGGTGAAGCAGCGCACCACGAGCAGGGCGGCGAGCACCACCGCGGCCACGCCCAGGGGCGCGAGCCACCGGCTCCCACCGACGATCGGGAGGAACGCCGTGCCGAGGGTGACGTCCTCGGTCAGGCGTGCCGGGGCCAGCATCACCAGCAGCACGCAGGCCAGCGAGCCGACCGTCAGCGCAAGGCCGAGCCAGTCGGTACGCCGTCGAGGCGGCGCGCCCAGGGCGCGGGCGGAACGACCGCGCTGCCGGATCACGGCGGCGATCACGAGCCCGACGGCGAGGTTGATCCAGAAGATGTCGCGCCAGGTGCCGAAGGCGAGCACCACCGCGCCGTACAGGGGTCCGACGACGTTGCCGAACTCCTGCACGCCGTTGACGATGCCGAGCGGGATCCCACGCCGACGGGGCGGGTAGAGGTCGGCGACCAGGGCCAGCGTCGCCGGCACCAGGCCGCCGCCGCCGATCCCCTGCAGCACGCGCCCGGCGACCATCGAGCCGAGGTCGTACGCCGAGGCGGTGACCATCGAGCCGACGGCGAAGGCGACCATCGAGCCGACGAGTACCGGGATCCGGCCGCGCAGGTCGGCGATCCGGCCCACCAGGGGCAGCGCCCCGACGTACCCGAGCAGGAAGCCGGAGATGATCGGCGCACCCTCCTGGAGCTGCTCGGCGGAGAGCCCCGAGGCGGTCATCATCTCGGGCAGGGCCAGGACGACCACGTAGGTGTCAGCAGCCGCGAACGCCACCGCCACGGCGGCGAGGGCCAGCAACAGGCGGCCGACGGGGTCGATCCCGGCGTCGGTCTCCCCGCTCGTCGTCACCGGCCACCTACGAGGCGCCCCGCGCGACGGCTCACGGCGCCACCGCGACGCCGTGCTCGGCGAGGACCGCCGCCACCGGGGGCGCGCACGCGGTCACCGGCTGGCTGCCGGGCGTGCCGGATCCGTCCCGCCGTCCCTGGGCCTCCGGCAGGTCCACCGGAGCACCGCTGGCAGCGGCGGCGAGCGCCGGAGCGCGCCCGGCCCAGGCGAAGACGAGGGTGTCCTCGCCGCGCAGGAACCGGTGGCACCGGACGCCGCCGGTGGCACGACCCTTGCCGGGGTACTCCGCGAACGGGGTGACCTTCACCGAGCCGGCCTCCGTGCCGGGCAGGGCGCTGCTCGAGCCTGCGATCGTGACCACCACCGCGTCCTCCGACGTGGTGGCCAGTGCCCCGAACCAGACGGCCCGGGCGCCCGCGGCCAGCTTGACGCCGGCGATGCCGCCGCCGCCGCGGCCCTGCGGTCGCACGTTGGCGGCGCCGAAGTGGAGCAGCTGCGCGTCGTCGGTGATGAAGCACAGCGTCTCCTCACCCGAGGTCAGCTGCACGGCACCCACCACGGAGTCGCCCTCCTTGAGCGCGATCACCTCCCACTCGTCGCGGTGGGCGAGGTGTTCGGGATTGACGCGCTTGACCACACCCTGGGCGGTGCCGAGGGCGAGCCCGGGGGAGTCAGCGTCGAACGTGGTCAGCGCGAGCACCCGCTCGCCGGGCTCGAGGGTGAGGAACTCGCCGACGGGCGCACCGCCCTGCAGGTTCGGGTGGTTCGCCGTCGACGGCAAGGTCGGCAGATCGAGCACCCCGAGCTTGCGGACCCGGCCGGCCGAGGTGAGCACGCCGACTTCGCCGCGTGCGGTCGACGACACGACCGACACCACCACGTCGTGACGGGCGCGGCTGCCGCCGGTGCCGGGCGCCTCGACGTCCGTGGTGCGCGCGAGCAGCCCGCTCGAGGACAGGTAGACGAAGCACGGGTCGTCGGCGATCTCGAGCGGCGTCGCGGTCTTCGTGGGCACCCCCGAGGACTCCAGCAGCACCGTGCGGCGCGGCGTGCCGTAGGTCTTGGCGACCTCGGCCAGCTCGTCGGAGACCACGGTGCGCAGGGCCGTCTCGTCGCCGAGGATCTCGTCGAGCCCGGCGATCGTGGCGAGCAGCTCGTCGCGCTCCTTGTCCAGCTCGATCTTGGAGAACCGGGTGAGCCGGCGCAGCGGCATGTCGAGGATGTAGTTGGCCTGGACCTCGGTGAGGTCGAAGACCGACATCAGCCGCTCGCGCGCCTGCTCGGCGTTGTCGCTGCTGCGGATCAGCTGGATCACCTCGTCGATGTCGAGGATCGCCAGCAGCAGACCCTCGACCAGGTGCAGCCGGTCCGCGGCCTTGCCCCGTCGGTACGTCGACCGGCGCCGGACCACCTCGAAGCGGTGGTCCAGGTAGACCTGCAGCATCTCCTTGAGACCGAGCGTGCGCGGCTGGCCGTCGACCAGGGCGACCGCGTTGATCCCGAAGGAGTCCTCCAGCGGCGTGCTCTTGTAGAGCTGCTCGAGCAGCGCCTCGGGGTGGAAGCCGTTCTTGACCTCGATGACCAGGCGGAGGCCCTTCTCGCGGTCGGTGAGGTCCTTGACGTCGGCGATGCCCTGCAGCCGCTTGGCCTGCACCAGCTTCTTGATCGACTCGATGACGCGCTCGGTGCCGACGCCGTACGGCAGCTCGGTGACGACGATGCCCTTGCGGCGTGGCGTCACGGACTCGATCCGGGCGGTCGCGCGCATCTTGAACGAGCCGCGGCCGGACTCGTAGGCATCGCGGACGCCGTCCAGCCCGATGATCTTGCCGCCGGTCGGCAGGTCTGGTCCGGGGACGAACCGCATCAGCGCGTCGAGGTCGGCGCCGGGGTGCTTGATCAAGTGGCGGAGCGCCTGGACCACCTCGACGAGGTTGTGCGGCGCCATGTTCGTCGCCATGCCCACCGCGATCCCGCTGGCGCCGTTGACCACGAGGTGGGGGATCGCCGCCGGAAGGACCCCGGGCTCGACCTCGCGGCCGTCGTAGTTCGGCCGGAAGTCGACGGTGTCCTCGTCGATGGTGGCGGTCATCGCCAGCGCCGCCGGCGCCATCCGGCACTCGGTGTACCGCATCGCGGCGGGCGGGTCGTCGGGCGAACCGAAGTTGCCGTGGCCGTCGACCGTGGCCACGCGCATGGCCCACGGCTGCGCCATCCGCACCAGCGCGTCGTAGATCGCGGTGTCGCCGTGGGGGTGGAAGCGACCCATCACCTCACCGACGACGCGGGAGGACTTCACGTGGCCGCGGTCGGGC
>DATAKN010000296.1:0-4003 GCA_036261595.1 Marmoricola sp.
CAGGGTCACCAGGCCAAGGCCGGTGCCAAACTTCTTGCCGTTCTCCCTCACGGGACAACGATAAGACCCAAATGTCCGATTTGACCAGTTCGGACGGAAAATCCGTTATGGAATCTTTATCCGGCTTGTCTAGTCCGTCCGGGGCTCCGGCTGGACCAGTTGCTAGTGACCGTGCTGCAGCGCCTTGCGCAGGTCGTGGTTCATCTGCGAGATCACGTCGAGCGGGATCTCCTTGGGGCACGCCGCCGCGCACTCGCCGATGTTCGTGCAGCCGCCGAAGCCCTCGTGGTCGTGCTGGGAGACCATGCTCACCACGCGGCTGTCCCGCTCGGCCTGGCCCTGGGGCAGCTCACCGAGGTGGGTGATCTTGGCGCCCATGAACAGCGAGGCCGACCCGTTCGGGCACGCGGCCACGCAGGCACCGCAGCCGATGCAGGTCGCCGCGTCGAAGGCGCGGTCGGCGTCCTCCTTGGGCACCTGGATCGAGTGTGCCTCGGGCGCGGAACCGGTGTTGACCGAGATGTAGCCGCCGGACTCGATGATCCGGTCGAACGCGCCACGGTCGACGCACAGGTCGCGGATGACCGGGAAGGCGTCGGCGCGCCACGGCTCGATCACGATCTCGTCGCCGTCCTTGAACGAGCGCATGTGCAGCTGGCAGGTCGTGGTGACCTCGGGCCCGTGGGGTTCGCCGTTGATCATCAGCCCGCACATGCCGCAGATGCCCTCGCGGCAGTCGGAGTCGAACGCGATCGGCTCCTCCCCGGCGGCGTTGAGCTGCTCGTTGAGGACGTCGAGCATCTCCAGGAACGACATGTCCGGCGACACCGTGTCCACGTCGTACGAGTGCATCGCACCCGCGCTGGCCGCGTCCGGCTGTCGCCAGATCTTCAGCTTCACCTTCATTACTTGTAGGACCTCTGCTTCATCTCGATCGCTGTGTACGCCAGGTCTTCCTTGTGGAGCACCGGAACACCCATCTCGCTGCTGTCGGGCTCTCCTGTGAACTCCCACGCGGCGACGTACGCGTAGAGGTCGTCGTGGCGCAGGGCCTCGCCGTCCTCGGTCTGGGACTCGGCCCGGAAGTGGCCACCGCAGGACTCGCGCCGGTTCAGCGCGTCGATGCACATCAGCTCGCCCAGCTCGAGGAAGTCGGCCACGCGGCCGGCCTTCTCCAGGCTCTGGTTCAGGCTGTCCGCGCTGCCGAGCACCTTGACGTTGCGGTGGAAGTCGTCGCGCAACGTGCGGATGAGGTCGATCGCCTTCTTCAGGCCGTCCTCCGTGCGCTCCATGCCGCAGTACTCCCACATGATGTTGCCGAGCTCCCGGTGGTAGGAGTCGACGCTGCGGGTGCCGTTGACCGACAGGAAGTGCTCGATCCGCTGCTGGACCGACTCGCGGGCCTCGACGACCGCCGGGTGGTCCTCGGGGACCTTCTCGAACGGCCCGTCCGCGAGGTAGTCGCGGATCGTGTGGGGGATGACGAAGTAGCCGTCGGCGAGACCCTGCATCAGCGCCGAGGCGCCGAGCCGGTTGGCGCCGTGGTCGGAGAAGTTCGCCTCGCCCAGCACGAACAGTCCCGGGATCGTCGACTGCAGGTCGTAGTCGACCCACAGGCCGCCCATCACGTAGTGCACCGCGGGGTAGATCCGCATCGGCACCTCGTACGGGTTCTCCCCGGTGATGCGGGCGTACATGTCGAAGAGGTTGCCGTACTTCTCCTCGATCGCCTCGCGACCCAGACGTGCGATCGCATCGGCGAAGTCGAGGTAGACGCCACGTCGGACGCCGTCGACCTCGGGCCCGACGCCGCGGCCGTCGTCACACTGGTACTTCGCGGCGCGCGAGGCGATGTCGCGGGGCACCAGGTTGCCGAAGCTCGGGTAGATCCGCTCCAGGTAGTAGTCGCGGTCCTCCTCGGGGATCTCGCGCGGGTCCTTCGCGCAGTCCTCCTTCTTCTTCGGCACCCAGATCCGACCGTCGTTGCGCAGCGACTCGCTCATCAGGGTCAGCTTCGACTGGTGGGCGCCGGAGACCGGGATGCACGTCGGGTGGATCTGCGTGTAGGCCGGGTTGGCCATGTAGGCGCCCTTGCGGTGAGCCCGCCAACTCGCGGTGACGTTGGAGCCCATCGCATTGGTGGAGAGGTAGAAGACGTTGCCGTAGCCGCCGCTGGCCAGCACCACCACGTCGGCGAGATGGGTCTCGATCGCGCCGGTGACCATGTCGCGCGCGATGATCCCGCGGGCCCGCCCGTCGACGACGATCAGCTCGAGCATCTCGTGGCGCGTGTACGTCGTGACGGTGCCGGCCTGGACCTGCCGCTCCAGCGCCTGGTAGGCGCCGATCAGGAGCTGCTGGCCGGTCTGGCCGCGCGCGTAGAACGTGCGCGAGACCTGGACGCCGCCGAACGAGCGGTTGTCGAGCAGGCCGCCGTACTCGCGGGCGAACGGGACGCCCTGTGCGACGCACTGGTCGATGATGTTCGTGCTGACCTCGGCCAGCCGGTAGACGTTGGACTCCCGCGAGCGGTAGTCGCCGCCCTTGACCGTGTCGTAGAAGAGCCGGTGGACGGAGTCGCCGTCCTCCTTGTAGTTCTTCGCGGCGTTGATGCCGCCCTGCGCCGCGATCGAGTGCGCCCGGCGCGGGGAGTCCTGGTAGCAGAACGACTTGACGTTGTAGCCGGCTTCACCCAGTGTGGCGGCCGCCGACGCGCCGGCCAGGCCGGTGCCGACGATGATGATCGAGAGCTTGCGCCGGTTGGCGGGGTTCACCAGCCGGGCCTCGAACTTGCGTGTGTTCCAGCGCTCGTCGATCGGTCCGTCGGGTGCCTTGCTGTCGCTGATCGGGTCGCCGGGGGTGTAGTAGCCGGCGGCGTCGTCGCTCTCGCCGGTGGACGGCTGGTGGTACGAGGGGTCGGACGTGAGGGTGGTGTCCGGCATGTCGGTCATGGCTGTACGGCTCCTTGCCGATTCTTTGAGCTACTTGGTGATGACGCCGGCGAGGACGAAGATCGGGACGAGCGAGAAGCCCGCGGTGATCACCACGGCGAGGGAGAAGGCCAGTCGCTTGGCGCGCACCCGAGCGCGCTCCGTGCTGGTGTAGCCGAGGGTCTGCAGTGCGCTCCAGGTGCCGTGGTGCAGGTGGGCGCCGAGCATGGCCATCGCGACCAGGTAGATCAGCGTCAGCCACCACGTGTCGAAGGTGTCGACCAGCAGGTTGTACGGGTCGTTGGTCGGGCCGCCCTTCACGTTGACCTTGCCGACGGTGAAGTTCAGCAGGTGCCAGATGATGAAGAGGAAGAGCGTGACACCGCCCCAGCGCATCAGCCGGCTGGCGAAGGTCGCGCCGGTGTGCTTCTTGACCTGGTAGCGCACCGTCCGGGCCCGGTTCGCCCGGTGCCAGAGGGTGAGGGCGGCGTACACGTGGGTGATCAGCGAGCCGATCAGCACCACACGAATGATCCACAGCGCGCCGGACTCGGGCAGGATCGGTGTGCCCATCGTGCGCAGGTGGTGCGCGTACTCGTCGAACGCGTCGTGCCCGGCGAACGCCTTGAGGTTGCCGTACATGTGCAGCAGCACGAAGCCGATGAAGATGATGCCGCTACCGGCCATCAGGATCTTCAGGTAGATGGTCGTGCGAGTCGCCCGCGCCACGCTCGCGGCAGCGATCTGGCCCTGGGTCTGGCCGGGGGTCCGGCGGGAGGTCTGGGTTGCCACGGAGGTCACCGTACCGCCAGAGGAACGACAGGTGACCCGCGCCCGAAGTGATCAATCCCACGCGGACCGCGGGCATGAACACGTTCTACTCCGGGCGGCGCGGGGCCTTCCCAACCCGTGTGACCTGGGCCATAGTCGGTCCTGCCCAGGACCAGAAGACCACGACTCGGAGGTGCCGATGGCGTCCACGGCTGGCCCCCAGCAGGCGGGCGGCGTGGCGGGCCCGACCCGCGCCCACATCGACGCGAAGACGCTGAGGACCGACCGGTGGTGGTTGGCGC
>DATAKN010000303.1:0-2421 GCA_036261595.1 Marmoricola sp.
AGACGGGAGAACACGGGGGGAGTGCGGCACCAGTAGACAACGGTCGCCCGATGACAGCCAGTCACCGTGCGGGCGGTCCGAAGGTCTCGTTCCTCCCCCCGCCGCCGCCAGCTGCCGGCCCCATCCGTGCACCGTGACCGCACGCCCGCTACGTTGGAGGCGCAGCCGGAACGGGGAGGTCGGGTGGAACGCGCGGTACTGGTCATCCCGACCTACAACGAAGTCGACAACCTCGCCGACGTCCTCGACCGGGTACGCCGCTCGGTGCCGTCGGTCGACGTGCTCGTGGTCGACGACGGTTCTCCTGATGGCACGGGCGACCTGGCCGACCGGATCGCTGCCCGGGACCCGCAGGTCCGGGTGCTCCACCGGACCGTCAAGGAGGGACTCGGCGCGGCGTACCGCGCGGGCTTTCAGCTCGCACTCGACGCGGGCTACGACGTGATCGGCGAGATGGACGCCGACGGTTCCCACCAGCCCGAGCACCTGCCCGCGCTCTTCGCCGCGCTCGGCGAGGCTGACCTCGTGATCGGGTCACGCTGGGTGCCCGGCGGCCGGGTGGTCAACTGGCCCTGGCGCCGCCAGGCGTTGTCGCGAGCGGGCAACCTCTATACCCGCGTGCTCCTGGGCATGCCCGTGGGCGACGCGACGGCCGGCTTCCGTCTGTTCCGGCGGCACACGCTCGAGGTCGTGGGCCTGGACCGGGTGCAGTCGCACGGCTACTCCTTCCAGGTCGAGCTCGCCTACCGGACTGTTCGCGCCGGGCTGAGGGTCGTCGAGGTGCCGATCACGTTCGTCGAGCGCGAGCGCGGTGCCTCCAAGATGACCCCTGAGGTCGCGCGCGAGTCGCTGGTGCGGATCACCCGGTGGGGGCTCGCCCAGCGTCGTCGCCGGTGGAGCCGCTCCACCCGCCAGACCCGCACCGACGAGCTAGCGTGATGACCATGACCGACACGGCCGATCCGCAGCGGCGGGTCGACCCGCCGCTGCGGGCCGGCGAGGCGGGGACGCTGCTGGCTTTCCTCGACTACCACCGGGACACGCTGCGGATGAAGGTCGCCGGCCTCGACCGTGAGCAGCTCGGCCGGACGCTCCCTCCCTCCACCATGACCCTGGGCGGCCTGGTCAAGCACCTGACCCTGGTGGAGGAGAACTGGTTCTCCGTGGTGCTCGAGGGCAACCCGTTCGACGAGCCCTGGGCCTCCGTCGACTGGGACGGTGATCCGGACTGGGAGTGGCGGACCGGCTCGACCGACCAGCCGGAGGCTCTCCTTGCGGCGTACGAGCGCACGGTCGCACGGGTCGACCAGATGATCAGGGCCGCGCTCGAGCGCGGCGGCCCCGACTCGCTCTCGGCCAAGGAGAGCCGGCACGGAGAAGGAGCGTTCAGCCTTCGCTGGATCCTGCTGCACATGATCGAGGAGTACGCCCGCCACAACGGCCACGCGGACCTGCTCCGCGAGTCGATCGACGGCGAGGTGGGGGAGTGACCGTGCGACGCCGTCGATTCCCGTGGTGGCTGCTCTTCGTGGCCTTCCTGGTGGTCCCGATCGTCGAGATCTACGTGCTCATCCAGGTCGGCCAGGTGATCGGCGCCTGGTGGACCGTGCTCCTCCTGATCGCCGACAGCGTGTTCGGCTCCTGGTTGCTCAAGCGCGAAGGCGTGCGCGCGTGGCGAGCCCTGCAGCTCGCGTTCACCGAGGGCCGGATGCCGACCCGCGAGCTGACTGACGCCGCGCTGATCGTGTTCGGCGGCACGCTGATGATCAGCCCCGGGTTCGTGACCGACGTGTTCGGGCTCCTGGCGATCCTGCCGTTCACCCGTCCGTTCGCCCGGCGCCTGCTCAACGCGTTCGTCGCCCGCCGGTTCCTCGCCGTCCGGAACGCACGACGCCCCGGCCCACCCGACGAGGTGGTCCGGGGCGAGGTGGTCGACCCGTGAGCGTAGGCCCGCGGGTCGGTGCCTGAGCCGGGACGGCTCAGGCAGGCGTCTTCTTCTTCTTGCCTGCGCGTGCCGAGCGGTGCAGGTGGGCCGGACCGATCTCGCCGCCGCGGAGCAACTCGAGCCGCTCGGTGAGGATGTCCTCCAGCTCGCTGATCGAGCGACGCTCGAGCAGCATGTCCCAGTGGGTCCGCACCGGCTTCTCGGCCTTCGTCTCCGGCTCGATGCCGGACACGCCGAGCGCCTCCGCGCCGCAGCGCGGGCACTCCCAGACGGCCGGGACCTCGGCCTCGACCGACATGGTGATCTCGAAGGAATGCCCGCGAGGGCACTGGTATCCGACCTGCTGCCGGGCAGCGAACTCGATGCCGCGCTCGTCCTCGAAGCTCTGTCCGCCGAGGCGGGCTCCTCGTAGCGTTCGGTCTCCCATGGCATCCTCCACTGTCTAGGTCGGCCAGATCGTGGCCTCACTCATGCGT
>DATAKN010000001.1:0-9526 GCA_036261595.1 Marmoricola sp.
TCCGCGACCGGCTGCAGGCGGTGATCGCGGCGTACGAGAGCGGCCTGGTCAGGCCCGGGTCCTAGAACCCCAGGTCGCGCCCGATGAGCTCCTTCATGATCTCGTTGGACCCCGCCCAGATCTTGGTGACGCGGGCGTCGCGCCAGGCGCGGGCGACGCGGTACTCGTTCATGTAGCCGTAGCCGCCGTGCAGCTGGACGCAGGCGTCGAGGATGTCGTTCTGCACCTGCGAGGTCCACCACTTCGCCTTGGCGGCGTCGATCGGCGTCAGCTCGCCCTTGGTGTGCGCGAGCACGCACTGGTCGACGAACGCCTGCGTCACCTCGGCCTGGGTGACCAGCTCGGCGAGCAGGAACTTGTTGTGCTGGAACTGCCCGATCGACTGGCCGAACGCCGAGCGGTCGTGGCAGTAGGCGATCGTCTCGTCGAGGATCTGCCGGGCGTGGGCCAGGTTGGTGATCGCCGAGCCCAGGCGCTCCTGCGGCAGCCACTGCATCATGTGGATGAAGCCGCCGTCGAACTCACCGATGATCGCGTCCTCGCCGACTCGGACGTTCTCCAGGAACAGCTCCGCGGTGTCGGACTCGGGCTGGCCGACCTTGTCGAGCTTGCGGCCCTTCGAGAAGCCCTCCAGCGAGGTCTCGACGCCGAACAGCGTGATACCGCGGGCCTTCTTCTCCGGCGTCGTGCGCGCGGCGATGATCACCAGGTCGGCGGAGTAGCCGTTGGTGATGAAGGTCTTAGAGCCGTTGAGCACGAAGTCGTTGCCGTCACGCACCGCGGTGGTCTTGAGCGCCGCGAGGTCCGAGCCGCCGCTCGGCTCGGTCATGCCGATCGCGGTGAGCAGCTCACCGCTGCAGAAGCCCGGCAGCCAGCGCTTCTTCTGCTCGGCGCTGGTCAGGTGCACCAGGTACGGCGCCACGATGTCGGCGTGGATGCCGACGCAGCTCGGCAGCGCCATGTTGACCTTCGCGAGCTCCTCGGTGAGCACGGCGTTGAACCGGTAGTCGCCGGCTTCGGACCCGCCGTACTCCTCGGGGATCTCCAGGCCGAGGAACCCCTGCTTGCCGGCCTCGAGCCAGAACTCCCGCGGGATCGCCTTCTGCTCGATCCAGTCCTCGAGGTGCGGCTGCACCTGACGGTCGAGGAATTCCTTGACGGACTCGCGGAAGGACTCGTGGTCGGCGTCGTACAGGGTGCGCTCCATGGGCGCCATCGTAGGCTCACGACGTGCGCTGGATCCTGGCGGCTTCCGCCCTCGCCCTGACGGTCTCCGCCTGTGGCTCGCACCCTGTTGCCGGCCCGACCAGTACGTCGCCGACCACGGCCGCGAGCACTCCAACCAGCCCTTCCGTGAGCGCGCCGGCCGCGCCGGCGAGCACCCCCACCCCGGCGCTCGGCACCCGTCCTCCGGCGTGGCTCGGCACCCGCCCACTCCCGCTCGCCGCCAACGGCCTGGGGCAGGTGCAGCCCACGCCGCCCGAGCTGCGCAACCGGCGGTTTACCCTGCCCGACACCGTGCCGCCGCTGCCGGGCCGCGGCTTCGCCTCCCGCATCACGACGCCGGCACCGCCGGACGTCATCGCCCGGTCCACGTGGGCGAAGGGCTGCCCGGTCCGTGCCCGTGACCTGTCCTGGATCCGGCTGACCTTCTGGGGCTTCGACGGCCACCGGCACACCGGAGAGCTGCTGGCGAACCGCGCGGCCGCCCGCGACCTGGTCCGCGTCTTCCGCAGCCTGTACGCCGCCCGCTTCCCGATCGAGGAGATGCGGATCACCACGAAGGCCGAGCAGACCGCGCACCCCACCGGCGACGGCAACGACACCGGGGCGTTCAACTGCCGGGTGCTGCCGGGCACCACGATCTACAGCCAGCACGCCTACGGCCTGGCCGTCGACGTGAACCCGTTCCAGAACCCCTACGTCAAGGGCGCCGTGGTGATCCCGGAGCTGGCGAGCGCCTACCTCGACCGGTCCTGGCGCCGGCCCGGGATGATCTTCGCCGGCGGCCCGGTGGTGCGGGCGTTCGCGCGGATCGGCTGGGGCTGGGGAGGCAGCTGGCACTCGCTGAAGGACCTCCAGCACTTCAGCCGGAACGGCCGGTGACGCATCCACCGGCCAGATTGCGGGTAACCCGCCGTTGCCGGTTTGATCGTTCCAGACCGCTGCGACCACATCCCTGAGGAGCTCCGTGGACACCTGGCCTGGAAAGCCGTACCCGCTCGGGGCGACCTTCGACGGCGTCGGCACCAACTTCGCGCTGTTCAGCGAGGTCGCCGAGCGCGTGCAGCTGTGCCTGATCGGGGATGACGGCGCCGAGGAGTGCATCGACCTGCAGGAGGTCGACGCCTACGTCTGGCACTGCTACCTGCCGACCGTGCAGCCGGGGCAGCGCTACGGCTACCGCGTCCACGGTCCGTGGGACCCCTCCCAGGGTCTGCGGTGCAACCCGTCGAAGCTGTTGCTCGACCCGTACGCCAAGGCCACCACGGGTGAGATCGACTGGGACCCGTCGGTCTTCAGCTACCGGTTCGACGACCCCGAGGCCCGCAACGACGACGACTCGGCGCCGCACATGATGCTCGGTGTCGTGGTCAACCCGTTCTTCGACTGGACCGGTGACCGGCGCCTCGACATCCCCTACCCCGACACGGTCATCTACGAGGCGCACGTCAAGGGGCTGACCCAGCTGCACCCCGAGCTGCCCGAGGAGCTTCGCGGCACGTACGCCGGCCTGGCGCACCCGGTCGTCATCGAGCACCTCAAGACGCTCGGCGTGACCGCCGTCGAGCTGATGCCGGTCCACCAGTTCGTCCAGGACGACGCGCTGCTGCAGAAGGGTCTGCGGAACTACTGGGGCTACAACACCCTCGGCTTCTTCGCGCCGCACGAGGAGTACGCCGCCTCGACGCGCACGGGGCACCCGGTGGGCGCCCAGGTCCAGGAGTTCAAGGGCATGGTCAGGGACCTGCACGCGGCCGGCATCGAGGTGATCCTCGACGTGGTCTACAACCACACCGCGGAGGGGAACCACCTCGGCCCGACGCTGAGCTTCAAGGGCATCGACAACGCGGCGTACTACCGACTCGTCGAGAACGACTTGAAGTACTACATGGACTACACGGGGACCGGGAACACCCTCAACGTGCGGCACCCGCACTCCCTGCAGCTGATCATGGACTCGCTGCGCTACTGGGTCACCGAGATGCACGTCGACGGCTTCCGGTTCGACCTGGCCGCTGCCCTGGCACGGGAGTTCTACGACGTCGACCGGCTCGCCACCTTCTTCGAGCTCGTCCAGCAGGACCCCGTGGTCAGCCAGGTCAAGCTGATCGCGGAGCCCTGGGACGTCGGGCCCGGTGGCTACCAGGTCGGCGGCTTCCCGCCGCAGTGGACCGAGTGGAACGGCGCGTACCGCGACACCGTCCGCGACTTCTGGCGCGGGGAGCCGTCGCTCGGGGCGCTGGCCTCGCGGCTGGCCGGGTCCTCGGACCTCTACGAGAACTCCGGGCGCCGACCCTTCGCCAGCATCAACTTCGTCACCGCCCACGACGGCTTCACGCTGCGCGACCTGGTCTCCTACAACGAGAAGCACAACGAGGCCAACGGCGAGGACAACAACGACGGCGAGAGCCACAACCGTTCGTGGAACCACGGCGTCGAAGGTCCGACCGACGACCAGCACGTGAACGCGCTCCGATCCCGTGACCAGCGCAACCTGCTGGTCACGCTCCTGCTCAGCCAGGGCGTCCCGATGGTGCTGCACGGCGACGAGCTCGGCCGCACCCAGCAGGGCAACAACAACGGGTATGCCCAGGACAACGACCTCTCCTGGATCCACTGGGACAAGGCCGACCGCACCCTGGCCGACTTCACCTCCGCCCTGATCAGCCTCCGCCGCCAGCACCCGACCTTCCGACGGCACGGCTTCTTCACCGGCGAGGCCGTGCACTCGGGCGAGCGGCTCGACGACATCGTCTGGTTGCACCCGGACGGCCGGCCGATGGCCGACGACGACTGGGAGAGCGACTCCAAGGCGCTCGGCATGTACCTCAACGGGCACGGCATCGCGGGCCGCGACGAGCGCGGGCAACCGATCACCGACGAGCACTTCCTGCTGTTCTTCAACGTCGGCGACCGCGTCGAGCTCAGCCTCCCGCCGGAGGAGTACGCCGCCGCCTGGAACATCGTGGTCAACACCGGCGGCGTGGTCGACGAGGACGTCGTGCTGCCGGCAGGCGGTCAGCTGATCGTCGAGGAGCGGTCCACCGTGGTGCTCCGCGAGCACCGCGACGTCGTGGACGCGGACGTCGACCGGAGCGTGGCGCTGTCCCTGAACCCGACCGAAGGACCCGCGTGACCTCAGCGGACCAGCCCCGACCCGTCCCGGCGAACACCTACCGGCTCCAGATCACCGCCGACTTCGACCTCGTCGAGGCGGCCCGCCAGCTGCCCTACCTGCACGACCTCGGCGTGGACTGGGTCTACCTGTCGCCGCTGCTCGCCGCCGAGCCCGGCAGCACGCACGGGTACGACGTCGTCGACTTCTCGCGGATCGACGCGTCGCGCGGCGGTGCCGAGGGACTGGCCGCCCTCTCCACGGAGGCACGCCGGCTCGGCATGGGGGTGCTCGTCGACATCGTGCCCAACCACGTCGGGGTGGCCACGCCGGCGAACAATCCCTGGTGGTGGGACGTCCTGACCCACGGCCGCGACTCGAAGCACGCCGCGGCGTTCGACATCGACTGGGACTTCGGCGGCGGGCGCCTGCGGATCCCCGTGCTCGGCGACGACGACGTCCCGGGCGAGGACGAACCGATCGGGCACCTGGAGCTGATCGACGGCGAGCTGAGCTACCACGGCACCCGGTTCCCGGTCGCCCCCGGGTCGGCCGACGACGCCGCCGACCCGACCACGGTCCACGCGCGGCAGCACTACGAGCTGGTCAGCTGGCGGCGCGCGGACAGCGACCTGAACTACCGGCGGTTCTTCTCGATCAGCACCCTGGCCGGCGTACGCGTCGAGGACCCGGCGGTCTTCGCGGCCGCCCACGAGGAGATCGGCCGCTGGTTCGACGAGCGGCTCGTCGACGGGCTGAGGGTCGACCACCCCGACGGCCTGCGGGACCCGCGCGGCTACCTGGACCACCTCGGCCGCCTCACCGGCCGCGCGTACGTGCTGGTCGAGAAGATCCTCGAGCCGGGCGAGGGCCTGCCTTCGGACTGGGCCACCGCCGGAACCACCGGCTACGACGTCCTCGGCGTGATCGACCGCGTGCTCGTCGACCCGCGTGCCGAGACCACGCTCGACGCGCTCGACACCCGGCTGCGCGGCCAGGACCTGGACTGGGAGCGGGAGGTGCACGACCGCAAGCTCGAGGTCGCCCACCGCACGCTGCTGTCGGAGACCCGCCGGATCGTGCGCGAGCTGCCCGACTCCGTCGACGCTCCCGCGGAGCGTGTCGAGGACGTGGTGGCCGAGCTGCTCGCGTCCTTCGAGGTCTACCGCAGCTACCTGCCCGACGGGCGGGAGTGGCTCGACCGGGCCGTTGAGCGCGCCCGGGAGCACCGCCCCGACCTCGCGCCGGTGCTCGACCAGCTGGCACCGGTGCTCTCCGACACCGAGGCCCCAGCGGCTCTGCGCTTCCAGCAGACCAGCGGCATGGTGATGGCCAAGGGGGTCGAGGACTGCGCGTTCTACCGCTACCCGCGCCTGACCAGCCTCAACGAGGTCGGTGGAGACCCCGGCACGTTCGCGCTGCCGGTCGAGGACTTCCACGCCACGATGGCGCACCGCCAGGAGCACTGGCCCGACGCGATGACCACGCTGACGACGCACGACACCAAGCGCAGCGAGGATGTCCGCGCGCGGATCACCGCCCTCGCGGAGATCGCGGAAGCCTGGGCCACCACCCTCGGCCTGCTCCTGGAGCGGGCGCCCGTGCCCGACGCCGCCTTCGGCTCACTGCTGTGGCAGGCGATCCTCGGCGCCTGGCCGGACTCACCGTACGGCGACCCGCCCGAGGACCTGCGCCCGCGCCTGCACGCGTACGCCGAGAAGGCGATGCGCGAGGCGGGCGACCACACGACGTGGACGGACCCCGACTCGGCGTACGAGGCCGCCGTGCACGCCGCGGTCGACGCGGCCTTCGACGACTCGCAGGTCCGGGCACTGCTGGCGCAGCTGCTCGACCAGGTCGCGCGGCCGGGGTGGAGCAACGGGCTGACCGCCAAGCTGGTCGCGATCACCGCGCCCGGAGTGTGCGACGTCTACCAGGGCAGCGAGCTGTGGGAGCAGAGCCTGGTCGACCCGGACAACCGCCGCCCGGTCGACTACGACCGCCGGCGCGAGCTGCTCGACGTGGTCGACGGCACCGGGGCGCCGGGCGGGCCGACGGGACTGGGCGACAGCGGTGTCGCCAAGCTGTGGGTGGTCCGGAACGCGCTGCGGCTGCGCCGCGACCGGCGCGAGCTGTTCACCGGCTACACGCCTCTGTCCGCCTCCGGACCGGCCGCCGACCACCTGGTCGGTTTCGACCGCGGGGGCGCGATCACGCTCGCCACCCGGCTGCCGCTCGGGCTCGACCGGGCCGGCGGCTGGGGGGAGACCACGCTCACGCTGCCCGACGGGCGCTGGCGCGACCTGCTGGCCGCGGCCGACGCCGGTCTGCTCGAGGGCCGGGTCGAGCTGGCGAGCGTGCTCGACCCGCTGCCGGTGGCGCTGCTGGTGCGGGAGCCGGCGTGAGCGGCGTCGTACGCGGTCGCTTCGACGTCTGGGCGCCCCGGCCGGACCGGGTCCGGCTCCTGGTCGAGGGAGACGTGGTGTCGATGACTCGCGGCGGGGACGGCTGGTGGACACCGGACGGGCCGGTGCCCGGCGGCGAGGTCGGCTACGGCTACCTGCTCGACGACGGCGACGAGCCCCGGCCCGACCCACGGTCGCGCCGCCAGCCCGACGGGGTGCACGGTCTGTCGCGCACCTTCGACCCGTCGAGGTTCGCCTGGACCGACCAGACCTGGACCGGTCGGCAGCTGGCCGGGTCGGTCGTCTACGAGCTCCACCTGGGCACGTTCACCTCCGACGGCACGCTCGACGCCGCGGCCGGGATGATCGACCACCTCGTCGACCTGGGCGTCGACGCGATCGAGCTGATGCCGGTCAACGCGTTCAACGGCACCCACGGCTGGGGGTACGACGGCGTGCTGTGGTCGGCGGTGCACGAGCCGTACGGCGGGCCGGCGGCGTACCAGCGCTTCGTCGCCGCCGCCCACGCCGCCGGCCTCGCCGTCGTGCAGGACGTCGTCTACAACCACCTCGGCCCGTCGGGCAACTACCTGCCGGAGTTCGGCCCCTACCTCAAGGCCGAGGGCTCGAACCCCTGGGGCGCGACGGTCAACCTCGACGGCGACGGCTCGGCGGAGGTCCGGCGCTACATCATCGACAGCGCACTGATGTGGCTGCGCGACTACCACGTCGACGGGCTCCGGCTCGACGCCGTGCACGCGCTCGAGGACAGCTCACCCGTGCACCTCCTGGAGGAGCTGGCGGTGGAGGTGGCCGCACTGTCCGCGCACCAGCGCCGGCCGCTGACGCTGATCGCGGAATCCGACCTCAACGACACCCAGCTGGTCACGCCGCGCGAGGGTGGGGGCTACGGCCTGGACGCGCAGTGGAGCGACGACTTCCACCATGCCGTGCACGTCGCCCTGACCGGCGAGACCGACGGCTACTACGCGGACTTCGCGCCGCTGTCGGCGCTGGTCAAGGTCTGCGAGCGCGGGTTCTTCCACGACGGCACGATGTCCACCTTCCGCGGACGCCCGCACGGCCGGCCGGTCGACACCGATGCGATGCCGACCTGGCGCCTCGTGGTGTGCGACCAGAACCATGACCAGGTCGGCAACCGAGCGCGGGGCGACCGGCTCTCGGACCCGTCCCCGGGGCACCTCGACACCGACCAGCTCGTCTGCGCCGCCCTGCTCACGCTGGCCGGCCCGTTCACGCCGATGCTGTTCCAGGGCGAGGAGTGGGGCGCGAGCACACCGTTCCAGTTCTTCACCTCCCACCCGGAGCCGGAGCTGGGCCGGGCGACCGCGGAGGGCCGGCTCAAGGAGTTCGAGAAGATGGGCTGGGACCCGGCCGAGGTGCCGGACCCGCAGGACCCGGAGACGTTCCTGCGCTCGAAGCTGGACTGGTCCGAGGCGTCGGCCGGTGACCACGCGGTCGTGCTCGCGGCGTACCGGCGGCTGCTGGCGCTGCGCCGCACGGTGCCGGCGCTCACCGACCCGTCGTTCGGCGCGGTGTCCTGCTCGGCCGACGAGGAGCGCCGGCTGTTCGTGATGCGGCGCGGCGAGGTGGTCGTGGCGGTGAACCTCGGCACGGAGGGTGCGAGCGTCCCGGTCGAGCGCTCCGCGCACCTGCTGTTCGGTACGCCGAACCAGCCGCAGCTGAACGACGGCATGCTCGAGCTGCCCCCGCACGGCGGGGCACTCGTCACGACCGCTGGCGGTCCTCCGCCACCCGGTGGGTCACCCGCAGCAACCGCAGTGCCGTGACCAGACCGATCCCGCCGACGACGTTGCCCAGGGCCGCCCAGCCGAGCGCGCCGAGCCAGTCGAGCACCCCGTAGTCGGCGGCGCCGGTGACCAGACCGGCGAACATCAGGATCGAGTCGAGCACCGAGTGGAACAGCTGGGCGCCGACCAGCACGAACGACATCACCACGGCCGGCACCAGCTGGACGCCCACGCTCTCGGTCGCGTGCTGCATCCTCGTCAGCAGGGTGATCACGACGCCGGCGAGCACGGCCAGCGAGAAGGAGCGCCACGAGACCCCGAGGTGGGCGTAGTGGGAGCCGGCGGTCACGGCGCTCTCGTGGACCTCGGGCAGGGCACTGACCACCAGCCAGGCCATCAGCAGACCGCCGAGCAGGTTGGCCACGAGCGTCACGCCCCACAGCCGCACGAGCTGACCAACGGTGCCGTCACCCGCCGCAACCGCCGTCACCGGGACCAGGAAGTTCTCGGTGAACAGCTCACTGCGCGCCAGCAGCAGGGCGATGAACCCGATCGAGAAGGCCAGCGACGCGAGCAGGTGGTTGCCGGTCTCGGTGTCCACCAGCAAGTAGGCCAGGACACCGACCCCGACGTCGATGCCCCCGAGCACCCCGGTCGCCGTCAACGGCAGCAGGGCGCGGCTCAGCCGTACGTCGCCCTCGTGGACCAGGCGTTCGTAGGCCTCCTCGATCTCCGGCTCCTCGCGAGCACCCTTGGGTGCCGTGATCTGCCTGGAACGGTCGGTGGGGGTGCTCGGCATGGGGCCACAGTGCCCGGATCCACGGGTCCTCAGTCCTGCGCAGGGGCCCGAGGTCTTGCGCGGGACGGTTGACCGGAGTTGGTTGGACCCATGGCGGACAAGAGCACGCGGAAGGCAACCGACCACGACCTTGCGGCGACCGGGCCCGACCGGATCCGCAACGTGGTCCTGGTCGGGCCCACTCAGTCGGGAAAGACCTCGCTGGTCGAGG
>DATAKN010000003.1:0-4785 GCA_036261595.1 Marmoricola sp.
GCGCATACAAGACGACCTCCCGCCCGGCGGTCCGCCCGGTGGTTGAGGTGCGAGCGCAACGAGCCTCGAAACCACCATCAGCAGGCTCGAACTCGAGTACCTGCTCCCCGCGGGCCAGCATCCCGACCGCCAATGACCGCCAGACGTCGAGGGACTCGGTGTTGCCCAGCGCGGCGAGCTGTTCGGCACCACGGCGGACGGCGTCTTCGAGGTCCAACGCGTCGGCGAGGTCCATTTCCCCGTGGACGCGGGAGGTGCCGGCGAAGGAGACCTGGTCGTGGTCGATGGTGAAGTAGCGCTGCTCCGCAGACCGCTCCCGCTGCTCAGCAGCGACCTGCGGCATGAACCGTGCGATCGCCTCGTCGACCAACCGCTGGGTCTGCGCCGGGCCGGTCTGGTGCGCGAACGGCGCCACCTGCGCATCCACGAACCCAGCAGCCTCCACCGAGAGGTGGAGGGTGTTCTCCGCGATCCGCTTGGCCCGCCACGGCGCCAACGACCCGGCCTGCACGCGGGCCCACACCTTCGGGAGCCGGTGCGCCAGCTCCAACGCCAGTCCGACCAGGGTACGACCAGAGTCCGCGGTCATACCGAGGGCGGTGGCGAACTCCAGCACCGCGAACTCACTGACCAACGGGGCACCCTCACCCGCGATCGGGATCCCGGTGTCCTGACCCATCACCCTGGTGCCGGACCACCAGGTCGCCGCATCATCGAGATCCGAGACCGAGTGCAGGTGCGCCCACTCCACTGCGTCGGCGAGGACGCGGGCCTCGGCGGCGTTCGCGTCGGCCCGGGCACGGCGCGCCGACGCGAGCACAGCAGCCGCGTCCATGGTCGTGGTGCCCGAGTTCATGACCCTGAATCTAGGGTCGACCACCGACAGAAACGGGCCCAGATCCCCTGTTTTTCCGGGGTGTTCGGGGAACTTCTTCAAGAATCCTCTCGACCCACGCTCCCGTGCTCGGAATCGGTGGTTGAGGTGCGGTCGCGCCGACCGTCTCCAAACCCTCAGTGCTCGACGCGGAGCAACCGGGCCAGCCCGCGTGGTTTCGGCGGGCTCAACCACCGTGGCCGGAGAGTCCGCCCAGGCTGAACACCTCCACCGCTTCGTAGCGCGGCCGCTTGCGCGGGCCCTCGCCGAGGTGCGAGGCGATCAACGAGATCTCGTCGATCGTCCAGGAGGGGCCGCGATAGGCATCGAGCACGCGCACCCAGGGCGTCGCCTCCACCGGGCGGCCCATCCGGGCCACGGTGATGTGCGGCTTGAACCGCTCGCCGGCCACGTCGATGCCGGCCTTGGCGGCAGCCGCACGGCTACCGACGGCGAGGCGACGGAGCTCCTCCGCATCGTCGAGCTCGACGCCGGCCCAGAGGACTTTCGCCCTGCCGACATGGGGAAACGCTCCGCCTCCGGCGATGCTGGCGCGCATCGGGTGCCGCTTGCGCGCCGCCCGCGCGAGGCGGTCGAGGAGGTCGTCGAGCGACCGGTCCGGCACGTCGGCGAGGAACGCGAGCGTGAGGTGCCACTGGTCGGGCACCGTCCAGCGGAAGCCGGCCGCCTCGCGGCGTACCGACATGAACTCCTCGAGGTCCTCGAGCACCTCGAGCGGTGGGACGGCCGCGACGAACATGCGCACGTGCCCACGGTCGCACGTCGCGCGCAACCGAGGGCACGTCGCGGGTCATGCTCGGCGCAGCGCCGTGACTCCGAGCGCGATCAGCGCGGCGGCGAGGGGCAGCAGGGTGACGAACGCACGCGGGCCACCGGCGGTGCTGAAGGGCACGCACAGCCCACCGGCGACTGTGAGGACGCCGAGCCAGGTGGGCAGGTCACGAGCCCGCAGCACGGCCACGCCGAGCAGCACCATGCCGAGCACGAAGAGCGGCGCGAACGCGAACGGCAGCGACAGCAGCGGCTCGGAGTCCGCGATCCGGTACAGCGCCTCCGCGGTGTCTCGGTGCTTCTCGACCAGACCGCCCATCACCAGCGTGAGCATCACGTCGCCCGCACCAAGGGAGGCGATCCCGACACCAGCTGCGATGGCGCCCGCGGTGGCGATCCGGGCACCCCGGTCCTGGACCAGGCGGAGCGCGGCCACCAGACCAGGGAGGACGAGGAACGCCCCGGCTGCGGTGAGCAGCCCGCCGAGCACGCCGGTCGTGCGGTGTGCCGCCAGCTGGTCGAGGTAGGGCGACATGTCCTGGTCCGACGGCACCGTGAGCAGGTGCCCGACGACGATGCCGATCCCGGCACCGGCGAGGGCGAGCGCACTCAGTCGGTGGCGGGCGCTGACGTCGACGTACGTCGGTTCGTCCAGGTCGGTGAACGCGGTGGTGGTGGTCATGGCGGTCTCCTTCGCGGTGGTGGTGTCGGGATGCGTCGACCGTAGGAATCGACGCGCTGCCTCCGCCTCGGCCGGCGGGCACCCGATCCGGCGACGTACGTCGGGGGCGGCCTCCTCCGTGAGGAGGATGGGCAGCGCGCGATCGACGTCCTAAGGTCCCGAGACATGGGGATGTCGAGCGCGCGCTGGCCGGAGTCGTTCGACGTCGCCCTGGCCGCCGGCTTCGCGATCGTGGCCGAGGTCGAGCTGCGCACCTATGACAAGAGCGTGCTGCCGGGCCGCGTCCCGCTGGCCGTCGACTCCTGGCTGGTGCTGCTGCCCCTGGTCGCCCTGGCCTTCCGGCGCCGCGCGCCGTTCGCCGCGTGCGCCGCCATGGCCGGCACCATGACGCTGGTGGGTGCCGGGCTCGGCGGCACGATCTGCTTCTTCGGCGGGCTGTTCCCGTTCCTCGCCGCGGTCTACTCCGCGTCCGCGTGGGCGCGCCGACCGTGGGACCGGGTCACGCTCGCCGTGCCGGTCGCCCTGATGGCGCCGATGCACTGGTACATCGCGGACTTCCACATCCCGTCCGACCTCTTCTTCGGTCTCTCCCTGTCCGCGATGGCGTGGATCGCCGGTCAGGGCGTACGCCGCTGGCGCCAGCAGTCCCACGAGCTCGCCGCCGCTCTCGCCGCGGCCGAGGCCGGCCGGGACGCGCAGGCGGCCCTCGCGGTCGCGGGGGAACGGGCCCGGATCGCACGCGAGCTGCACGACGTGGTCGCGCACGGGATGAGCGTGATGGTGATGCAGGCCGGCGCCGCGAGACCGGCCGTGCACGACGACCCCGAGCAGGTGGCGACCGCGCTCGAGCACATCCAGGACGTCGGCCGCGGGGCCATGCTGGAGATGCGGCGCCTGCTCGGGATCCTGCGCGAGGACGAGGACGCCGAAGCCCGACACCCGCAGCCACGGCTGCACGCGCTGCCGCAGCTCGTCGAGGCGCTGGCCGGCGCCGGACTCGTCGTCGACGAGCACGTCGACGGACCTCCACGGACGCTGCCTGCTGCCCAGGACGTCTCGGCGTACCGGATCGTGCAGGAGGCGCTGACCAACGCCCTGCGGCACGGGGACGGAGCGTCCGCCGACGTGGCGCTGCAGTGGCAGGGCGACCGGCTCCGCATCGAGGTGACCAACCCGGTGCCGGCCCGCAGGGTCAACGGCGCTGCCCCCGGACACGGACTGGTGGGGATCCGGGAGCGGGTCGCGCTGTTCGACGGGCGCTTCAGCGCCGGTGCGAGCGACGGCCGGTTCGTCCTCGTCGCCGAGCTGCCCTACGACGGGGAGCCGGCGTGATCGGCGTCGTCACCGCCGACGACCAGGCGCTGATCCGCGACGCCCTGCGGACGATCATCGAGCGCGAGCCGGACCTCGAGGTCGTGGGCGAGGCGGCCGACGGCGACGAAGCGATCGCGGCCGTACGCCGGCACCGGCCGGACGTGGTGCTGATGGACATCCGGATGCCGGGTCGTGACGGGATCGAGGCGACGCGGGCACTCCTCGCCGAACCCGATCCACCGAAGGTGCTGATGCTGACCACCTTCGACCTCGACGAGTACGTCCATGCGTGCCTGCGGGCCGGCGCGAGCGGCTTCCTGCTCAAGGACACCCAGCCGGCCGGGATCGTGGCGGCCGTACGGGCGGCGTACGCCGGTGACGCGACGCTCTCCCCCGCGGTGACCCAGCGCCTGATCACGTCGTACGTGCAGGCGCCCTCGCCGTCCGCGAACCTCCCGGCCACGCTGACCAGCCGGGAGGTCGACGTGCTGCGGGCCATCGCCCGGGGGCTGTCGAACGCCGAGGTCGCGCGTGAGCTCTACGTCGGCGAGACCACGGTCAAGACGCACGTCACGGCGATCCTCGCCAAGCTCGGTGTGCGCGACCGGCTGCAGGCCGTGATCGCGGCGTACGAGAGCGGCCTGGTCAGGCCGGGGTCCTAGAACCCGAGGTCGCGCCCGATCAGCTCCTTCATGATCTCGTTCGACCCGGCCCAGATCTTGGTGACCCGGGCGTCACGCCAGGCACGGGCGGCGCGGTACTCGTTCATGTAGCCGTAGCCACCGTGCAGCTGGACGCAGGCGTCGAGGATGTCGTTCTGCACCTGCGAGGTCCACCACTTCGCCTTGGCGGCGTCGATCGCGGTGAGCTCGCCCTTGGTGTGCGCGAGGACGCACTGGTCGACGTACGCCTGCGCGACCTCGGCCTGGGTCACCAGCTCGGCGAGCAGGAACTTGTTGTGCTGGAACTGGCCGATCGACTGGCCGAAGGCGGACCGGTCGTGGCAGTAGGCGACCGTCTCGTCGAGGATCTGCCGGGCGTGCGCGAGGTTGGTGATCGCCGAGCCGAGGCGCTCCTGCGGCAGCCACTGCATCATGTGGATGAAGCCGCCGTCGAACTCGCC
>DATAKN010000008.1:0-2374 GCA_036261595.1 Marmoricola sp.
CGGCCTGGTCCGCACGGAGTTCGGCCGCTTCGGTCGCCAGGTCTCCGGCTACTCCTTCGAGCACCTGCTCCCCGAGAACGGCCGCCGGCTGGACCGGTTCCTGGTCGGCACGGAGGGCACCCTCGCCGTCGTGCTCGAGGCCACCATGCGGCTGGTCGAGGACGCGCCGTACCGGGCCCTGGCCGTGCTCGGCTATCCGGACATGTTCGAGGCGGCCGACGCGGTGCCCTCGCTGCTGCCGGGCCACGACCTGGCCGCACTGGAGGGGCTCGACCACCGGATCACCGACCTGGTCCCCGGGGCCCCCGAGCTTCCGGCCGGTGCCGGCTGGCTGTTCGCCGAGGTGACCGGTGCCACCGAGGCCGAGGCGCGAAGCCGTGCCGAGGCCGTGGCGAAGACCGCCGGCGTGCCGCACCGGGTGGTCACCGATCTCGCCGAGCAGGCGGCGCTGTGGCGGATCCGCGAGGACGGTGCCGGTCTCGCCGCCCGCTCGCTGTCCCGGCCGGCGCACTCCGGCTGGGAGGACGCCGCCGTCCCGCCCGAACGGCTGGGTGCCTACCTTCGCGACTTCGACGCCCTCCTGCGCGACACGGGGCTCGACGGAGTGCCCTACGGCCACTTCGGCGACGGCTGCGTGCACGTCCGCATCGACTTCGAGCTGGGCGACCGCGGCGGACGTCGCCGATTCCGCGAGTTCACCGAGGCGGGGGCCGACCTGGTCGCCGGGTACGGCGGGTCGATGAGCGGCGAGCACGGCGACGGTCGCGCCCGGTCCGAGCTGCTCGGCCGGATGTACTCACCGGAGGCGCTCGCCCTGATGGGCCGGGTCAAGCAGATCCTCGACCCCGGCGACGTGCTCAACCCCGGCGTGCTCGTGGACCCGGCCCCGCTGGACGCCTCGTTGCGACTGGCGTCCCAGCCCGCGGGCCCGCTGGCCGCACTGTTCGGCGAGGTGCACCGGTGCACCGGCGTCGGCAGGTGCGTCGCCGACAACACGCGTACCGGGGGAGTGATGTGCCCGTCGTACGTCGCGACCCGTCAGGAGAAGGACTCCACGCGCGGTCGGTCCCGGGTGCTGCAGGACGTCGCCGCCGGCCACCTGCCCGTGACCGATCCGGCGGTCAGCGAGGCGCTGGACCTCTGCCTGTCGTGCAAGGGATGTGCGCGGGACTGCCCGACTGGCGTGGACATGGCGACGTACAAGTCCCACACCCTCCACGCCCAGTACGCCGGGAAGCGGCGACCGCGGTCCCACTACGCCCTCGGCCGTCTGCCGAAGTGGGCGGCGATGACCCCGCCCCGGGTGGCGAACCGGATGCTGCGCAGCAAGGCCGTGGCCGCGGTCATGAAGAAGGCCGCCGGCATCGACGCCCGGCGCAGCCTCCCGCAGTTCAGCGATCGCTCCCTGCGCAAGTCGGTGGCGACCCCGTCGGATGCGACGGAGCGTCCTGACGTCTGGGTGTGGGCGGACTCCTTCACCGACCACTTCGGCGCCGGCATCGGACACGCCGGACTACGGCTGCTCGCGGCGGCCGGCCTGAACGCGCGAGTGATCCCGGAGCGCGCCTGCTGCGCGCTCACGTGGATCACCACCGGCCAGCTCGACCAGGCCCGTCACATCCTGGGCGATGCGATCGAGACACTGCACCCGTACGTCGCGAGCGGCGTGCCCGTGGTCGGGCTCGAGCCCAGCTGCCTCGCTGCCCTGCGGTCGGACGCCGAGGAGCTGTTGGACGACCCGCGGGCGGCTGAGGTGGCGGCCGGCATGTCGACGCTCGCCGAGCTGCTCCTGGCCCGAATCGACGCCGGCACGTGGACTCCGCCCGACCTGACCGGCACCCAGGTCGTGGTCCAGCCGCACTGCCACCAGACCAGCGTGATCGGGTTCGCCGCCGACGTGGCCGTGCTCGAAGCGGCCGGGGCGACGGTCAACCGGCTCGGCGGCTGCTGCGGGCTTGCCGGCAACTTCGGCATGGAGGAGGGGCACTACGAGACCAGCGTCGCGGTGGCCGAGCACACCCTCCTTCCCGCCGTGCGGGAGGCCGGTCCCGACGCCGTGATCCTGGCCGACGGGATGTCGTGTCGCGTCCAGCTGGCCGACCTCGCCGGCGTACGCGCGCTGCACCTGGCCGAGCTGCTGGCCGGGCTCGCTCGCGCGTTTTGACCCTCCCTCGGGCACCCGGTAGCCTGAGACCTTGTGTCTGGGGTTTCCCGGGCACGTCCGCGTGCCCTGACAGCTGGGCATCACGGCCGCACCACCGGCGTCTCTCAGCGCCGCGCAACACCATCGTGCCGGGCAAGGCGTCCGGTACTGAGAGCTGACAAGAAAGGGAACCACCCGGTGCCCACCATCAACCAGCTGGTCCGCAAGGGC
>DATAKN010000017.1:0-3020 GCA_036261595.1 Marmoricola sp.
AAGCGTCCCAACGCCTGACGTTTCATGACAGGCAACGATTCCACCGGGCTCCTGGGTCGCACGGCGACCCGGGAGTTCGTCGTCTCGGAGGCCGACACCGCCGTCGCGGTCGGCTCCGGCAGCCTGCCGGTCCTCGGCACGCCGGTGCTCCTGGCGTGGTGCGAGGCGGCCACCTGCTCGGCCCTCGACCTTCCCGACGGCTCCACCTCCGTCGGCACGCGGGTGTCGCTCGAGCACCTCGCGGCCTCGCCCGTGGGCGCGTCGCTGCAGGTGACCGCGACGGTCACCCACGTCGACGGACGGCTGCTGCGCTTCGCCGTCGAGGCCCGTCAGGGCGAGAAGCTGGTCGGGTCCGGTGAGGTGACCCGGGTCGTGGTCGACGCCGAGAGGTTCATGGCGCGGCTGTAGGACGTCAGATCCCGAAGGTGTTCCTCGGGTACGCCGCGGCCACGTCGGTGATCACGTTGACCAGGTAGGGCACGTTCGCCTCGAAGGCCCGGTCGAGTGCCGGCCCGATCTGCGCCGGGTCGGTGACGGTCTCGCCCGCCCCGCCGAGCGCCTTGACCACCTCGTCGTACCGGGTGTGCGGCGCCAGGTCCGCGGCCACGTCGTACCCGTAGAGCATCTGCATCGGGCCCTTCTCCAGGCCCCAGGCGGAGTTGTTGCCGCACACCATCACGACGGGAAGGTCGTGCCGGACGAGCGTGTCGACGTCCATCAGCGACATGCCTGCGGCGCCGTCGCCGTAGAGCAGCACGACCTGGCTCGAGGGACGGTGCAACCGGGCCGCGATCGCCGAGCCCATCCCGGCGCCGAGGCAGCCGTACGGTCCCGGGTCGAGCCAGCCGCCCGGACGCTTGGGCTCGACGAACTTCCCCGCGAAGGAGACGAAGTCGCCGCCGTCGCCGATCACGATGGCGTCCTCGGCGAGCCGGGGCACCAGCTCCCCGTAGATCCGAGCGGGGTGAATCGGGTCGGCGGCCGCGTTCAGCAGCGTGGCGTCGCGCGCGGTCGCCTCGGCGACGGTGTGCTGCAGGCTGGTGACCCACTCGGCCCACTGCGGCTTCGCCGGCAGGCGCTCGACCGACTCCCTGAGGCCGTCGAGCACCAGCGTGAGGTCGCCGTACGCCGACCCGGCGAGCTCCGCGTGGCCCGAGAGCTGACCCTGCGAGTCGGCCAGGTGGACGACCTTCGCGAGCGGCGAGTCGTCCTTGCCGCCGAAGACGCCGTACCCGAGCCGGAAGTCCAGGGCGGTGCCGACCACGATGGCGAGGTCGCAGGTGCCGAACGCCTGGCCGCGCGCCTTGGTCACCAGGAGCGGGTGGCCGCCCGGGACGACACCGCGGCCCATCCCGTTGGTGATCGCGGGGATGCCGAGCTCCTGGACCAAGCGGAGTGCCGCCTCCTCCGCGCCGTCGGCCCACACGTCCGTGCCCAGCACGAGCACGGGCCGTCGCGCGTCGCCGAGGAGTCGGGCGATCGCCTGGAGGGCGTCACCGTCGGGCTCGATCGGAGCGGCGGGCGCCACAGTGGGATACGTCGCGGTGGCGGTGTTGAAGAACTCGTCCATCGGGACGTCGACGAACACCGGACCGCGGTGGGAGGAGCCCGCCACGGTGAACGCCTCATGGAGGCCGGGCGTGATGTCGGCCGCCGTGTGCAGCGTCCGGGCGAGCTTCGCGACCGGGGCCAGGATCGGGGGCTGGTCCAGCTCCTGGAGCGAGCCGGTGCCCCACCGGTTGGCGGGTGCGCGGCCCCCGAGCACGACCAGAGGCGAGCCGGCGAACTGTGCCTGCGCGACGGCGCTGACCCCGTTGGTGACGCCCGGGCCGGCCGTGAGCACCGCCAGGCCCGGCTTGCGGGTGAGCTTGCCGGTCGCCTCGGCGGCGAACGCGGCGGTCTGCTCGTGGCGCACGTCGAGGATGCGCATCGGCGGATCGGCAGTCACGGCGCCGTCGTACATCGGGAAGACGTGCGCCCCCGACAGGGTGAACATCGTCTCCACCCCGTGGGCGCGAGCGACTGCGACCGCATGCTGTCCGGCATGGGCCTCGACGGCGTCACCGGAAGGCGAGGAGGACGTGTCCGGGGTGGTCTCTGCCTGCGTCATGCCGCGAGGCTACAAGCCCCCGGTCGCGGGCGGGCCGGGAAGGCCCCGCTCAGTACGCGACCGGTGCCCGGAAGTACGCCGGGTTGGTGGCCCGCAGCTGGTCGGAGAGCACCAGCAGCAGGTCCGAACGCACGGCGGGATGCCCGGACGCCGCGGTGTTCAGCGACAGCTGGAGGTGCAGGCTGCGCAGGTAGCTCTGCACGTTGCCGGCGACCATGTAGGGGTTGCGGTTGATCGATCCGCGGCCGACCGCGCCGGCGGCGAGCCGGGCGACCCACGGCTCGAGCACGTCGATGCCGAGGATGTCGCGGCGCAGCAGGTGCATCGTGGCGTAGGCGAGCCGGTCGCCCTCGCCGCAGACGAAGAACGCCTCGGTCGGCATCAGCAGCCGGTCCGCGATCACGTCGAGGATCACGGTGAGCTCGAGGCGCCCCAGCACTGGCGAGCGGGCCAGCGCCCCGAGGGCGTCGGCGCCGTGGGCCACGCAGTGCGCCCAGCCCTTGCCCGGCACGAACCCCCGCAGGTCGCGCTCGCGGGAGTACCAGCTCATGATCTTGTCGCCCCAGCGGAGCACGACGTTGGGGCCACCGAGAGCTGCCCGCGTGGTCCGGTCGATGCACTCGGTGAGGATCAGGGCAGAGAAGCTGCGGCGGAACACCGTGTCGCTCTCCATCTCGCCCAGGCCGATGTCCAGTCCGTGACACATGCCGTCACCGAGGCCGACCAGCAGGTCGTCGTACACGCCCTCGTCGATCCAGGTCGCCATCGTCGGGAACGCGATGCCGTCGCGGACCTCCGGATCGGGGTCGCCGAGCATGCGCGTGAGGTCCTCGGTCATCTCGACGAGAGAGCGATCCTGCGGCACCTTGAGGCCGTCCGCGACCACTTGTTCCCAGAATCCCGAGGGCAT
>DATAKN010000020.1:0-3403 GCA_036261595.1 Marmoricola sp.
CCGACCGCCGTACGCTCGCCCCATGAGCGTACGGCGGATCATGGGCACCGAGACGGAGTTCGGAATCTCCGTCCAGGGCCAGCCCCATGCCAACCCGATGGTGGCGAGCACGCGGCTGGTCAACGCGTACGCGAGCGCGGCGCTGCACGTCCGGCGCGCCCGGTGGGACTTCGAGGAGGAGTCGCCGCTGCGCGACGCCCGCGGCTTCGACATGGGCCGGGAGGTGGCCGACGCCAGCCAGCTCACCGACGAGGACATGGGCCTGGCCAACGTGATCCTCACGAACGGGGCGCGCCTCTACGTCGACCACGCCCACCCCGAGTACTCCACGCCCGAGTGCACCAACCCGCTCGACGTCGTGCGGTGGGACAAGGCCGGCGAGCAGATCGCCCTCGATGCGTGCCGGTTCGCCTCGGTGACCGGCGAGCCGGACATCGTGCTGTACAAGAACAACACCGACAACAAGGGAGCGTCGTACGGCGCCCACGAGAACTACCTGATGAAGCGGTCGACGCCGTTCGGCGAGATCGTCCGCCACCTGACCCCGTTCTTCGTCTCCCGCCAGGTCGTCTGCGGCGCCGGCCGGGTGGGCATCGGGCAGGACGGACGGGAGCACGGGTTCCAGATCTCCCAGCGTGCCGACTACTTCGAGGTCGAGGTCGGCCTCGAGACCACGCTGAAGCGCCCGATCATCAACACCCGCGACGAGCCGCACGCCGATCCCGAGAAGTACCGCCGCCTGCACGTGATCATCGGCGACGCGAACCTTTCCGAGATCTCGACGTTCCTGAAGGTCGGTACCACCGCCCTCGTGCTGGACATGATCGAGGACAGGTTCATCCAGACCGACCTCACCGTCACACGTGCCGTGGCGTCACTGCGGGCCGTGTCGCACGACCCCACGCTGACCCATCTGCTGGAGCGCCCCGACGGGCAGACCCTCACCGCAGTGGAGCTCCAGTGGGAGTACTTCAACCTCGCGGCGAAGTACCTCGACCACAAGTACGGCGACGACGTCGACGAGCAGACGGCCCTGGTCATGAGCCGGTGGGAATCGGTGCTCAACCGCCTCGAGCGCGACCCGATGGAATGCGCGCAGGAGCTCGACTGGGTCGCGAAGCTGAAGCTGCTGCAGTCCTACCGCGACCGCGACGGCCTGGACTGGGACGACGCGAAGCTGCACCTGGTCGACCTGCAGTACGCCGACCTGCGCCCCGAGAAGGGCCTCTACCACCGTCTCGTCCGGCTCGGCCGGATGGAGCGGCTGCTCGACGACGCCGCGATCACCAGCGCGATGCACGAGCCGCCCGACGACACGCGCGCGTACTTCCGGGGCCGCTGCCTGGACAAGTACTCCGACAGCATCGCCGCGGCGTCCTGGGACTCCGTGATCTTCGACCTGCCCGGTCACGACTCCCTGCAGCGGGTGCCCACGATCGACCCCCGGCGCGGCACCCGGGCCCACGTCGGCGAATTGATCGACTCGAGTGAGACGGCTCTGGCCTTGTTCTCTGCCCTGACTCGATAGGGTCGAGACATCCCAATCTGTGGGGGAGTGGAAGGAGAGGCTGATGGCGCAGGAGCACAAGCAGCCGCGGAAGTCCTCTGAGTCCGACGAGCAGGTCGCGGAGACAGCCCCGGCCGACGCCGTGACCGAGCGCAAGGAGCAGCTCGACGAGGACATCGACGCGATCCTGGACGAGATCGACGACGTCCTCGAGACCAACGCCGAGGACTTCGTGAAGTCGTTCATCCAGAAGGGCGGACAGTGAGCCAGGTCCACCGCACCTCGGGTGACGCCCGCCTGCCCGACGCCTTCCTGACGCCCGGCACCTCGTCGTTCAGCGACTTCCTCGGCGCGGTCTCGCCCGAGTTGTTGCCGGCGCGCCGGACCCTCCCGCAGGGCAGCGCAGCGGAGCTGGCCCCGCACGGAACGACGATCGTGGCCGCGACCTTTCCCAGCGGCGTGGTGATGGCCGGGGACCGGCGCGCCACGATGGGCAACATCATCGCCCAGCGGGACATCGAGAAGGTGTTCCCCGCCGACGAGTACTCCGCGGTGGGCATCGCCGGCACCGCCGGCCTCGCCGTGGAGATGGTCCGGCTGTTCCAGACCGAGCTGGAGCACTACGAGAAGATCGAGGGCTCCACGCTCTCCATGGACGGCAAGGCCAACCGGCTCTCGGCCCTGATCCGGAGCAACCTCGGGCTGGCCATGCAGGGCCTGGCCGTCGTCCCCCTGTTCGCTGGCTACGACCGCAGCGCCGACCAGGGCCGGATCTTCAGCTACGACGTCACCGGCGGACGCTACGAGGAGACCGCCTTCCACTCGGTCGGCTCCGGCTCGATGTTCGCCCGAGGATCTCTGAAGAAGCTCTACCGGGAGGACCTTTCCGAGCTCGAGTGCGTGACCGCCGTCGTGCAGGCCCTGTACGACGCCGCGGACGACGACTCGGCCACCGGCGGCCCCGACCTCACCCGGCGGATCTTCCCGGTGGTCAGCGTGATGACCGCCGAGGGCCACCGCCGGATGACCGACGGCGACGTGGCCGAGATCGCCGACCGCGTCGTCGCGGGCCGGATGCAACGCCCCGACGGCCCGCACGCGGCCCTGAGCTGACAGGACTGGCCACTCATGTCCATGCCGTTCTACGTCTCGCCCGAGCAGCTGATGAAGGACCGGGCCGACTTCGCCCGGAAGGGCATCGCCCGCGGGCGGTCGGTCGTGGTCGTCCAGTACGCCGACGGTGTGCTGTTCGTCTCCGAGAACGCCTCCCAGGCGCTGCACAAGGTCAGCGAGATCTACGACCGGATCGCGTTCGCCGCTGTCGGGCGCTACAACGAGTTCGAGAACCTGCGCATCGCCGGCGTTCGCCTGGCGGACCTGCGCGGGTACTCCTACGACCGGCGCGACGTCACCGGCCGCGGCCTGGCCAACGCCTACGCGCAGACCCTCGGCACGATCTTCTCCTCGGGCGGTGAGAAGCCGTACGAGGTGGAGCTCTTCGTGGCGGAGGTCGGCGACACGGCCGAGGACGACCAGATCTACCGGCTCACCTACGACGGCCAGGTGGCCGACGAGCACGGGTTCGCGGCCATGGGTGGGGACGCGGAGTCCGTGTCGACCTACCTCAAGGAGCACTACCGCCCCGAGCTCAGCCGGGACGAGGCGATCCGGTTGGCGGTCAAGGCGCTCGGCCACGGCGAGAGCGGCGATCGGACGATCCCGGTCACCGAGCTCGAGGTCGCCTGGCTCGACCGGACCCGTCCGCAGCAGCGGAAGTTCCGCCGACTGGACAGCGAGTCGCTCTCCGGGATTCTGGCCGGGACATAGGCTGGTCCCGTGGACCGGCGGATCTTCGGGATCGAGAACGAGTACGGCGTCACCTGCACCTTCAAGGGG
>DATAKN010000024.1:0-10365 GCA_036261595.1 Marmoricola sp.
CCGCAGGGTCTCGACCTGCGTCCGCGACACCGGGTCGGCGATCGGCTTGTCCCAGTCGAGCGTCGGGACGTTGTGGTCCTCGGTGGCGAGGGTGAGGTCGGGGCGTCGTACCGTGCGGCCGGCGAGGCGCAGGCCGTCGAACGCCTGCGGAGAGGTCACCTCGTGAATGAGGTGGAGGTCGATGTAGAGGAGGTCAGGCTCTCCCTCAGCGGTCCGGACGACGTGCTCGTCCCACACCTTCTCTGCCAGGGTCTTGCCCATCGCGTCTCCCTTTCCCACAGACCAAGGTCGCCATCGACCCAGCCACGATTTCCTTGCAAACCCACCGTACTCTTGCATCCCATGATCTGAGACGGCAGTATTGGTATATGGACAACTCTAGCGGAGTCGGCGTCCTCGACAAGGCCGCCCTCGTACTGGCCGCCCTCGAGTCCGGGCCGGCGACGCTGGCCGGCCTCGTCGCCGGGACCGGGCTCGCCCGCCCCACCGCGCACCGGCTGGCCGTGGCGCTGGAGCACCACCGTCTCGTGGCCCGCGACATGCAGGGCCGTTTCGTTCTCGGCCCGCGCCTGGCTGAGCTCTCCGCCGCCGCGGGCGAGGACCGCCTCCTCGCCGCAGCCGGACCGGTGCTGGCCCGCCTGCGCGACATCACCGGCGAGTCCTCGCAGCTGTGGCGGCGCCAGGGCGAGTTCCGCGTGTGCGTCGCCGCCGCCGAGCGGCCGAGCGGACTGCGCGACACGATCCCGGTGGGTTCGCAGCTGACGATGCGGGCCGGCTCCGCGGCCCAGATCCTGCTGGCCTGGGAGGATCCCGAGCGGATCCACCGGGGGCTGCAGAACGCCGCCTTCTCCGCCACGGCACTGTCGGGCATCCGCCGCCGCGGCTGGGCGCAGTCGATCGGCGAGCGCGAGCAGGGCGTGGCCTCGGTGTCGGCTCCCGTGCGATCGCCCAGCGGCAAGGTGATCGCGGCCGTGTCCGTCTCCGGACCACTCGAGCGGCTCTCGCGCCAGCCCGGCCGGATGCACGCCCCCGCCGTGCTCGCAGCCGCCGACCGGCTGTCGGAGTCGTTGCGCCGGGCGGCCGCGGAGTAGGTCAGGGCGGGCGAATTCACAAGTTGGGTTGTGAATTGGCCGCTTCTCGCATGCAATCTCGTGTGTGAAGCGGCCATTTCGTGTGACCAGCAGCGTCCTAGAAGAGCGCCTCCTGCTCGAGGCCGAGTAGCAGCTGCTTGCGGTCGAGGCCGCCGGCGTACCCGGTCAGCGAGCCGTTCGCGCCGATCACGCGGTGGCAGGGGATCACGATCGGGATCGGGTTGCGGCCGTTGGCGAGCCCGACCGCGCGGGAGGCGGCGTTGGTGTGGCCGAGGCGGTGTGCGATCTCGCCGTACGACGCGGTCTCACCCCAGGGGATCCGGCGCAGCTGGTCCCAGACCTGTCGCTGGAACGCGCTGCCCGCGGGCGCGAGGGGCAGGTCGAACTCGCGCAGCTCGCGGGCGAAGTACGCGTTGAGCTGCCCCACCGCACGCCGCAGCAGGGCGTCGTCGTCGGCACGGTCGCCGATCGGCCGGCCGTCCGCGAGCCCGCGGAACGGGCTGAACTCGATCGCGACGATCGCGCCCTCACGCGCGATGATCCGCAGGTCACCGACCGGTGACTCCATCACGGTCCACACGGCGCTCCGGGTCGCCCTCTCTTCCGTCGTTGCACTCACCCTATGTCTCCTTCGTCGTCGATGCCGGGGAACCTGCGTCACCGAGCGATGACCACAGGTGGATCAGGGCGTAGGACCGCCACGGCCGCCAGCGCTGGCTCTCGGTGCCGACGTCGGCGATGCCGAGCCGGTCGGCTGCGTGACGGACGCCGATGTCGGTCGGCAGGAACACGTCCGGGTCCCCGAGCACCCGGAAGGCGATGTAGTCGGCCGTCCAGGGCCCGACACCGGACAGCGCCAGGAGCGCCGCCCGTACGTCGGCCCGGTCGGCACTGCGGTCGAGCACCACGGCACCCTCGGTGAGCGCGCGCCCGACCGCGGCCACCGCACGGCCACGCGTCCGGGGCATCGCCAGCTGCTCGGGGTCGACGCCGGCCAGCGCTTCGGCGGACGGGAAGAGATGCGTGACCTGGTGGTCACCGGCCAGCTCGAGCGGCCTGCCCAGCTCGGCGACGAGGCGGCCGGCGAGCGTGCGGGCGCCGGCGACGCTCACCTGCTGGCCGATCACGGCGCGCGCCGCCAGCTCGACGCCGTCGACGTGGCCGGGCACCCGCAGACCGGGGCGGCGGCGTACCAGCGGTGCGAGCCGCCGGTCGCCGGCAAGCTGCTCATCGACCGCGACGGGGTCGCAGTCGGCATCGAGCAGCCGTCGGGTGCGCTCCAGAGCCGGAGCCAGGTCGCGCGCGTCAGCGAGGGTGAACCGGCACGGCACGTAGCCGAACGGGCGGCCGACGAGCTGCACTCGCAGGACCGCCGGCCCGTGCGGCAACGCCAGCGAGCGTTCGTACCAGCCCTCTCCCACGGCCTCGATGCCGCGGACCGCGCGCAGGGCGAGGAAATCGAGCAGGTCATCGCCCGCGAACGGCTCCCGTACGCCGATCCGCGTGCTGATCGACCCGGACGTCGCCGTCCCGCCGCGCCGGCCGCGCAGCTCGGTGGGCGTCGCGGCGTACACCTCGCGGATGGTTTCGTTGAACTGCCGGATGCTGGAGAACCCGGAGGCGAACGCCACGTCGGCGAACGACAGCGTGCTCGTCTCGACGAGCACGCGCGCCGTCTGGGCCCGCCGAGCCCGGGCCAGTGCGAGCGGTCCGGCTCCGAACGCACCGGTGACGAGCCGGTTCAGCTGGCGCACCGAGTAGCCGAGGTGCTGGGCGAGTCCGTCCACCCCCTCACGCTCGACAGCGCCGTCGGAGATCAGCCGCATCGCGCGACCGGCGACGTCGGCGGCGAGGTCCCACTCCGGCGACCCGGGAGTCGCGTCGGGCAGGCACCGCTTGCAGGCGCGATAGCCGGCCTGCTGGGCCGCCGCCGCGCTCGGGTAGAAGGTGACGTTGGCCAGCTTCGGTGTGATCGCCGGACAGCTCGGCCGGCAGTAGATGCCGGTGCTGCTGACCGCGGTGTAGAAGACCCCGTCGAACCGGCGATCCTTGCTCTTCACCGCCCGGTAGCAGGCCTCGGTGTCCTGGAACATGGCTCCAGTCTGGACACCGGCCACCGACAGTTCTAGCGGAAATCGGCCATCGCCGTCGTCAGCCGGCAGGTGGGTGAGGCCTGGTGGACTCTGCCCCCGGTCGAGCGTCGTGGAGACACTCGCACTTGCCCCCGCAGAGGCTGCACAGGTCGACGTCGCACATCGCGCAGATCATCATCACGATCCCCCGGTCCAGGTCGGTGATGGCGATCCCGGAGCGTTCCGGGCGGACCTGTTCCGTACCTTCCGATCGGGAGCTCGGCGGCCCAGTTGAGCGAACCGGCCCGGACGACGGTGTGTCGATGGCCACTCCTGCGGCCAGGGCGGCCGGACCGTCGGCTACGAGCCTGCCGCCGATGCACCCACGGCAGTCGGGAGCCCGGCGCGTGCCCACTCCGGGTAGCCGTCCTCGAGCCGGACCGCACGCAAACCCTTGCGGGTCAGCGCGCGCACGGCGTCGTCGGCGTACACGCAGTACGGGCCGCGGCAGTAGGCCACGATCTCGGCGCCCCGTGGGATGTCGAACGAGCTGCGGCTCAGCTGGTCGATCGGCATCGAGATCGCCCCGGCGATGTGACCGGCGGCGTACTCGGCCGCCGGGCGGACGTCCACGACGACGACGTTGCGACGACCGAGCCTCCGGTCGAGCTCGGCACGCGTGATCGTGGTGAGCAGGTCGCGGTCGCCGAGGTAGTTCGCGGCGAGGCGCTCGACCTCGGCATGGCGCTCCGCCGTGACGTCGCGCAGCAGCGCCCACAGCTCACCGACGCGCGGGTCGGCCAGGTGGTAGTACACGCGGTTGCCGTCACGCCGAGTCGCGACCAGCCCGGCCCGGTGCAGCTGCTGAAGATGCTGGGAGGTGTTCGCCGCGCTCTGGTCGATCTCGGCGGCGATCTCCTCGACCGACCGCTCCCCCTGGCTGAGCACGTCCACGATCTCGGCACGGCGACCGTTGGCCAACGCCTTGGCCGCCACGACCAGCCCGTCGAAGAGTGCGTGCTTCGCTGCGTGATCGGCCACGGCCCCTCCTGGACCTGTTCAAGGGATCCTTTGACAAGCGTACTCTGTCTTGTCACTATTCAAGAGATCTATTGATTACGTGGCGAGGTGGGACATGACGGACCGGTCTGAGGGTTCCTCCCTGGCCACGCGCGTCCCCGAGGAGGTCCGGCTCGGCCTGCGCGCCAACCTCGCGCAGTTCTCGCTCCTCGTCGCGGTCAACGCGCTGGTCGGCGGGACGCTCGGGCAGGAGCGCACCGTCCTGCCGTTGCTGGCCGACCGCACCTTCCACCTCAGCGGCTACACGGCCGCGTTGACGTTCATCCTCGCGTTCGGGGTGGTGAAGGCGGCCACCAACTTCTTCGCCGGCACCCTCTCGGACCGCTACGGCCGCAAGCCGGTGCTCGTCGCCGGCTGGCTGGTCGCGCTCCCGGTGCCGTTGCTCCTGATCTGGGCGCCGAGCTGGTCCTGGGTCGTCGTCGCCAACGTCCTGCTCGGCGTCAACCAGGGGCTGAGCTGGTCGACGACCGTGATCATGAAGATCGACCTCGTCGGTCCCTCCCGGCGTGGCCTGGCGATGGGGCTCAACGAAGCTGCCGGGTACGGCGCCGTCGCGGTGACCGCCCTGCTCACCGGCTACCTGGCCGCCGAGCACGGGCTGCGGCCGGCGCCCTTCCTCGTCGGCGCGGCATACGTCGCGCTCGGGCTCGGGCTCAGCGTCGTACTGGTCCGCGAGACCCATCACCACGCCCTCGCCGAGGCGGCCGCACACCCCGTCCAGGGCGACGAGGCCGCGCTCACGACGCGCCGGGTCAGCCGGCTCACGTCGTTCGACGAGCCAGCGCTGTCCGCCTGCAGCCAGGCCGGCATGGTGAACAACCTCAACGACGGCCTGGCGTGGGGCATCTTCCCGATCCTCTTCGCCCGCCACGGGCTGAGCGTCGGCGAGATCGGCGTGATCGCGGCGCTCTACCCCGGCGTCTGGGGCGCCGGCCAGCTGGTCACCGGGGCGCTGTCGGACCGGATCGGCCGCAAGTGGCTGATCGCCGCCGGGATGTGGGTCCAGGCCGCAGCGATCGGCCTCGTCGCGGTCGGCACCACGTTCGGCGTCTGGGCGCTGGCCGCGGTCGTGCTCGGCGCCGGCACCGCGATGGTCTACCCGACCCTGCTCGCCGCGATCGGCGACGTGGCCCACCCCTCGTGGCGAGCACGCGCCGTCGGCGTCTACCGGCTCTGGCGCGACGGCGGGTTCGCCGTCGGCGCCCTGCTCGCCGGCGTGCTCGCCGACCTCTTCGGCCTGAGCACCGCGATCTGGGCGGTCGTCGCACTCACCGCCGCCTCCGGGCTCGTCGTCGCCGTCCGGATGTACGAGACGCTCCGGCGCGACGAGCGAGTCGCGGTCGGCCGGTCAGACGACTGACAACGGCAGCGACCGGCCGACCAGGGACCTCCGGACGACCGGGAGCTCGGCCGCGATCCGCGCCAGCTCACGCGCCGACGGCGCGTCCGGCGCCGCGACCACCGCCGGGATGCCGAGGTCGCCCGCAGCACGCAACGGCTGGTCGAGCGGCACCTGCCCGAGCAGCGGTACGCCGAGCCGGCTCGCGACCCGGGCGCCACCACCCTCACCGAACAGCGGCGTCTCGTGGGAGCAGGCCTCGCACACCAGCGTCGACATGTTCTCGATGACGCCGGCCACCGGCATCCGCATGTCCTGGGCCATCCGGCCCACCCGGGCCGCGACGGTCTCGGCCGCCGGCTGCGGCGTGGTCACGACCAGGAGCGCGGCGTCCGGCAGCAGCTCGGTCAGCGAGATGGTCACGTCGCCGGTGCCCGGAGGCAGGTCGACGAGGAGGACGTCCAGCTCGCCCCAGTGGACGTCGACCAGGAACTGCTCGATCGCCTTGTGCAGCATCGGTCCGCGCCAGACGACCGGTGCGTCGTCCTCGACGAGGAAGCCGACCGACATCACCGCGACGCCGTGCGCGTCCACCGGCAGCATCAGACCCTTGAGTGCCACCGGCGCGCGGCGCACGCCGAACAGCTGCGGCATCGAGTAGCCCCACACGTCGGCGTCGAGCACGCCCACCCGCTTGCCCTGGGCCGCGAGCGCCGCCGCGAGGTTCGCGGTGACCGTCGACTTGCCGACACCCCCCTTGCCGCTCGCGACCGCGTAGACCTTCGTCGAGGAGTCCGGTCCGAACCGGCCGGAGGGAGCCTCTCCCCGCAGCCGGGTGGCCAGGGCCATCCGCTCCGGGTCGCTCATCGCCGCGAACTGGACCCGCAGCTCGGTCACGCCGTCGACCGACAGGGCCGCGGTGCGCACGTCGGTCTCGAGACGCTGGCGCAACGGGCAGGTCGGCGTGGTCAGGCGCACGGTGACCGTCACCCGGCCACGGCCGTCCACCGACACGTCGTCCAGCATCCCGGCGTCGACGAGCGAGAGCCCCAGCTCAGGGTCCTGCACCTGGCCGACCGCGGCGCGCAGCGCCACCTCGTCGACGCTGGTCGCCGGAGCCTCGCTGCGCAGTCGGGACAGCACGCCCATCAGATCGTCTCCTGGTCCGTGTCGACCCCGCCGCGAGACCCACCACTGGGCCCGCCACTGGGCCCACCACTGGGCACCGGCAGCCGGTACGCCGACCGCTTGGGCGTGACGTGGCGCATCATGAACTCCGGGCGTCGCTGGCCGTCGGGTCCGGGCCCCGGCCGGGTCATCTCCAGCCACCGCCGGTAGACCTCGCGCGACTTGTTCACGTCCACCTCGACGTCGCCGTACTGGTCCTCCGGACGCGCCTTCTCGATGCGCACCTTCTGGTGCCAGCAGTGCATGCCGGAGACCGGGTCGGGCTGGACCGGGAACGTGAGGTTCTGGTGCACCCCGGGGTCGTCCCAGTAGATCCGCTCGGAGTCGGGGTCCTCGCTCTTGAACGGGCGGACGCCGTCGGTGTAGCGGAGCTTCCAGATCCCCTCGTCGCTGCGGTCGAGGTTGACCTTGCCCATCACCCAACGGCTGCCGGGGTGACCGTCCTGCATCCAGCGGCCCATGTGGTGGGAGAGCCCGACGACGCCCGGCCGGATCGCCTCGGTCGCCCAGATGCGGACCACGAAGTGGCCGATCTCGGTGGTCACTCGGACCAGGTCACCGGTGTGGAGACCCATGGCGCGGGCGTCGGCGGCGTTGAACCACAGCGGGTGCGTGTTCGCGATCTCGTTGAGGTACTTGGCGTTGCCCGATCGTGTGTGGATCAGGGTGGGCAGCCGGAAGTTCGGCATCAGCACGAACTCGTCGTCGTTGCGGTTGACCCTGGTCGCAGCCACGTGGGACTCGATGTAGCCGGGTGTGGCGTACTCCGGCCAGCCCCAGTCGGCCAGCGTCGTGGAGTACAGCTCGAGCTTGCGGGACGGCGAGAGCCAGCCCGCGGTCTTCGTGCCGTCCTCGTGCTGTACGCCGACCGCACCGGCCTCCCCCACCAGCGGTGGGGCGGTCTCCAGGGTGACCGGCTTGCGAAGCACGCCGTGCTCGTCGGCCACGGCACCGTCCAGCTCGGTCTCCGTGAGCGGCCGCTCGTCGAGGCGGTAGAGGTCCTTGGCGACCTCGAAGACGCCGTACTTGCGCATGTACTGCAACGGGGTGAGGTCCTGGGCGGCGGCCGCCTCGGGCAGACCCGGCACGCTGCGGTTGAACAGCACGTCGTAGTACTCGTCCATGGTCATCCGCTCACCCGGGTGCTCCTTGGACTCGAACCAGCGCCGGATACCGAGCGATCCGTCGGGGTCGATCTGCCAGGACAGCTCGAACCAGAACTCGTTCTCCTCCCACACCTCGCCCGGGTTGGCGTCGCGGCTGTCGCGGTAGGGCATCCCGCGCTGCTCCATCGCCACCCGCGTCACGGGCTGCCGGAACGCCAGCCACTTGGAGGTGTGCGTCTCGAACGACATCGTGTCGTGCCGCTCCGAGGCATGGCCCATCGGCAGCACATAGTCGGCGAACGTCGCCGACTCGCTCCAGGTCGGCGTGAGCGCGACGTGCAGCCCGATCTTGGACTCGTCCTTGAGCACGTCGATCCACGTGAACCCGTCGGGGTTGACCCACAGCGGGTTGTAGACCCGGCTGAAGTAGACCTCCAGGCGACCGCGGCCGTCCTTGAGCAGGTGTGGCAGCAGGATCGACATCTCGTTGGTGGTCAGCGGGTACTCGGTGGGCCAGAGCAGGTCGCTCCAGATGTCGTTCGGCTCCGGCATCTCCGGGAAGTGCGCGATGAACTTGTCCCAGCCGTTGGGGTGGGTGCCGCCCTCGGTGCCCACGCTGCCGGTGAGCACGTTGAGGAAGAACAGGCTCCGGGCGATCTGCCAGCCACCCAGGTTGCCCGCAGCGGCCGAGCGCCAGGTGTGCGTGGCCAGGCGGGTGCCGGCCTCGCCGACGTACCGCGCGAGCTGCTCGACCTGGGCGGCCGGGACGTGCGCGATCTCGGCGGCACGCTCGAACGTCCACTCGGCGTAGTCGGCGGTCAGCCGGTCCAGGAACGTCTCGAACCGCTCGTCGGCGCTGGCGGTGTCCGCGACCGCGTCGCCGTGCAACCGCTCGAGGTAGACGTCCCAGTTCACCCAGCGCCGCAGGAATTCGCGGTCGATCCGGCGGGTGCGCAGCAGGTACGACGCCACCGCCAGGAAGATCGCCGCCTCGCTGCCGGGCCACGGCGAGATCCACAGGTCTGCGTGCGATGCGGTGTTCGACAGCCGCAGGTCGAGCACGACGACCTTCGCGCCGTTCTGCTTGGCCTCCATGATCCGCTGGGCGTGCGGGTTGAAGTAGTGGCCGGTCTCCAGGTGGCTGGAGAGCAGCAGGATCACCTTCGCGTTCGCGTAGTCCGGCGACGGCCGGTCGTAGCCCATCCAGTGGGTGTAACCCGAACGGCCGCCCGAGGAGCAGACGTTGGTGTGGCTGTTGTGACCGTCCACCCCCCAGGCCTGGAGCACCCGCTCGGCGAAGCCGTCCTCACCGGGCCGGCCGACGTGGTACATGACCTCGTCGCGCCGGTCCTCCACGATCGCCGCGCGGATCCGGCTCGCGATGTCGGCCAGCGCCTCTTCCCAGGAGACCTGCTCGAACTTGCCCGAGCCGCGCTCACCGACGCGTCGCAGCGGATGCAGGATGCGCTCGGGGTCGTGGACCTGGTTGATCGTCGCGGGCCCCTTGGCGCAGTTGCGACCCCGCGAGCCGGGGTGCGCCGGGTTGCCCTCGAACTTCTTGATGGAGAGGTCGTCGTGGTCGACGTAGGCCAGCAGGCCGCAGGACGACTCGCAGTTGAAGCAGATCGTGGGGATCAGCGAGTACGTGTGCGGCACCTTGCGCGGGTGCGCCTTGGCGTCGTACTCGACGTGGTGGTCCCACTCCGAGGGGGGTGGGAAGTTGCGCAGCCGCTCGTGGGTGCGCGCACCGGGGAGGGGAACCTCGGGGGTCATCGGTCACTCCTGTCAGGGGTCTGGACGATCACGACAGCGGGACGTCCTGTCCGGCACGGACGAAGACGCTCTCGTAGGACACCAGCGCCGGTTGGACGACCAGGCCGGCGAGGGCGAGGAGCGTCCCGGACTCTGCGCCCCAGGCGATGGCACCGAGCAGGCCCGCGCCCACGGCGGGCAGCACTGCGGCCAGCCAGAAGAGGCGGGAGTACCGACCACCGCTGACGATGTGGGCGGCCACCGTGGCCTGGCGGCTCTGGTGCCGGCCTCCGTACTCCAGGCCCAGGACGATCAGGTGCATCGCGGTGGAGAGCACGAACGAGACCGCGAGGAAGGTCCAGGCCCGGTCGGACAGGCCGGTGAAGAGGCCCGCCACGGCGAGCGCGCCGCTGCCGACCATCACGGCCTGCGCGATCAGGTGCCAGAACAGCACCGGTGACTGCCACAGGTCGCGCCCCTCGGCCTGGCCGAACAGGAACGCCGTGTAGCCGGCCATCATCGCCGAGACCGGGATCCCGACCCATGCCAGCGTGGTCGTCGCCCAGCCCACGTCGAGACCGGCGGCGAGCATCCAGAGGATCGAGCCACCGGAGAAGACCGTGAGCACGTAGGCACCCAGCACCAGCCACGAGGTCCAGTTGGACTTCAGGAAGATGTAGAGGAACCGATCCGGACGCTTGAGGTCCCAGACCAGCAGTGCTCCGGTGGTCGCGGCA
>DATAKN010000028.1:0-1879 GCA_036261595.1 Marmoricola sp.
GCCCTTCTCCGCCGGCGCAGACGTCGACAGCGCGGCGATGAAGGCCTCCTGCGGGACCTCGACCCGGCCGACCATCTTCATCCGCTTCTTGCCCTCCTTCTGCTTCTCCAGCAGCTTGCGCTTGCGGGTGATGTCGCCGCCATAGCACTTGGCGAGCACGTCCTTGCGCATCGCGCGGATGGTCTCGCGGGCGATCACGCGGGCGCCGATCGCGGCCTGGATCGGCACCTCGAACTGCTGGCGCGGGATCAGCTCACGCAGCTTGCCGGCGAGCATCACGCCGTACCCGTACGCCGCGTCCTTGTGCACGATCGCGCTGAAGGCGTCGACCTTCTCGCCCTGGAGCAGGATGTCGACCTTGACCAGGTCCGCCGCCTGGTCGCCGATCGGTTCGTAGTCCAGCGATGCGTAGCCCTTGGTCCGCGACTTCAGCTGGTCGAAGAAGTCGTAGACGATTTCGGCGAGCGGCAGCGTGTAGCGCATCTCCACCCGGTCTTCGGAGAGGTAGTCCATGCCCTGCAGCTGGCCGCGCTTGGACTGGCAGAGCTCCATGATCGCGCCGATGTAGTCGCTGGGGCTGAGGATCGTGGCGCGGACGACGGGCTCGCGCACCTCTGCGATCTTGCCTTCGGGATACTCGCTGGGGTTGGTGACGACGTGCTCCTTGCCGTCCTCCATGACCACCGTGTAGACGACGTTCGGCGCCGTGCTGATCAGGTCGAGATTGAACTCTCTCTCGAGCCGCTCGCGGACGATCTCCATGTGCAGCAGGCCGAGGAAGCCGCAACGGAACCCGAAGCCCAGGGCACCGGAGGTCTCCGGCTCGTAGGCGAGTGCCGCGTCGTTGAGCTGGAGCTTGTCGAGGGCGTCGCGCAGCGTCGGGTAGTCGTCACCGTCGATCGGGTAGAGACCCGCGAACACCATCGGGTTGGGGTGCTTGTAGCCGCCGAGCGGCTCGGTGGCGCCGTTCTGCTGACTGGTGACGGTGTCGCCGACGCGCGACTGCCGGACGTCCTTCACGCCGGTGATCAGGTAGCCGACCTCGCCCACACCGAGGTCGCCGGCCTTGACCGGCTCGGGGCTGATCACGCCGACCTCGAGCATCTCGTGGACAGCGCCGGTGGACATCATCTTGATCCGGTCGCGGTGCGAGAGCTTGCCGTCGACGACGCGCACGTAGGTGACCACGCCGCGGTAGGTGTCGTACACCGAGTCGAAGATCAGCGCTCGCGCCGGGGCGTCCGGGTCGCCCACGGGGGCAGGCGTCTGCGCGACGATGTGGTCCAGCAGCTCGCGTACGCCGACGCCGGTCTTCGCGCTCACCTGGAGCACGTCGTCGGGGTCGCAGCCGATGATCCCCGCCAGCTCCGCGGCGTACTTCTCGGGGTTGGCCGAAGGCAGGTCGATCTTGTTGAGCACCGGGATGATCTGCAGGTCGGCGCCGAGCGCGAGGTAGAGGTTCGCCAGCGTCTGCGCCTCGATGCCCTGCGCCGCGTCGACCAGCAGGATCGCGGCCTCACAGGCCTCGAGCGACCTTGACACTTCGTACGTGAAGTCGACGTGACCGGGGGTGTCGATCATGTTGAGCACGTAGGTGCCCGCCTCGGCGCCCGCCACGTTGTCGGCGGTCACGGTCCAGGGCATCCGGACCGCCTGGCTCTTGATCGTGATGCCGCGTTCGCGCTCGATGTCCATCCGGTCGAGGTACTGCGCGCGGGCACTGCGCTCGTCGACCACACCCGTGAGCTGCAGCATCCGGTCGGCCAGCGTCGACTTGCCGTGGTCGATGTGGGCGATGATGCAGAAGTTGCGGATGATCGCGGGGTCGGTCTTGCCCGGCTGGGGCGCGGTCGGAAGGCTGGCCACGTACTGCTCTCGT
>DATAKN010000046.1:0-5233 GCA_036261595.1 Marmoricola sp.
GAACTCGTTCGTGCCGGTGTGGGTCTCGACCGGGATCCGCCCGGTCTCGTAGAGGATCACCATGAACAGCGCTCCGCTGGCGAGCAGGTGCGCCGGTCGCACGATCTGGCTCGCCGACGACCGGACTGTCTCCGCCAACGCGTACGGCAGATCGGTTCCGGTGATCAGGGCGACCGCGAAGACCACGAAGAGGATGACCGGCTCGGTGATGGCTCCGAACGTCTTGGCGCGGCTGGAACCGAGCTGCGCGTAGGGCGATCCCGTCTCGGCAGCCGCCGCCGCCACCACGAAGCTGGCAAGTGCCAGCACGAAGCCGCCGCCGAGGATGTCGCCCATGTAGCCGAGTGGCAGCGGGTATGACGTCAGCACCGGGATGAGGAGCGGCACGGTCAGGTAGCAGGTGAAGGCGATGAGGGGAGCGGCAAGGAAGAAGCGCGACGCCGCGCGGGGTGCTAGTGACTCCTTGCGGAACAGCTTCGCCAGGTCGAAGTAGGGCTGAAGCACACGGGGGCCCCGGCGGCCCTGCAACCGGCTCTCGACCGCGGCGATGAATCCGCTCAGCCCTGGGGCCGCCGCCGCCGTGGTCGCGACTTGGAGAAACTGCACCACCGGCAGGGAGAGCGCGAACGACATCGTGTGCCTCCTCCACCTGTCCGTCGGCGACATGCGCCGGTGTGTCAGGTAGAGGCCATCAGCGGGGCGTCCGCGGTTGTGGCGAGCCTCATCGCCATGTTGCAGTCTGCTCGCCTACGGTCCGACGCGCAATCCCGTGGCAGAGGTACGTTGTGACGAAGGGTGGCATTGTCGGCGTGCGAGAGGAGCGGACATGGCCTCAGGGACCGTCTCCAACGGGTTGTCATCTGGCGCAGACAGCAACGTGTCGCAGCGCATCGAGATCCCCGGCCGTGAGGCTGAGGGCCACCACTCTGTACGGCTCGTCGTCGGCTTCGACAGGCAGCCGGTGAGCCTGCAGGCTCTCGACGTCGCAGCCGACCTGGCTACCCGACTGCGCGCGGAGCTCCACGTCGTCCATGCCGTGGACCTGGCGGACTACCCGATCGATCCAGACTCGGCTGACTGGGACGAGCAGGCCGAAGCGGTGCTGGCGGAGGAACACGAGAAGGTACGCGAGGTGCTGAACCGGAAGCCGGTCCCCTGGGCGTACCACGCGGCTCACGGTGACCCGGTCGACCTGCTCACGGCGGTCGCCGACGAGCGAGATGCGTTGATGATCGTGGTGGGCACGCGCGGGCACTCCCGTACGGCTGCCATCGCACGGCTTCTGGACCGCTCGGTCACGCGGGCGCTCACCGGCCGCGGCCAACATCGTCCTGTGCTGATCGTGCCCCTTCCTGAGGCAACGCACTAGCCGCCTCCGCCACGTCGCTCAACCGTCACGGCTGACCGGTCAAGGACGGGCTGTCAGGAGCCGCCTGCGGCCGAGGCCACGTCGAACGGTGGGTGAGGCGTGACGCACCGGCTTTCGGCTCCGTCTCGGAGCGATCCAGCGGGGCCGGCGTTGCCGGTGATGTGGGTGTCGTAGGCCGCAGGAAAGGGAGCGCGTGCCCAGTGCGCCTGACGGCCCTGTTCGGCGACTGGGGAGTCCTCGTCGACGACGACGGGGGCGCGCCAGCATGACGTGCAGAGGACGCCCCAGCCGGAGGCGGCGACTTCGGGGAGCAGGAGGACTCGGTCGGCTGCGCCGGTGCAGCCCCGGTGCGGACACGGGCGGACGCGGATGTGCTGCTTGTTGGTGCCGGGCGTGTACTCGAAGTACCGCGGTCGTGTGAAGCCGAGGCCGCTGGCAGCACGGTCGTCGGGCCGGACGAGCCGTCGGATCTTGGTCTTGGCGTCCATGCCAGTGAGGGCGGCCAGCACCGCGACCGGCAGTCCGTGTTCTCGGTGTTGGGGCAGGGCGAGTGTGCTGGCCAGCTGCTGGATGACGGTGGTGTCGTCGGGGCACGCGGCGAACCCCCACTGCCTGGGGTGGTGCAGGTAGGTCTCGAGGACGACCTCGCGCCATCCGACGGGCCAGCGTGCGTGGGTTGCGTCCGTCGTGCCGGTGAGGGCGGCGTGGACCAGCTGCCGGACGTCGCTGATGGGGTGGTCGATGAGCGCGCACTTGACGGCTCGGTCGGTCACGCCGTGCTGGGCCAGCCAGGGCATGAGGTGCTTGGTGACCAGGCTGCGCCGAGTGCACTGGTGAACGGTGGTCAGGTCGTCCAGCTCTCGACCAGCCGCGAAGAAGGCCGGCACGATCACGCTCGGCACGGTCCCGGTGCGCTTGGTGCGGCTGCGGATGTTCGCGACCCTGCCCGCGAGGGCCAACTCGACGGTGCCGCCGTCGGCGAGGGGCAGGACGGCCACGCACTGGTAGTCGATGTGGTCACCGGTGGGAATGAACCTCCACTGGCCGAAGGTGCGGGCTACGACGTCCGCGGCCTGCCACGGGACGTCGCCGTTGTTCAGAGCGGCTCGCCGCAGGGCCTCGTCGAGGTACGCAGTGACGCTGATGTCGGCCTCTGCCAGCGTCTCTCGCGGACCCTGGCTGGCGAGTTCGGCGAGCGCGGTGATCTGGGTTGCAAGGGCGACCATGGTGGCGGTCGACCGCTCTGCCGTGGCGTCGCTGTCGTCGGCCTGCTTGTCATACTGCGTGAACTTGGTGGGGTTGCCGTCGGCTAGGAAGCGTGCGGCGGCTTCCCGCAACGCGGCGGCGGCGGTTCGGGCCTCCTTGCCCTCGCGCTCAGCTGTCGCATGCTTGGCGCGCAGGGAGGCCACCTTGTCGGCGGTGGCGTCGCGCTCGGGTCGGCGGGCGGGCAGGCTGACCGGTGCGAGCTCGGTGGCATCTAGGATCTGCTGGACGGCGCTGCTGAGGCGGGTACGCAGGTCGGCGGCGAGCTCGGCGAGGTTCGCCGTGCCCTTGACGTGCCTGGTGGGGTTGGACTGCTCGCGGCTCCAGCCCCGACGCCTGCCGGAGCTGGTCGTGCCGGATGGCCACGGGCGGGCAAGGAGGACCACGTTCTGCCGGCCGGCGCGGCCTCCGCGGGCGTTGTTCTGCCGTGCGCCGACGGTCCACTCGAGTGTGTCCTCGTCCGACTCGGCGCCGGAGGTCGCGATGGCTCTCCCGGAGGAGTCGGTGGTCCACGTGCCGAAGTCCTCGAGGAAGCGCCGCCGCTGCGTGGCGTGGCTGCGGCCTCCGCGCGGCCGCCGGGGGCCGGTTTCGTTCAGCAGCCGGTCGATGAGCTTGTCCCAGACCGCGTCGGGGATGCCCCATCCGATGAGCTCCTCGCCGGTGGCGGGGTCGACGGGGAACCCCCAGCGGCTCTCGATGTGGAAGTAGCCGAACTCGTCCATCGGGCCGCGGAACACCGGCCGCTCTCCCTTGGCCTCGGCGTGGCGGCCGCGGATGTCGTTGGCGCGGATCTGCAGGAACGTGCCCGTCTTCCACAGCAGCACCTTGTGCAGGTACAGGCGCTCCTCCAGCGTCAGCGACGGGTCCGCGACCCGGTCGGCGGGCTGCCGCGGCCGGTAGCCGTTGTTGATGAAGAACGAGCGGCCCACCCGGTACAGGGCGTCACCGTCGAGGTCGTCTGCGGCTGCGACGGCCCGCGGGTCGTTGACGTCGACGTCTCCAAACATGGAGCGGTAGCTGCCGTCGGCCACCTGCCCGCGGCGCGGCACGTCGTGGACGGCGAGCAGCCGTGTCATCTCCCGCCAGGAGGTGACGTACCTGCCGGACTCGTCGGTCTGGACGGCGGCGTGGACGAGGGCCTGCAGGGTCGGAACGAAGTCCCAGATGGCCTCGGGCACGAACCCACGGGTCGCGTCCTTGACGCGTCGGTCCGTGCCGGGGTGGCGGGCGTGCCGGTAGCCGTGCGCCATCTGGTTCTCAGCACGGGGCGCCCCGCCATCCTTGGCCTTCTGTACCGCGGTTCCGGTCAGCTTCTGCCGTCGCTCGTAGTCGTCCTTCTTGCCGAAGACGCCCAGGATCGCCAGCGCCTCGCGGTCGCGCACGGGGTGATGGGTCGCCGTGCCGAAGGTCATCAGCAGGCCGCGGTCCTCGCAGGTGCGGTGGATGAGCGAGTAGTTGACGTTGTCCCGGGCGGCGCGGGTGATGTCGGACGCCCATCGCGTCCACTGCAGCGTGTCGAAATGGTTGAAGATCGCCAGACCCAGCACGGTATAGGCGTTCTCATCTGGACCGTCGAAGCGGCGAATCTGCCGCTTCACCGCCGAAGAGGTGATCCGGCAGAACAGCGTTCTGGCGCCAGGCCACAAGCAGCCGATGTACTCGTCGGACGTCGCCAGCGGGTGGACGTCGGACATGCGCACCCAGATCAGCCCGTACTTGGCCGCCAGGTCAGGGCGAGAGGAGTCGAACGCCGCCTCCGGGATCGCCGTGTAGGCCGCCACGTCCGGGTCGTCGGGGTACAGCTTGGTCGTCGTGCGCACCTGCGTGGCGACCCCGGCCGCATCCATGACCACGGACCACCGGTCCCAGTGAACCCCCTCGAACGACCGGTCAGGCAGCAGCGCCGCCAGCGTGCGGGCGACCTTGCGGTCGGTGAACAGTTCCTGCAGGTCGTACATGGGTGGCCTCCCGGCGGCGTCGTGGTCCTGTCGTGGACCGTGCCCGCCAGACCTTGGGTGGCATTCAGCCGGTTACAACACTCAGCACTCGACGAGACGGGTCCGGAATGCCGCAACTACTGCTGGACGCTTGAGCCGGGTGCCTGCGCCGTCCGCACCGAGACGAGGATCGGAGCCAGCCCGAAGCCGTCCACCTCGGCGAACGCCTCATCGCTGAGGGCCCGAAGGGCAGCGATCTGCGCCTCGAGGCGCTGGACAAGCACGATGGTCGAGCCAAGGCCGGTAGTGGTCATGCGGGGACCCCTACGCGCGACCAGCATCCGGCCAACGCTCGTCCGACCCTGATGTTGGCGCTCTGTGAAGCAGAAGTCGCCATGCGCTGCATCCCTGGGGACTCCGAGGGCGAAGGGAACGACCGGAGCCTCGCTGCGCGCGGCTCGCGCCCGCCGGGCGCACCACAAGGTCTTGATGCCTGTGTCGGTGGCCGGGGACGGCCGGCTGGCTCTCCCGTCCGCCTGCCCATTACAGGAGAGCGTAGAAGGGCGAACGGGGAACGCCCACGTCAGCGGCTTGTGGACGTGACCGGCCGATCACACCGCCGTGTGGATCGCCGCACACGGGCGGCCGAACGAGAGCCGCCCAC
>DATAKN010000055.1:0-3915 GCA_036261595.1 Marmoricola sp.
CTACCGCACGAACGCCCAGTCGCGAGTCTTCGAGGAGGTGTTCATCCGGGTCGGCATGCCGTACAAGGTCGTCGGGGGAGTCCGCTTCTACGAGCGCCGCGAGGTCCGCGACGCGCTGGCCTACCTGCGCACGCTGGTCAATCCCGCCGACCAGGTGTCGCTGCGACGGATCCTGAACACCCCCAAGCGCGGTATCGGGGACCGCGCGGAGGCGTGCGTCGAGGCGTTCGCCACGAGGGAGCAGATCACGTTCTGGGAGGGGCTGCAGCGTGCCGACGAGGCGCCCGGCATCGCCAGCCGCTCGCTGAACGCGATCAAGGGGTTCGTCGAGCTGGTCGAGCAGCTGCAGTCCATGGTCGAGGCGGGGGAGCGCGTCGACGTCGTGCTGGAGCAGACGCTCGCCCTGAGCGGCTACCTCAAGGAGCTCGAGGACTCCGACGACCCGCAGGACGAGACTCGGGTGGAGAACCTCGCCGAGCTCGTCGCGGTCGCCCGTGAGTTCGCCGACGACCCCCAGGTCGGGCCGAGTGCCGACCCCGCCGACGAGACCGTGACCCCGCCCGGGCTCTCCGACTTCCTCGAGCGGGTCGCGCTGGTCGCCGACTCCGACCAGATTCCCGACGCGCCCGAGGGCGAGGGCTCACCCGGCGTGGTCACCCTGATGACCCTGCACACGGCCAAGGGCCTGGAGTTCCCGGTGGTCTTCCTCACCGGGCTGGAGGACGGCATCTTCCCGCACCAGCGCTCGCTCGGCGACAAGCCGGAGCTGGAGGAGGAGCGTCGGCTCGCGTACGTCGGCCTGACCCGGGCGCGGGAACGGCTCTACGTCTCTCGCGCGGTGATGCGCTCGGCCTGGGGCGCACCAGCCCACAACCCGGCCTCACGGTTCCTCGACGAGTTGCCGGTCGACCTGGTCGACTGGCGTCGCACCGCGGCTGAACAGACGTCGTGGACCCGACCCGACCTCACCTCGGGGAGCGGGTTCGGTTCCTACCGGTCGGGTCGCCCGGCCGGCGAAGGGCTCACGGGCCGTGGCCGGGAGCAGATGCAGAGCCGGTTCGGCACGGCGGCGGCCCGGGCCGACGCCACCAAGAAGGCGATGGCCGGGCGAGCGATCCCCAGCCTCGCGCCGGGCGACCGGGTCCAGCACGACTCCTTCGGTCTCGGCACGGTGGTCACCGTCGAGGGCGCGGGGGAGGGCTCGGTCGCGTCGATCGACTTCGGCAGCGAGGGCGTCAAGCGGCTCCTGCTCCGCTACGCCCCGGTCGAGAAGTTGTGAGCGCCGAGCGGGCGGTTGCGTACGGCGCGTAGGTCGCCGAGGCGGCGCAAGCCGCTCTCCTCCGCTTCGGTCCTCCGAGCCGTTTGCGCCGCCTCAGCTCCACGCCGCAACTCGGCATCGAGCCTCGTTACGGCGTGACCCCGTGCATCACGAACTCGGGGTACGGGTCGACCGGGTCGCCGCCGCCGGGCCGCACCTCGATGTGCACGTGCGGGCCGGTGGTGTTGCCGGTGCTGCCGATGGCGCCGATCTGCTCGCTCTGCGTGACCTTCTCGCCGACGCTGACGCCGATCGAGGACTGGTGGCAGTACCAGATCTCCGTGCCGTCGGGCAGGGTCTCGACGGTCTTGTTGCCGTACGCCCCGTCGTAGCCGGCGTCCGTGATCACGCCGTTGGCCACCGCATAGATCGGGGTGCCGGTGGGGGCGGCGAAGTCGAGCCCGGTGTGGAGGTGGGACCACAGACCGCTGGACTGGCCGAAGCGGGCGGTCAGCTGGTAGCCGACCGTGGGCAGCACCCAGAGGTTCTTGGCGATCTGGTCGGCGCGCTTCTCCGCCGAGAGCGCGAGCTGGGCCAGCTGGGCGTAGCGCTGCTGCGACTGTTCGTCGACCGCGGCCTTGAGCTGCTTGTTGGCCGCCTCGGCCTGGGCCTGCCGGTCGCTGTCGCGACTCAGCGCCTGGGCCCGCGCGTCGTTCGCGGCGTAGCCGATGGCGTCGGTGCCGTTGAGCGACTCGGCCTTGCCCGACGAGAGCGTGATGTTCTCTCCGGTCTGCAGCTGTCCCTGGCCGAACGCGACGGCGCCGCCCGCGGCAGCGAGGATCGCCACGGCGCCGACGACGGTGGGAGCCGAGGGAAGGACCCGGGGACTGGTCGCGCCACGGTGCTTGGTGGCTTTGCGCTTGCCGCCTGCGGGGCGGGCCGCGCGCGTCGTACGCGCGGGCGTCGGGTCGACTGCGGCCCGCTTGGGGCCGCGGTGGTCTGCCCGGTGGTTGCCCATGGTTCCCTTTGTTCGACGACGCTGGGTCTGTCCTTGGCGCTGAGCACGTCCCCCCGAACGTGTGCCTGCATCAACGCACGACCGGCCAAACAGTAACGGAATGGTTTCGACGAGCGAAATCGGGGTAGGCCCTGGCGTGGATTCCGGGTCCGCCGGCCGCGTGCCGAACGGCCCCTCGGCTACCCTCGCCGCATGCTCCGGATCGTGGTCGCCGAGCTCGGTACGGACGGTCGCGACGTCGGGGCGGCGCCGCTCGCCCGGGTCCTGCGCGACGCTGGCCACGAGGTCGTCTACACGGGCCCGGCACGGACGGCCGAGCAGCTCGCAGCCACCTCGATCCAGGAGGACGCCGACGCCGTCTGCGTCTGCTTCTCCGCCGGAGCGGAGCTGACGCTGTTCGGACGGCTGTCCGAGCTGCTCCGCCAGCACGGCGCTGAGGACATCACGGTCCTGGGATCCGGCGCTGTGCCCGACGAGAAGCTGCCGGCCCTCGTCGGGGTCGACGTCGTGAAGATCTTCGGGCCCGGTACGACGCCCGCCGGGATCGCCACCTGGGTCACCGAGCACCTGACAGACGACTGAGCCACCGCGCGCCGGAGGCGAGCGTGTGGCGAAGCCCACGTCCAGCCGCCGATCCCGTGTGGGTCGCTCGCGGACCGCGGGTCTATGGTCGGTTGCGCCGAGTTCACCTCGGCCACACATTCCTGACATCGACAGATGGGTAGAACCCGTGGACCTGATGGAGTTCCAGGCGAAGCAGCTCTTCGCCAAGCACGGCGTCGCCACGACGCTCGGCGAGGTCGTCGAGACCGCCGAGGAGGCCAAGGCCGCTGCGGAGAAGTTCGGTGGGGTGACCGTCGTGAAGGCCCAGGTCAAGGCCGGCGGTCGCGGCAAGGCCGGCGGCGTGAAGATCGCCAAGACGCCGGACGAGGCCTTCGAGCACGCGTCCAACATCCTGGGCATGGAGATCAAGGGACTGCGGGTCAACCGGGTGCTGGTCACCCCGGCGACCCCGCCCGAGGAGGAGTACTACTTCTCCTTCCTGCTCGACCGCGCGAACCGTTCGTACCTGACCATCGCGAGCGTCGAGGGCGGTGTGGAGATCGAGGAGGTGGCCAAGACCAACCCCGACGCGGTCAAGAAGATCCCGGTCAACGCGCTCACGGGCGTGGACGCCGAGAAGGCCGCCGCGATCGTCGACGAGGCGAAGTTCCCCGCGGAGCTGCGCGACCAGGCCATCGAGATGGTGCAGGGCCTGTGGAAGGTCTTCGTCGAGGAGGACGCCACCCTGGTGGAGGTCAACCCGCTGGCGCGCCTCGCCGGTGACAAGCTCGAGGCGCTCGACGGCAAGGTGTCGCTGGACGACAACGCCTCCGAGGTCCGCCACCCCGACCACGAGGGCTTCGTCATCCACGAGGAGGACGACCCGCTGGAGGCGGCGGCCAAGGCCAAGGGCCTGAACTACGTCAAGCTCGACGGCCAGGTCGGCATCATCGGCAACGGGGCGGGCCTGGTCATGTCGACGCTCGACGTCGTCGCGTACGCCGGCGAAGCGCACGGCGGCGTGAAGCCCGCCAACTTCCTCGACATCGGCGGCGGCGCGAACGCCCAGGTGATGGCCGACGGCCTGCACATCATC
>DATAKN010000058.1:0-1909 GCA_036261595.1 Marmoricola sp.
GTCCCCGGAGCGGCCCTACGTCGTCGTCCTCGGTGGCTCGAAGGTGTCGGACAAGCTCGCGGTCATCGACAACCTGCTCGGCAAGGCCGACCGGCTGCTGATCGGCGGCGGCATGGTGTTCACGTTCCTCAAGGCCCTCGGCCACGGGGTCGGCTCCAGCCTCCTCGAGGAGGACCAGGTCGACACCTGTGCGGAGTACCTGCGCCGGGCGAAGGACTCCGGAGTCGAGATCGTGCTTCCCACCGACATCGTCGTCGCCGCCGAGTTCAAGGCGGAGTCGGAGCCGACGGTCGTGCCCGCCGACGCCATGCCGGACGACATGATGGGCCTGGACATCGGCCCGGCCTCGGGAGCCGCGTTCGCCGCGTCGATCCGGGACGCGAAGACGGTGTTCTGGAACGGCCCGATGGGCGTGTTCGAGTTCGCCGCGTTCGCCGAGGGCACCCGGGCCGTGGCGCAGGCGCTCACCGAGGTCGACGGCCTGTCGGTCGTCGGAGGCGGTGACTCGGCCGCAGCGGTCCGACGGCTCGGCTTCGCGGACGACGCGTTCGGCCACATCTCGACCGGCGGTGGCGCCAGCCTCGAGTACCTCGAGGGCAAGACCCTCCCGGGCATCGAGGTCCTCGGCGCCTGACCCACCCGAGCCGGGGATCGAGCCTGTCGAGATCCGGCGTACCTGAAAGCAGGACCTGATGAGCTCTCGCGTGCCGTTGATGGCGGGCAACTGGAAGATGAACCTCAACCACCTCGAGGCCGTGCATCTCGTGCAGAAGCTGGCGCTCACGCTGGCCGACAAGAAGCACGACTTCGGCAAGGTCGAGGTGGTCGTCGTGCCGCCGTTCACCGACCTGCGCTCGGTGCAGACGCTCGTGGACGGCGACCGCCTGCAGATCCGGTACGGCGCCCAGGACGTCTCCGTCCACGACGACGGCGCCTACACCGGCGAGATCTCCGCCTCGATGCTGGCCAAGCTCGGGTGCAGCTACGTCGTGGTCGGGCACTCCGAACGTCGTGAGTACCACCACGAGGACGACGCGCTGGTCAACGCCAAGGCACACAAGGCGTTGGCTTCCGGCATCACCCCGATCGTGTGCGTCGGGGAGGGCCTCGAGGTGCGCAAGGAGGGCCGCCACGTGGAGCACACCGTCGCCCAGGTCGACGGATCGCTGGCCGGCTTCAGCGCCGAGCAGGTTGCTTCCCTGGTGGTGGCCTACGAGCCCGTGTGGGCGATCGGCACCGGCGAGGTCGCGACACCGGACGACGCCCAGGAGGTCTGCGCGGCGATCCGTGCACGCATCGCGGAGGTGCACGGGGCTGATGCCGCGGCCGGCGTACGCGTGCTGTACGGCGGTTCGGTCAAGGCCAGCAACGTCGCCGGGATCATGCAGAAGGCCGACGTCGACGGAGCGCTCGTCGGCGGCGCCAGCCTGCAGGCCGACGAATTCGGCGGGATCTGCCGGTTCTACGACATGCCCGTCCTGTGACCACGGCCCTTTGCCTCAATCCCCACCACGTCAGTTAGGATTCCGGGCGTGATCACCGTTTTCGAGATCCTGCTCGTCATCAGCAGCCTGCTGATGATCCTGCTCGTGCTGTTGCACAAGGGCCGTGGGGGCGGCCTGTCCGACATGTTCGGGGGCGGCGTGTCGAGCGGACTCGGTGGTTCGTCCGTCGCCGAACGGAACCTCGACCGGATCACGATCGGCATCGGCCTGGTCTGGTTCGCGTGCGTGATCGGTCTCGGGCTCCTGCTCAAGACCAGCAACTGACCCCTGTGCGCACTCGCGCGGACTGAGAAGGAGACCTGGTGGCCGGCGGAGGAAACGCCATTCGTGGCAGCCGTGTTGGTGCAGGGCCGATGGGCGAGGCGGAGCGTGGCGAAGCCGCGCCGCGGCAGAACGTCACGTAC
>DATAKN010000059.1:0-2955 GCA_036261595.1 Marmoricola sp.
GCGTTGCCCAGCGCGAGCTTCTCCTCGGTGTCGTAGTAGTAGACCTGCATGCCGAGCATCTCGGCGATCACCGACAGCTGCGAGCCGATGTTGCCGTAGCCGACGATGCCCAGCTTGCGGCCGCGGATCTCGTGGCTGCCACTGGCTGACTTGTCCCAGATGCCGTTGTGCAGGGCGGCGTTGCGGTCGGTGAGCCGGCGCGCCATCGCGATGAGGTGGGCGATCGCGAGCTCGACCACCGAGCGGGTGTTGGAGTACGGCGCGTTGAAGACCGCCGTGCCGGTCTCGGCCGCCGTCGCCAGGTCGATCTGGTTGGTGCCGATGCAGAACGCGCCGATCGCCACGAGGTCGGGGGAGGACCGGAGCACCGAGGCGGGGACGTCGGTCTTGGACCGGATCCCGAGCAGGGACACGCCCTGCAGTGCTGCCGTCAGCTCGGTCTCGTCGAGCGCGCCGGAGCGCGTCTCGACCTCGATGCCGGCGGCGGTGAGGATCTCGGTCGCCAAGGGGTGGACGTTCTCGAGCAGCAGCGCCTTCACAGGGCAACTCTCTCAGGTCTTCCTGAGCCGGCTGCACCGGCGTCCACGTCACGGTCGAGCGGGGTGCACGAGGGTGGACCCGAACGCCATGATGGCGATGTGAACGATCAAATCGACGGATCGCCCGACAGTGCCCTGCGACAGGACATCCGCCGGGTGACCTCGATCCTCGGCGAGACCCTCGCGCGCGTGGAGGGCGAGGAGCTGCTCGACCTCGTCGAGACCGTCCGGGCCCACGCCAAGAGCGACCGGCTCGAGGAGCTGCCGGAGCTCGACCTCGCCACGACCACCCGGCTGGCCCGCGCGTTCACGGCGTACTTCCACCTGGCCAACGTGACCGAGCAGGTGCACCGGACCGTCGGCGTACCGGGGGAGGACGCCAGCCCGGCCTCGGTACCGGACGTCCCGGGCGGCTGGCTCGCGCACACGCTGCACCGGATCTCAGCTGCCGGCATCGACGCCGAGACTCTGGCCGGCCAGCTGAGGCAGGTGACCGTGAGGCCGGTGTTCACCGCACACCCGACGGAGGTGGCGCGGCGCTCGACGCTGGAGAAGCTCCGCCGGGTCGCGTCCTTGCTGTGCGAGCCGGACACGCCGCGCCGTACCCGCCGGCTGACGGAGTCGATCGAGCTGCTCTGGCAGACCGACGAGATCCGGGTCGAGCCGCCGGAGCCGGTCGACGAGGCGCGCAACGGCATCTACTACCTCGAGGGCCTGGCCTCCGCGGCCGTGCCGGACGTGCTCGAGGTGCTGCGTGACGACCTGTCGGCCCTCGGCATCGGGCTGCCGGCCGAGGCGCAGTTGCTGCGGTTCGGCACCTGGATGGGTGGGGATCGGGACGGCAACCCGAACGTCACGCCGGAGACCACGCGCGAGGTGCTGACGCTGCAGGCGGTCCACGGTCTGCGCCTGCTCCAGGCCAAGGTCGACGACGTACGCCGCACGCTCTCGGTCAGCGAACGGGTCTCGGACGTGTCGCCGGAGCTGCGGGCGCGCACCGAGGCACAGTTGCCGGATCTGCCCGAGGTCGAGCCCCGGTACCGCCGGCTCAACGCCGAGGAGCCCTACCGGCTGTTCCTCACCTGTGTGCACGTGCGGCTCCAGCTCACGGAGCGTCGCGTCCGGTCGGGTGAGCGGCACCACCCGGGCCGGGACTACCGCGACGACACCGAAGTGCTCGACGACCTGCTCCTGCTGCATCGTTCGGTCCTCGACCACCAGGGTGAGGTCGTCGCCGGCGGCGACGTGGAGCGGCTGGTCCGAACCGTGGCCGCCACCGGCCTCACGCTCGCGACGCTGGACGTCCGTGAGCACGCCGAGAAGCACCAGGCCGCCGTCGGCCAGCTCATCGACCGGCTCGGCGACCTGGACGAGCCGTACGCCGACCTCGGACCCAAGGCGAAGCTCGACGTGCTCTCCCGCGAGCTCGCTGGTCGTCGCCCGCTCGCGCCCCAGCCGCTGCCGCTGCAGGACGAAGCCGCCCGGACGGCGGAGACCTTCGTGACGATCCGCGAGGCCCTGGACGCGCTCGGCCCGCGGACGATCGAGAGCTACATCATCTCGATGACCCGCGGGGCCCACGACGTCTTCGCCGCCGTGGTGCTCGCCCGCGAGGCCGGCCTGGTGGACCTGGGCGCCGGCGTCGCGCGGATCGGCTTCGTGCCGCTGCTGGAGACCGTGGACGAGCTGGAGCGCACCGAGCAGATCCTCGAGGACCTCTTCGGCGACCCGTCCTACCGGCGGCTGCTCGAGCTGCGCGGCGACGTCCAGGAGGTCATGCTCGGCTACTCCGACTCCAACAAGGCCGGTGGCATCGCCACCTCCCAGTGGCAGATCCAGCAGGCGCAGCGCCGGGCCCGCGACGTCGCGCGGCGGCACGGCGTACGGCTGACGTTCTTCCATGGCCGCGGCGGCTCCGTGGGCCGCGGCGGCGGGCCGACGTACGACGCGATCATGGCGCTGCCCTGGGGCACGGTCGACGGCGAGGTCAAGATCACCGAGCAGGGCGAGGTGATCAGCGACAAGTACGCGCTGCCTGCGCTGGCCCGCAACAACCTCGAGCTGATGCTCGCGGCCACGATCGAGGCGAGCGTGCTGCACCGGTCCGACCGGCGCACCCCGGCCGAGGCGGAGCGCTGGGACGAGGCGATGGACCTGGTCTCCGAGCACGCGCACGCGGCGTACCGGGGTCTGGTCGGGCAACCGGGCCTCGCCGACTACTTCCTCGCCTCGACGCCGGTCGACCTGCTCGGCGCCCTGCACATCGGGTCGCGCCCGGCGCGCCGGCCGGACGCCGGCGGTGGCCTCGACGACCTGCGCGCGATCCCGTGGGTCTTCGGGTGGACCCAGTCCCGCCAGATCGTCCCCGGCTGGGACGGCGTCGGATCCGGCCTCGCCGCCGCCGCCGACCGGCGCG
>DATAKN010000063.1:0-15329 GCA_036261595.1 Marmoricola sp.
GCCCAGGAGCAGCTGGAGCATCGCCGGGACGACCGGGCTGCTCTCCAGCCGGTGCTCGGCGACCAGCTCGAGCCAGCCGACCGGGTCGAACCAGCGCTGCAGCACCGAGACCTGCTGCCGGTCGGAGTGCAGGCCGCCGATCGTGACGATCAGGCCGTAGGTGTGCGAGAGCGGCAACGGCAGCAGCGCCCGAGTGGAGGGCATCGACCGGGCCACGCTGTCGATCCCGCGCCCGGACTCCCACAGGCCCCGGTGGCTGAGCATCACGCCCTTGGCGCGGCCGGTCGTGCCGCCGGTGTAGAGCAGGGCCGCCAGGTCGTCGTCCGCCCGCGGCTCGATGTCGGCCGGCTCCGCCGCGTCGAGGTCGGCGAACGGCAGGGTGCCCGGTACGGCGTCCCCGATGACGAACGTCGTGATCCCGAGACCGTCGGCGGCCGCCTGGAACAGCTCGACCAGCTCGGGGCTGATGATTGCCGCCGTGGCGCCGGAGTCGCTGAGGATGTGCCGCAGCTCGGGCTGGGTCTGCAGGAAGATCACCGGGGTCACCACGGCTCCGGCCCGCCAGATCGCGCGGTAGGCGACGAACACCTCAGGCGTGTTCATCGTCATCACCACGACCCGGTCCCCCGGAGACACTCCGTGCGCGCGCAGCCCGCCGGCCACCCGCGTCGAGCGGTCGTGGATCTGCCCCGAGGTCAGCCAGGTGCCCTCGAAGAACAGCGACTCGTAGTCGCCCAGGCGCTCGAAGGACTGCTCCGCGAGGACGGCGAGGTTGTGCTCGCCCGGAGCAGCAGCCGACCCGGTCATCGGGCCACCGCCGCGTCCGCCGCCTGCTGCGCCTGGCCCATCGCCAGCCGGGCCACCTCGTCGAACGCGGCCACGTCGTCGCCGAGCAGGAACCGGTCGACCTTGGCGCGACGCCAGTACAGGTGGGCATCGTGCTCCCAGGTGAAGCCGATGCCGCCGTGCACCTGGATCAGCGTCTCCGCCGCACGTTCCAAGGTCGTCGCTGCGGCGGCCTTCGCAGCCGCGGACGCCAGTGGCAGCTCGTCGGGCGCGTGGTCGGCGGCCCAGGCGGCCCACCACACCAGCGAGCGCAGCTGCTCGACCTCGACGTAGGTGTCCACCAGCAGGTGCTTGACCGCCTGGTAGGAGCCGATCGCTCGCCCGAACGCGTGCCGCTCCTTGGCGTACTCGACGCCGATCTCGAGGGCCCGGGAGGCTGCTCCGAGACCTTCGGCCGCCAGGATCGTGCGGCCGACCCGCTCGGCGCGCTGCCACAGGTCCGTGGCCCCGGAGACGAGGACCGTGGTCTCGCCGAGGGCGACGTCGCCGAGACCACGGGTCGGGTCGATCGGCTCCCGGGCGGTCACCGTGCCGTCCGCACGGACCAGGTCGCCGTCACGCAGCGCCAGGAACGTGTCGGCGCCGACGGCGTCGAGCACCGGACCACGGTCGACGACGGCCACGGAGAGCGCGCCACTGCCGAGGTCCGTCAGTCGCTCCTCGTCGTCGGCCAGCAGCACCGCTGCCCGGGCAAAGGTGACCAGCGACGGCCCGGCGAGGAGCCGGCCCGCCTGCTCGGCCACGACGGCCAGGTCGAGGACGCTGCCGCCCCCGCCTCCGGCGCTCTCGGGGACCGTGATCGTGGCGAAGCCGCTCTTCACCAGCTCGGCACGCCCGGGGGCCGGCTCCGAGCCGGCACCGTCCTCGAGCGCTGCCCGGGCAGCCGTCGGGGACGCAGTGGCCGACAGGAAGTCGCGGGCGGCGTCGGCGAGCGCCTGGTGCTCGTCGTCCAGGTCGAAGTTCATCGCAGGTCCTCTCCCTCACGCGCCGGTGGCGGTGAGGCTCTCCTTGAAGGTGACGTTCTTGTCGGCACGCGGCTCCGCCGGAAGGCCCAGGACGCGCTCGCCGATGATGTTGCGCAGCACCTGGTCGGTGCCGCCGGCGATCGCCATGCCGGGGAGCACGGCCTGGAGGTCCTGCCAGGTGTCGGTGCCCTCACGGCCGCGGGCGACGAGCGCGTCGTCGCCGAGCACGCGGACTGCCAGGTCGGCCAGGTCGCGGGCCGAGCGGGTGCTGCTCAGCTTGCCTGCCGAGGCCTCCGGGCCTGGCAGCTCGCCGCGGCTCAGCTTCGACAGCTGGCGGTAGCCGGTGTAGCGGGTGCCGAGGGCGGCGACGTACGCGCGGCCCAGGGTCTGTCGCGCGAGGACCTGCCGGTCCGGGGTGAGGTCGTCGAGGTGCTCGGCGACGTGCCGGACCACCGCCTCCGCGCCGAGGCCGATCTCGGTGCCACCGCCGCCGAGGGACAGCCGCTCGCTCATCAGGGTGGTCAGCGCCACCCGCCAGCCGTCGCCGACGTCCCCGAGCCGTTCGGAGTCGGGGATCACGACGTCGTCGAAGAACACCTCGTTGAAGTCGGAGCCGCCGCTCATCTGCTTCAGCGGCCGCACGGTGACGCCCGGCGCCTTCATGTCCACCACGAACATGGTCAGGCCGCGGTGCTTGGCGACGTCGGGGTCGGTGCGGGTGAGCAGGATGCCGTAGTCGGCGAGGTGGGCCAGCGTCGTCCAGACCTTCTGGCCGTTGACCCGCCAGTTGCCGTCGGCGTCCTGGACGGCCCGCGTCCGCAGGGCGGCCAGGTCACTGCCGGATGCCGGCTCGCTGAACAACTGGCACCAGATGTCGTCGGCCCGGAGCAGACGACGCAGGTAGCGCTCCTTCTGGTCGTCGCTGCCGTGCACGATCACCGTGGGTCCGCACATGCCGATCCCGATCAGGTTGATCAGGCCGGGGATGCCGAGCCGGGCCATCTCCTGGTCGATGATCGCCTGCTGCATCGGCGTACCGCCCTGGCCGCCGGCCTCGACCGGCCACGTGACACCGACCAGGCCGGCGTCGTACAGCGTCGCCTGCCGGGCGCGGGACACGTCCTTGTCGAAGGTCCGCTCGGCGCTGCGCGAGCCGAGCTCGTCGCGGTGCTGCTCCAGGAACGAGCGCACCTGGGTCCGCCAGGCCGCCTCTTCCGGGGTGTCGTCGAAGTCCATGCTGGGTCCCTTTCCTCGTGCCTCGGACGGCGCGGGCCGTGGTCGCACGCTCTCGCAGGTACGCCGGTGGGCGGCCTCCCGCGCTCCGTTGTGAGCTGCGCCACGCAAGAGTCGTACGAAGACTTATCGGCAGTCAAGCATGCAACTGCCAAATCCGGACCGGCGTGCCTCGTAACGCCGGCCCGGGGTCGGTCGTTGCTCTTTCCACACTGCTGACCACGGGAGTCACCTCCGCGCATCTTGCGATGTTATCGGCGACTGCGCCGACATCTGTTCTGATGCCACCAGTCGGGTCGCGTCCGATTCAAAGGCCTCTGACCTGCGGTGACGGGTTTGCTGCTCACGTTTCCCGCCGGAGCCGAGCATCCTTTGAGAAAAGTGCACGACACCACTTGCGCGCACTCGTGCCTGCAAGTGATAGTCGTCACGTTCGGTGCAGCAGAGCGCCGACGAGGAGGTGTGGCATGCGACCTGCGCACCTCGGTCGAGCGGCCGCCACGCCCGATGACGCAACGATGCAGGCCTGGCGCGCAGCCGATGCCGAGGCGACCCGCGAGCGGCGCAGTACGCCGCGTCTGCGGGCGCTCGGTGGGGTCGTGGACTCCGTCGGTGGCTTGGTGACGTTCGCCGGACGGACCGTTCGCGCGGTGTTCGTGCCGCCCTTCCAGACGCGTGAGTTCGTCGAGCAGGCGTGGTTCATCGCGAGCGTCTCGGTGCTGCCGACCATGCTGGTCTCGGTGCCGTTCGGCGCGGTGATCGCGCTCCAGCTGGGCAACCTCACCAAGCAGCTGGGCGCCGAGAGCTTCACCGGTGCGGCGTCGGCCCTGGCCACGATCCGCGAGGCGTCCCCGATCGTGACCGCCCTCCTGCTGGCCGGTGCGGCCGGCACCGCGATCTGCGCCGATCTCGGATCACGCACGATCCGTGAGGAGATCGACGCACTCGAGGTGCTCGGCATCTCGACGGTGCAACGCCTGGTGGTGCCACGCGTGCTGGGGTGCATCGCCGTCGCGCTGCTGCTCAACGGCCTGGTCACCGTCGTCGGCGTCGTCGGCGGCTACGTCTTCAACGTCCTGGTGCAGGGCGGCTCGCCCGGAGCGTTCGTCACGTCGTTCCGGACGCTCGCCCACCTGCAGGACCTCGCGCTCGCTGAGTTCAAGGCTGCCGTGTTCGGTGCGGTGACCGCGGTCGTGGCCTGTTTCCGGGGGCTCACCGTCAGTGGTGGCCCGAGGGCGGTGGGCGACGCGGTCAACCAGTCGGTGGTGATCGCGTTCGCCGCCCTCTTCGTGATCAACTTCGTGATCACCTCCGCCTCCCTGCAGCTGGGCGGTGGCTGATGCCGGAAAGCACACGCACCGACCGGCTCACCGATCCGATGGTCGGCCTGGGTCACCAGCTGCTGTTCTACGTCCGGGCGATCGCGGCTGTGCCGATGGTCGTGCGGAGCCAGCGCCGGGAGATCGCGCGCCTGCTGGGAGAGGCTTCGTTCGGCGCCGGCGCACTCGCCGTGATCGGCGGCACCTTCGGGATCATCGTGCTGCTGTCGTTCTTCACCGGCACCGAGGTCGGCCTGCAGGGCTTCACCGGTCTGGACAACATCGGTGCCTCGTTGTTCACCGGCTTCATCTCGGCGTACTTCAACACCCGGGAGATCGCGCCGATCGTCGCCGGCATCGCCCTCTCTGCCACGCTCGGCGCGGGCTTCACCGGTCAGCTCGGCGCGATGCGAATCGCCGAGGAGATCGACGCCCTGGAGTCGATGGCGGTCAGGCCGATCCCCTCACTGGTCAGCACCCGCGTCATCGCCGGCGTCCTGGCGGTCGTGCCGCTCTACCTGGCCGGGCTGTTCTCCTCCTACTTCGCCACCCGGCTCGTGGTGACCACCAGCTTCGGCCAGTCCAGCGGCACCTACGACCACTACTTCCACCTGTTCCTGCCGCCCAGCGACGTGCTGCTCTCCCTGCTCAAGGCGCTCCTCTTCGCCATCATGGTGATCCTGGTGCACTGCTACTACGGCTTCACCGCCACCGGTGGCCCCGGTGGGGTCGGCGTGGCCGTCGGCCGGGCCGTGCGGGCCGCGATCGTGCTGGTCACCGTCAGTGACTTCTTCATCTCGCTCGCGTTCTGGGGAGCGACGAACACCGTGCGGATCGCCGGATGAGACCGCGCCACCAGTTCAGCGAGGAGGCGCCCGGCGGCGGCCTGCTCGCGGTGCTCTACAGCCGTACGTCGCTGGTCCTGCTCGGCCTGGTCGCGGTCGCGGTTGCTCTCGGGCTGCTGGGGCTGACCACGGCCGTGTTCACGCACTCGTTCGACCAGCCCGCGCGCGTGCGCCTCGAGGTCGACCGGGCCGGGAGCCAGCTCTCGACCGGTGCCGACGTGAAGATCAGTGGCATCATCGTCGGCCGAGTCGCCGGCATCACCGCGCGCAGCGACGGCTCGGGCGCGGTTCTGGACCTCGCCCTCGACCGGCACTACCTCGGCGAGATCCCGGCTAACGTGACGGCCTCGATCATCCCCAAGACCATCTTCGGCGAGAAGTACGTCGACCTGCGCCTCCCCGCAGAGCCCACCGCAGCCCGGATCGCCGACGGAGCGACGATCTCGCCCGACCGCAGCAGCGTGGCCCTCGAGACCAGCACGGTGCTCAACGACCTCGGCCCCCTGCTCGACGCCGTCGACCCGGCCGACCTCGCCCGCACACTGAACGCCATGGCCACGGCGCTCCGCGGCCAGGGCAACGCGCTCGGGGAGACGCTCACCGCGGGACGCCGGTTCACCGACGCGTTCAAGCCCGCGGTCGGCGACCTCGTCGCCGACGCCGGCCTGGCCGGGACGGTCGCCGACTCCTACGACCGCGCGGCCTTGCCGTTCCTGGACACCTTGCGCCAGACCAGCACCATGGCCCGCACCGTCACGGCGAAGCAGGCCCAGCTCGCTCGGCTGCTGGGCTCGACCGGCGCCTTCGCCGACGTGGCGCGCGCCTTCGTCGGCCAGGTCGGTCCCACTGGCGTGCAGGTGGTTCGGGTCAGCCGGCCGGTGCTCGCTTTGCTGGCGAAGTACTCGCCCGAGCTGGAGTGCTTCGTCCGGGGCGTGGTCAAGGCCAAGTCCCGGCTCGAGGCGGTGTTCGCCGACGGGCCGTACCTCAAGGCCCGCCTGTACGTCGCTGTCAGCCGCGGGACCTACAAGCCCGGCATCGACGCCCCGAAGAGCCTCGACCTGAGCGCGTACGGCCCGTACTGCCCGATCACCCCGAAGGGCGACACCGGGACGGTCCCGTGGCCGGTCGTCCCGAAGGAGCTCGACCAGCTCCGCGGGCAGCCACAGCCGCTGGAGACCGTGAACGGCCTGCCCGACCTGCCCGGCGTACCGGTGAACCTGAGCCTGCCCGGTACGCCGGCCGGTGGCGGCCCGCTCGTCGGCAGGCCCAGCGACCTGCTCGGCCTGCTGCTGGGAGGGGCGCTCGGATGACCTACCGCCGCGCGCTGATCCGGCTGCTCGCGTTCACCGTCGTCACGACGATCGTGACCGGCTTCCTGGTGCGCACGATCCAGGGCTACCAGGGACAGGCGACCCGGCCCTACACGGCCGTGTTCCCCGACGCCACCAAGCTGGCCAAGGGCGACGACGTGCGCCTGGCCGGCGTGAGCGTCGGCAGGGTCACCGGCATCAGCCTGGGCCGCGACGCCACGGCCCACGTCCGGTTCACCGTCGATCGCGACGTCGAGCTGACCTCCACCAGCTCCGCCCGGATCCGCTACCGCAACCTGATCGGCGAGCGCTATCTCGCCCTGGACGTGCCGCTGTCCGGCGTACGCCTCCCTGCCGGGGCGACGATCCCGCTCAGCCGGACCACTCCGGCGCTCGACCTGACCGCGGTGTTCAACGGCTTCCGGCCGCTCTTCCAGGGCCTGGACGCCTCCTCGATCAACGCGCTCTCCCTGTCGCTGGTGAAGGCGCTGCAGGGAGAGGGCGGCACGCTGGCGTCACTGCTCGGGAGCACCGGGTCCCTGGGGGCCACGATCGCCCGCCACGACGCCGCGATCGGCACGCTCGTCAGCGAGCTGACCACCGTGCTGACCACGCTCAACGAGCACTCGGCGTCGTTCAACCGCCTCGTCACGCGGTTGCGTGCCTTCAGCGCCGGGCTCCGGTCGGACCGGCACGCCGTGGTGGACGCCCTGGCCGGGATCGACGACCTCGCCACCGCCACCGAGGGCCTGCTCGGCCAGGCGCGACAGCCGTTGCGCGAGGTGGTCGCCGGCACGCGGCAGATCGCCACTCGGCTCGACGACCACAAGGACATGCTGGTCACCAAGCTGAACCTGCTGCCCGTGAAGCTGAACGCGATCATGCGCTCCGCGCAGTACGGGTCGTGGTTCCAGTTCTACAACTGTGGCATCGGCCTCGAGGTCGACCTGGGCGCGAAGACGCCGCCGCTCGTCGTACCGCCGTCCGGGCCCGCGACCGGGATCTGCGGCGCATGATCCCGCCGTCTCGCCGACCCGGCACACCCGCTTCGTCGGGCTCGTGGCCGTCGTCGCCATCGCGCTGGTGCTGGTGCTCTCCTTCCGGCTCTCGACGCTGGCCTCGGTGTTCTCCGGTGGCGGCCGGCAGCTGCACGCCGAGTTCACCGACGCATCGGGCATCACCCCCGGCGACGTCGTGCGGGTGGCGGGCCTGGAGGTCGGCAAGGTCGAGGCCGTGCGGGTGCAGCGCGACCACGCGGTGGTCGACCTGACCCTGCACTCCGACCTGCGGTTCGGCGACCTGACCACGGCCTCGCTGCAGCTCGACACGCTGCTCGGCCAGCACAGCCTGGCCCTGACGCCTGCCGGCGCCGGTGACCTGCGGTCGGGGAGCACGATCCCGCTGGCTCGGACCACCACACCGTTCGGGGTGACCGACGCCCTGCTCGGCACGGCCGCCGCGCTGGCGCCGATCGACACCGCCGAGCTCACCAAGGCCCTCGATGCGGTGGCGGGCACGATCGACCCGGCGGCTCCGCAGGTCCGCACGGCGGCGACCGGGCTCTCGGCGCTGGCGCGCACGGTCTCCACGCGCGACACCGAGGTCCGCACGCTGTTCGCGCAGACCGCCCAGATCGCCTCGACGCTCGCGACCCGCAGCAAGGATCTCGACGCACTGATCGAGAACAGCGGAGAGATCCTGCAGACGCTCGACCGGCGGCAGCAGGTGATCCGGTCGCTGCTGCGCACGACCGGTGACCTGGCCGCCACCATCAACGCGGTGATCGAGGAGAACCAGGGCGAGCTCACGCCGGCGCTGCGGCGGCTGCACGACGTCCTCGACGTGCTCCGGCAGAACCAGGGCCAGCTCGACGAGTCCCTGCGGCTGCTGGCGCCGTACCTGCGCTACTTCACGAACCTGACCGGCAACGGGCGCTGGTTCGACGGCACCTTCGCCGGGCTGCTCCCGGTCGACCTGCACGGAGGCCTGCCGGGCGCTCCGTCGGCGCCGAAGGGGACCACGCCATGAGCCGGGTGAGTCCGATCCGCGTCGGTGTGGCGGTCCTGGTGCTGCTCCTGGTCGCCGGGGTCGTCGCCTTCCGATCCGGTCCGGGTGACCTGACCGTGACCGCGTCGTTCCCCCGCGCCGTCGGCCTGTACGCCGGCGACGACGTCCGCGTGGTCGGCGTACCGGTCGGCAAGATCACGAAGGTCGCGGCGGCCGGCGACCATGTCGAGGTGACCATGCGGGTCTCCCGCTCGACGCCGGTCGCGGCCGACACCGGCGCGGTGATCGTGCCGCCGGGGGTGCTCAGCGCGCGCTACGTCCAGCTCACCAAGCCCTGGCTCGACGGCCCGCGTCTGGCCGACGGGGCGCGGATCGGGGCGGACCGGACGCGCGCACCGCTCGAGCTCGACGACGTCACCCGCGAACTGAACCGCTTCCTGACGGCTCTCGGGCCGCAGGGTGCCGACGCCCACGGTGCCCTCGGCCGGCTGGTCGCCGCGTCCGCGACCGCCCTGGGCGGCAACGGTGCGACGCTGCGCTCCACGCTGGCCGACCTGGCCAAGGCGCTCGATGCGGTCGGGTCCAGCCGGGGCGACATCGTCGCCACCATCGAGCAGCTGCAGACCTTCGTCAGCACGCTGGCCGGCAGCGACCGGGCCGTGCGCACCTTCGAGCAGGGGCTGGCCGACGTCTCGACCCAGCTCGCCGACCAGCGCGTGCAGCTACGGACCACGGTGCGCAACATCCGCACGGTGGTGACCACGGTCGACCGGTTCGTCCGCACCAACCGCGGCCAGATCGACGCCGACGTGGCACTGCTGACCAGGCTGACCACGACCCTGAAGGACCGGGAGCGCGAGCTCAACGAGATCGCGGACCTCGGCGCGGTCGGCACCGAGGGGATCTTCGGCGCCGCCAACCTCACCACCGGCGTGCTCGAGGCGAGGGTCGACCTGAGCGCGCTGTTCAACTCGCCCTCGACCCAGGTCTGCCAGATCCTGCAAGGGCTGCTCCTGCCGCAGATCTGCGGCTCGTCGGTGCCCAGGACGACGTACGGGAGCAAGCGATGACGCGGCAGCCGGTGTCCGAGCGGGTCGGGCGTGCCGTCGACAGGGTGCGCGGCGAGCGCAGGCGGCGGGCTGCGCGCCGGGCGGCGGGCACGGTCGCGGCCGTGGTGCTGGCCGTGCTGCTCGTCGTCGTGGTGATCGGTCGGCTCCCCGACATCACCCGGTCACGGCTGCCCGGTGCCGCCGGTGGCAGCCACACCTATGCGGTGCGGGCGCAATTCGCCGACGTGCTCGACCTCGTCTCCAACTCCACCGTCCGCCTGGCCGACGTGCCGGTCGGCCGGGTGACCGGGATCCGGCTGGCCAGCGACCCGACCCGCGGACACGTCGCGGTGGTCACGCTCGCCGTCGACGACCGCTACCGGCTCCCGGCCGACACCACGGCCGCGATCCGCTCGACCAGCCTGCTCGGCGAGAAGTACGTCGCGCTGACCGCTCCCGACGGAGGCACGGGCAGCCTCCGCAGCACCGGGCTGATCCCCTTGGCGCGCACCACCCAGGACGTCGAGGTCGAGCAGCTGCTCGGCTCGATCGGCGCCGTGCTCAACGGCGGCGCGCTCCAGCAGCTCTCCACGATCACCCGCGAGCTCTCCACGGCGCTGGGCGGTCGAGAGGACGACACGCGTGCACTCCTGGGCAACCTCGACCAGATCATGGCGGGCCTCGACCGCGGCCGGTCGGCCCTGGTCGCCGCGATCGACGCGACGGCGCGGCTCAGCACGACGCTTGCCGCCCAGAACGGCGTGATCGGGCAGGCGGTGCGCGACCTGGACCCCGCCTCCGGCGTCCTTGCCCGGCAGCAGCACGACCTCACCACGGCGTTGCGCAAGCTCGACCAGCTCGACGCCACTGCGGCCCCGGTGATCCGTCGCGGCACGGACGCGACCGTCGCGGACCTGCGGGCGCTGGCGCCCGTGGTCACGCAGCTGGGCAAGGTCGCCGACCTGATCCCGGAGAACCTCACGTTGCTGTTCACCTACCCGTTCGCCGACACCGCCGTACCTGCGTTCTCGGGCGGGTACGGCGCCGTCAAGGGGACCGTCATCGTGGACCTCCAGGAGCTGCTCAAGGCGGTCGCGCCCGTGCCGCAGAACCAGGCCGACGGCCAGGTGCCCTACTACGGGCCCATGCCGCCGAACCGGCCGACGATCCCGCCGTCCTCGTCCGCACCGGCCGTGCCGTCACCGTCGACTCCGTCGGCCGACGGCGGGTCCGGCTCCCTCCTGGGCGGCCTGTCCTCCCTGCTCACCCCGGGCGGAGGTGCCGGATGACGTTCGCGCTCCGGGCCCGTCTCGCCGTCTTCGGCCTGCTGGCTGTGATCTCCGTGGTCTTCGCGGGGGTCAACTACGTCGGCATCCCCGAGCGCTACCTCGGCGACTCCTACCGGGTCTCGGTGAACCTGCCCGACTCCGGCGGCATCTTCACCAACGCCGAGGTCACCCTTCGCGGCATCCAGATCGGCCGGGTCGGCTCCCTGCACCTGACGCCGGACGGCGTCCGTGTGGACCTGCAGATCCGCAGGGGCACCCGCATCCCGACCGACACCAAGGTGGTCGTCGGCAACCTGTCCGCGGTCGGTGAGCAGTACGTCGAGCTCCAGCCCGCCCGGAGCAGCGGGCCGTTCCTCACCCCGGGGGCCGCGCTGCCGGTGAGTGCTGCCACGACGCCCCCGCAGGTGACTGCGCTGCTGGTCAACCTCGACCGGCTCGCGCGCAGCCTCGGCAAGGCCCAGCTGAGGACCGTGGTCTCCGAGCTCGGCAACGCCTTCGACGGCAGTGCCCAGGACCTCGCCACGGTCCTGCGCCAGGCGCAGGCCGTCACCCGCGACCTCTCCGCGGCCCAGCCCCGCCTGAACGGTCTTCTCTCCGACGGGCGCACGGTGCTCGGCACGCAGCGCGACCTCGACAGCAGGCTCCAGCAGTTGACGCGGGGGCTGGACACGGTCACCCGGACGCTCGCGGCGGAGGACCCCGCTCTGCGCAGCATCCTCGACCAGGCACCGACCACGCTGGACAACGTCCGCGACCTGCTCGCACACAACCAGCCGGCGGTCGGGGTGCTGCTGGGCAACCTGCTCACCGTCTCCGACATCGTCGCCGACCCGATCAGGCTCCGCTCGCTGAACACCGAGCTGGTGCTGCTGCCGAGGGTCATCCAGGGCACGTTCAACATCCAGCCCGGCGACGGGTACGCCCGGCTCGGTGCGGTGATCGACACCAGCCAACGGGTCTGCACGCGCGGCTACGAGAGCTCGGGCCAGCCCCCGCTTCAGAGCACCGACGTGTCACCGGTGCCCGGGAACCCGTCGTTGCGGGCCAACGTCAACGCCTACTGCGCGATGCCGCCGAGCAGCGGGGTCGACGTACGTGGTGCCGCCAACGTGCCACGACCCGCCGGTGACGACACCAATCGCGTCATCCCGACCACCAACCCCCGCGGCTTCGGCCCGGGATCCACCTTCCGCAACGAGGCGGAGCCCGGAGCAGCCAACTCGACCGACGCCGCTGCGCCCCCGGCCGACGCCCGGGTGCGGACGGTCGCGCCGACCGACCTGCGCGGGCTCCTGATGAGAGGACTGGACCGATGACCGGACCGACGATGACGTCCCTGCGCGACGAGAAGGACGACCCAGCCGTGGACGAGTCGGACGTCGCCGAGGTGCCCGAACCGACCGAGGAGCCGGATCGGGGTACGAGCCGGCCGCTGGTGGTGCTCACCGCCACGCTGCTCGTCGTCCTGCTCGTGGCTTCCGTGGCGGCTGCGCTGCTCACCGGGCGCGAGGTGCAGAAGCGCCGGCACGCGGACGCCGTCGGGCGCAGCGCGCTGGCAGCCGGGCGCGACGCAGCGGTCGCCTTCACGACCTACGACTACCGCCACCTGGACACCGACCTCTCCCGGGTCACCGAACGCTCGACCGGGACCTTCCGCACCCAGTTCACCAGCGCCCTCGGGGCGCTGACCGAGGCGATCAAGCAGGCCCACGGCGTCTCCACCGGACACGTCGTGTACGCCGGGCTGCTGCGCCACAGTGCAGACTCCGCCGTCGTGGTCGCCGCGGTCGACGCCTCGATCACGAACAGTGCGACGCCCAAGCCGTCCACCCGCCGCTACCGGTTGCAGATCACCCTCGACCACTCCAGTGGGTCGTGGCTGATCTCCCAGATCGCGCCGGTGGCCTGACATGCGCCGGGGAAGGACCGTCCTGACGGCCGTCGCCGCCGTGGTGACGGTGGCCGCGCTCGTCGTGGTCGTGGCCGGCCAGATCTGGCTGCACGGCCAGCGCGCCCAGGACCGCCGCGAGCGGGCGATCCGTGACGCCGCGGAGACCGCGGTGACGGCCGTGCTGTCCTACGACTACCGCAGCCTCGACACCAACCTCGCCTCCACCCGGCCCCTGCTCACCGGCGACGCACGCAAGCAGTACGACGACGTGTCCAAGCCGCTGCTCGCGACCGCGCCCGGGATCCACGCCATCACGAAGGCACAGGTGAAGACCACGACGGTGCTGCAGTCGGGGGAGAACTCCGCGCGCGTGCTGCTGTTCGTCGACCAGCTCTCCTCCAGCACGCGGCTGAAGACGCCGCAGGTGGACCAGAGCCGGATCGTGGTCACGGTCAGCCGGTCCGGCGGTCGCTGGCTGGTGTCCAGCCTCAGCGCCGTCTGACCGATCCGGGCGCTGGGCCGGCGCCCGCTGTCACTCCTGGGGCAGGCCGGCGAGCAGCTGGTCGCGGGCCGAGGCCCAGGCACGGCGTACGGCGCGCTCGCTGGCGACCGCGCGCAGCATGCGCAGGCCGCGGATCGTGGCGATCGCGGTGATCATGACGGCCGCGAACTCCTCGCGGTCGACGAGCTGGGGCGCCACCCGGTGCGCGGCGTCGGCGAGCGTGTCCATCACGGTCTTGTCGAACTGGACCAGCTGGGCGTGCAGCTCCTCGTCGGTGCGGGCTGCGACGTAGAGCTCGAGCTGGGCCTGGGAGACCGGTCCGCTGAAGATCTCCCACAGGCGGGTCAGCAGGATGGCGTACTGGCCGCGCAGGTCGTCGGCGACGTTGAGTGGCTTCGAGACCAGGTCGGCGACGAGCTTGTCGGTCAGGTGCCCGAGCGCCTGGACGACCAAGTCGGCCTTCGTGGCGAAGTAGTGCGCCTGCGCCCCCCGGGTGACCCCCGCGCGCTCGCACACGCTGGTCGTCGTCAGGCCGGCGTACCCACGGTCGACGAGCACGTCGATCGTGGCGTCGAGGAGAGCACCACGGGTCGCCGCACGGCGCTCCGCCTGGGTACGCCGAGGTCGGCGGAGACTGCCCTCGGACGCGGGTGCGGCGCTGGTCGGCATCCCCTCAACCTAGCGCGAGCCGCGCATGGGACGGCTCAACGGATCCGCAGCCGTCGCAGCAATTTCAGCTGCCGGTTCCCCAGGCTCACGAACGACTCGACCGGCTTTCCCGGCGGCGGCCCGAGCGGTCCCACCCGGGAGGCGACCACGGTCTGCGGGTCGGTGTACTTGCGGATCCCCTCGGCGCCGTGCCGCCGGCCCAGGCCGCTCTCGCCGCGGCCGCCCATCGGGGCCTCGATGGTGCCGGCGGCCAGCGACGCGCCGTCGTTGATGTTGACCGCGCCGGCACGGATCCGGCGGGCCATCGCCTCGGCGCCCGCGATGTCCTTGCTGAAGATGCTCGCCGAGAGGCCCTGGCGGCCGCGGTTCGCCTCGGCAACCGCCGCGTCGTCGTCAGCGACCCGGTGCAGCGCGATCACCGGCCCGAAGGTCTCACCCAGGCAGACGTCCATCTCGTCGGACACGTCGGCCAGCACCGTGGGCTGGTAGTAGAAGGGCCCGAGGTCCGGGCGCGCCCGGCCACCGGCCAGGAGCGTGGCGCCCTTGGCGACCGCGTCGTCGACGTGTGCGCTGACCTTGTCCAGCTGGGCCCGGCTGGCCAGCGACCCGATGTCGTGGCCGAAGTCGAAGCCCTGACCCAACCGCTGGGCGCTGGTGGCGGCGAGCAGGGCCTCGGTGAACGCGTCGTACACGGCCTCGTGCACGATCACGCGCTCGATGTGGATGCACATCTGCCCGGTGTTCGCGAACGCCGCCTCGACGGTGCCCCGCGCTGCGACCTCGAGGTCGGCGTCGGCGCGGACGATCAGCGGGTTCTTGCCGCCGAGCTCGAGCGATGCCCCGATCAGGCGTGCCGCCGCCCGCTGGGCCACGATCCGGCCGGTGGCCGTCGAACCGGTGAAGCACAGGTAGTCCACCGCGTCGATGACCGCCTCGCCGACGGACGGCCCGTCGCCGGCGACGACCCGCCAGACGTCCTCGGGCAGACCGGCCTCGGCCATCAGGGCGCGGGCCCACAGGAGCGTCAACGGCGTCTGCGGGTCGGCCTTGCCGACGACGGCGTTGCCGGCGAGGAGCGCCGGCATCAGGTCGCCCACGCCGAGGTAGAGCGGGTAGTTCCAGGGGGAGATGATCCCGACGACGCCCTTGGGCGCGCGCACCTCCTTGGCCCAGGTGACGACCGGCACCGCCGGACGCACCGACTGGTCGGAGAGGTAGCTGTCACCGTGGCGGGCGTAGTGGCGGGCCAGGTTGCCGACCTGCAGGACCTCCTGCCAGGCGTGGAACCGGGCCTTGCCCATCTCCCACTGGATCAGGTCCATCACCTCGTCCTGCCGCTCCACGAGCAGGTCGTGGAAGCGCAGCACCACCTCCGCACGTGCGGCGAAGGAGAGCGCGGCCCAG
>DATAKN010000076.1:0-2045 GCA_036261595.1 Marmoricola sp.
GCGCAGAACGAGGTACTGCTTCTCCTCGCCCTTGATGGCCCGCATCTCGATGTCCTCGATGACCGCAGCCCCGTGATTTGGATAAACAACCGTTTCGCCGACGGTGAAAGTCATATGCGTATGAACCCCTTTCAAGGTGACCAGTCTAACACGCTCAGCCAGCGACGGATTGCGCGTTTGTGCAGGTCAGAGCGGCATTGAAGGCTTGACAAGGGGCCATTTCGTGTGCGTCGCGAGTGCCGACGCGGCCCGTGGTCCGGCCCGTCGTACCCGCATCCGGGCACCGCGTGCCGGTAGTTTTCGCCCATGAGCCAAGCGGTTTCTGCCACGCGCTCGGGCCAGGTGCGCGACCTGGTCCGCAGCGCACATCCCAAGCAGGCGGTGTTCCTGGCCGCCGTGCTGGGGATCCTCGCGGCGGTCGACGGACGCGCCGAGCGCGAGTACCTCTCGACCGCCGCGGCCGTGCTGGCCGTCCAGCTCTCCCTCGGACTCTCCAACGACCTCTCCGACCAGCACCACGACTACCGCGCCCAGACCGTGGGCAAGCCGATCGCACAGGGTCTGCTCCCCGCGAGCCGGGCCAGCTACTGGATGATCGTGCTGATCCTGCTCGCCGTGCCGCTGTCGGTGCAGAACGGCAGCGTCGCCGGCGTCGCCCTGCTCGCCACCCTGCCGATCGGCTGGGTGCACAACCGCTGGCTGCACCGGACGGCGTTCTCCTGGCTGGGCTGGACGCTGTCGGCGGCCCTGATGCCCGCGTTCCTCGCGTACGGCGGCTGGGCCGGCGGCATGCACGGCAACCCGCCGACGTACGCCGTCACCGGCGCCGCCGCGGCAGTCGGGTTCTGCCTGCACTTCGTGACCTCGCTGGGCGACCTCGTCGACGACAACAAGTCCGGGGCCCGGAACCTCCCGCTGCGGATCGCCCTGCGCATCGGCGCACCCCGCCTGCTGGTGCTGACGATCGTCCTCACCACCGCGGCCGTGGCCGGTCTCGCTGTTGCCAGTCTCACCGTCGGTCTGCGCCAGTGACCCGGCAGGCGAAGCGATAGGCTGCAGCCGCGTCCGAGCCCCTCGACGGCCCAGACGCCTGCCCGTCCGCCACACCGAGAGGACCCGAGGTCCCGTGAAGTCCCCCCTCCGGCGCCGCACCGCGATCGCTGCCCTCCTGCTGGCTCCTGCCCTCACCGCCTGCGGCTTCAGTGCCCAGACCGATCAGGTCTACCAGCCGGGCGTTGGCGCCAACGACCGCTCCGGCACCGTCGACATCCTCAACGCCGTCGTCGTCAGCGGTGAGGACGGCTCCGGGACGTTCGCCGGCACACTGGTGAACACCGACGCCACCCAGGACGACACGCTGGAGAGCGTCAGCGGGTCGGGCATCACCGCCCCCAGGGCCTCGGTCGACGTGCCCGCCGGTGGGCTCACCAACCTGGCCAAGTCCGGCGAGGTCACGCTGCAGGGCTCCGACATCAAGCCGGGCGCGTTCGTCGAGCTGACCTTCTCCTTCAGCAGCGGTCAGAACACCACGATGAAGGTGCCCGTCGTCGACGCGAGCGGCGACTACCAGGACGTGCCGCTGCACGGCCCGTCGACCTCGCCGTCGAAGTCGCCCAAGCCCTCGAAGTCGACGGCGTCTCCCTCGGCCTCGCCGACGGCCTCTCCGTCTGCGCAGTGACCGGGGTCTGACCATGTCCACGCTGATCCTGCTCCGCCACGGCGAGAGCGAGTGGAACGCCAAGAACCTCTTCACCGGCTGGGTCGACGTGGCCCTGACCGACAAGGGCCGCGCCGAAGCGACGCGCGGCGGTGAGCAGATGGTCGAGGCCGGGCTCCTGCCCGACGTCGTGCACACCTCGTTGCAGCGCCGCGCGATCACGACCGCGCACCTCGCGCTCGACGCGGCCGACCGGCACTGGATCCCGGTACGTCGCTCCTGGCGGCTCAACGAGCGCCACTACGGGGCGCTCCAGGGCAAGGACAAGAAGGCGATCCGCGAGGAGTACGGCGAGGAGCAGTTCATGCTCTGGCGCCGCTCGTACGAC
>DATAKN010000079.1:0-14024 GCA_036261595.1 Marmoricola sp.
CGGGTTGGCGGTGTCGGGCGTGCCGGAGGCGACCACGATGTCGACCTGGTCGTTGTTGATCAGCTCCTTGGTCACCTCGGTGGCCCGGGTCGGGCTCGACTGGGTGTCCTTGACGACGATCTCGATCGTGCGCTTCTTGCCACCGGCGGTGAAGCCGCCCTTGAGCGCCTCCTGGACGCTCTTCACCACGAAGTTGTCCGACGAGGCGAAGCTGGCCAGCGGGCCGGTCTGCGGCGAGACCAGGCCGATCTTGAGCACGTCGGAGGAGGACGACGAGGAGCCCTTGACCCCGCACGCGGCCAGCAGCGGTACGCCACCGACGGCGGCGGCGCCGAGCCCGGCCAGCTTGAGAACGGAACGACGGTCCATGTCGTTCGGGGTCGGGTTCTGTCCGGTCATGCTGGCTCTCCTCAGGGCAAGTGGGTAGGGCTGATCGGCCCGGCTCCGGGCAGGTGCCGCGGTCGGGTGGGACGGTGTGTCTCAGAACGGGTACGTCGGCGGCTCGGAGCGCATCGTGACCCAGCGGGTCTCGGTGAACGCTTCGATGTTGGCCGCGGCCCCGCCGAAGCGGGACCCCGTGCCGGAGGCCGCCACCCCGCCGAAGGGGGCGTTGGCCTCGTCGTTGACGGTCTGGTCGTTGATGTGCACGATCCCGGTGGGGATCCGGTCGGCGAGGGCGAGCCCTCGCAGCGGGTCGCGGGTCACGATGCCCAGGGACAGGCCGTACTCGCCGTGGGTCGCGAGTGCGACGGCCTCGTCGACGGAGGAGAACCGGGTCACCGGGGCGACCGGTCCGAAGACCTCCTCGGCGAACGCGGGGTCCTCGAGTCCGACCCCGGCGAGCACGGTGGGCCGGTAGAACAGCCCCTCGTACTCACCGCCGGCGACCGCCTTCGCGCCCCGCGAGGTCGTCGCGGTGACGAGGGCATGGATCTTGTCGCGCTGGCCGGCGTCGATGATCGGGCCGAGAGCGACCTGCTCGGTCGCGGGGTTGCCCACGGGCAGGCTCTGGGCCTTCTCGGCGAGGGCCTCGACGAAGTCGTCGTACAGGCGGTCGGCGACGAGGTGCCGGCCGGTGGTCATGCAGATCTGGCCCTGGTGGAAGAACGAGCCCCACGCGGCCAGGTTGACCGCCTGCTCGACGTCGGCGTCCTCGAGCACGATCAGCGCGGAGTTGCCGCCGAGCTCCAGGTGGGCGCGCTTGAGGTGGCGTCCGGCGGCCTCACCGACCGCGCGGCCGGCCTGGGTGGAGCCGGTGAAGGAGATCACCCGCACGTCCGGGTCGGCGACCATCGCCTGACCGACCTCGGCGCCACCGGGGACGAGCTGGAGGACACCCGGCGGCAGGCCGGCCTCCTCGAAGACGCGGACGATGTTGACCCCGCCGGTCATCACGGTGCGCGGGTCCGGCTTGAGCAGCACGGCGTTGCCGAGCGCCAATGCCGGGGCGACCGAGCGGATGCTGAGGATCAGGGGCACGTTGAACGGCGAGATCACGCCGACCACGCCGGCCGGCACGCGGCGGGCCATGGACAGCCGCGGCTCCTCGCTCGGCAGCAGCTCCCCGTACGACGCACCCGGCAGTGCCGAGGAGGTGTAGCACTCCTCGGCCGCGACGTGGAGCGCGAACCCGGCCATGCCCGGCACCGCGCCCACCTCGCGGACGTTCCAGACCGCGAGCTCGTCGGCGTGCTGGGTGAACAGGTCGCCCGCGCGTCGCAGCACGGCCGCGCGTGCCGTGTGCGACATCGCGGCCCAGTCGCGCTGGGCCTTCGCGGCCGAGGCCGCAGCGCGGCGTACGTCGTCGACCCCGGCGCGTCCGGTGCGGCCGATCTCGTCGCCGGTGGCCGGCTCGAGAATCGGGGCGTCGCCCGCGGAGCCGTCGACCCAGGCGCCGTCGAGGTAGATGTGTCCGGTCCAGTCGGCGGAGTCAAGCAGGCCGGCCATGTGTGCCTCCTCCGGTGGTCGCGAGGCCACCGATCTTGTTCTCTATGCGAACACGTGTTTCTATTGCGAACATATGTGCCCGCGATCACACCTGTCAATAGGTCCGCGTCAAGGCGGTCGGTGAGTAGCGGCGGGACCCGAAGGAGCCAATAGGGTGAGCGACGTGGAGCAGACGAAGGCGGCCGGCGACGGCGAACGCAGCACTGCCGCCTCGGTGCAGTCCCTGGTTCGGGGCCTGGCGGTGATCCGGACCTTCGACGCCGAGCACGCCCACCAGACGCTGAGCGAGGTCGCCCGCCGGGCCGACCTCTCCCGGGCGACGGCCCGTCGGGTGCTGCACACGCTCGTGGACATCGGCTACGTCGCGACCAACGGCAAGGAGTTCTCCCTGCGGCCGCGCATCCTCGAGCTCGGCCACGCCTACCTGAACTCGCTCGGCCTCCCCGAGGTCGCCCAACCGCACCTGGAGCGGCTCCGCTCCGCGGTCAACGAGTCCTGCTCGGTCGCGGTGCTCGACGGCACCGAGGTCGTCTACGTCGCGCGGGTCGCGAGCCGGCAGATCATGACCGTGGCGATCAACGTCGGCACCCGCTTCCCCGCCTACGTGACGTCGATGGGCCGGGTGCTCCTCGCCGGGCTGCCCGAGGACGAGCTCGAGGAGATCCTCGACCGGATCGAGCTGGAGCCGCTGACGCCGTACACCATCACCGATCGCGACAAGCTGCGTGCCGAGCTGGCGAAGGTGGCCCGGCAGGGGTACGCCCTGGTCGACCAGGAGCTGGCGCTCGGCCTGCGCTCGCTCGCCGCCCCGGTGCACGACCGGTCCGGCCGGGTGACCGCCGCGGTCAACGTCTCCGCCAGTGCGCGCCGTGGCACTCAGGCGACGCTGCGGGCAGAGCTGCTCGACCCGCTGCTGGAGGCGACCCGCCACATCGAGCACGACCTCCGGCTGCTGCATCGTTCCTGACTCGGGTCGTCCCTTGCCGTGGGAGCCGACCCGGGTCTAGGGTGATTTGTGTTCTACAAGCGCACGCTCGTTCGCACAGAGAACACCGCCCGGAGCACACGAGGAGTGGGATGACGCACCTGGACCACGACCAGGAGGTCGAGCTCGACCCGTTGGCGACGACGGCGTCCCAGGCGGAGATCGACGCCGAGATCGCCGCGGCGCGCGAGGAGTACGCCGCCTCGGGCCGCACCGAGACCCAGCCGCGGATCGACTACCCGCCGTACCGCTCCTCGGTGCTGCGCCACCCGGTCGCCGATCTCCCGCCCGTGGACCCGGAGGGCGTCGAGCTCTGGGCGCCGGCGTTCGGTCATCGCGACGTCAGCCCGCTCGAGGCCGACCTGACCATCCAGCACACCGGCGAGCCGATGGGCGAGCGGGTGGTGGTCACGGGTCGGGTCGTCGACGGCGAGGGCCGTCCGGTGCGCGGCCAGCTGGTGGAGATCTGGCAGGCCAACGCCGCCGGCCGCTACGTCCACCAGCGCGACCAGCACCCGGCTCCGCTGGACCCGAATTTCACCGGCGTCGGGCGCTGCCTGACCGGGGACGACGGCTCCTACCGGTTCACCACGATCAAGCCCGGCCCCTACCCGTGGAAGAACCATCGCAACGCGTGGCGGCCGGCGCACATCCACTTCTCGCTGTTCGGCCACGACTTCACCCAGCGCATGGTCACCCAGATGTACTTCCCGGGAGACCCGCTGTTCGACCTCGACCCGATCTACCAGTCGATCGTCGATCCCGCCGCGCGCGAGCGGCTGGTCGCGACGTACGACCACGACCTGACCCAGCCGGAGTGGTGCACGGGCTACCGCTGGGACATCGTGCTGACCGGCAGCCACCGCACCTGGACCGAGCCGGAGGAGGACCAGTGACCGAGGCGACGCCAGGCCAGACCGTGGGGCCGTTCTTCGGCTTCGCGCTGCCCTACGAGCGTGGCGGTGAGCTGGTGCCGCCGCACCACCCGCACGCCGTACGCCTGCACGGCACCGTGTCCGACGGCCACGGCGATCCGGTCCCCGACGCGCTGATCGAGATCTGGCAGGCCGACGGATCGGGCCGGATCTCCCAGGAGCCGGGGTCCCTGCTCCGGGACGGGTACACCTTCACCGGATTCGGGCGTGCCGCGGTCGACAACGTCGGCCACTACGACTTCACCACGGTCGAGCCGGGGCCGGTCGACGGCGGCGCGCCGTTCATCGCGATGACCGTCTTCGCCCGCGGCCTGCTCAACCGCCTGTTCACGCGCGTCTACCTGCCCGGCCACGAGGCCAACACGTCCGACCGGTTGCTCGGCTCGCTGCCGGCTGATCGCGCGGCCACGCTGGTCGCGACCCGGGACGGGGAGCGCTCGCTGCGGTTCGACGTGCGCCTGCAGGGGAACGAGGAGACGGTGTTCCTCACCTATCCCGGTCACTCCTCACCGAACCCGCGATGACCGACCTGTACTGGCCCGGCCTGCACCGCGCCGGTGACGCGTTCACCGACGCGGCCCTGGTCGCCGCGATGACCCGCGTCGAAGCAGCCTGGGCGGCCGCGCTCGAGGCCCGCGGCGTGGCACCGGAGGGCACGTCGGCCGCGGTCGCGGCGTACCGGGTGGCCGACGCCGACCTCGCCGTGATCGGGGAGGCCGCCGAGCTCGGCGGCAACCCGCTGATCCCGCTGCTCGCGCGGTTGCGGCGAGCCGCCGACCAGACGGTGCCGGGTGCCGGGGAGGCGGTGCACACCGGACTCACCAGCCAGGACGTCGTGGACTCCGCGCTCATGCTGGTGGCCGTTGCCGCCGTGGAGGAGATCGTCGGCTGCCTCGACGCGCAGCTGGTCGCGGTCGACGAGCTGGACCGCCGGTACGGCGACACGCCGCTGCTCGGCCGCACCCTCGGTCAGCCGGCGGAGGTCACCACCCTCGCCACCCGGCTCGCCGGCTGGCGCGCCGACCTGTACGACGCCCGCGACCTGCTCGCGTCCTGGCGTGCTCAGGCTCCCGTGCAGCTCGGCGGTGCGGTCGGTGACCGTGCGGCGATGGCTCGCACGCTCGACGGTGACCAAGCCGCCGCGGTCCGGGAGGTCGCCGCTGCGCTCGGGCTGAGCGCCACGGCGCCGTGGCACACCAGCCGTGGCCCGGTCACCCGGCTGGGTGCTGCGCTCGTGACCGCCACCATCGCGTGGGGCCACGTGGCCAACGACGTGCTGCGCCAGTCCCGCGCGGAGGTCGGCGAGCTCGCCGAGCCGCAGGTGCCCGGGCGTGGCGGCTCCTCGGCGATGCCGCACAAGCAGAACCCGGTGCTGTCGGTGCTGCTGCGCCGGACCGCCCTGAACGCGCCACTCCTGGGCGCCCAGCTGCAGCTCGCTGCCGCCGGGTCGGTCGAGGAGCGCGCCGACGGTGCGTGGCACGCCGAGTGGGCGCCGCTGCGCGACCTCACCCGCCGGGCGCTCGCCGCCGGCCACGCCGCCACCGAGCTGGTGACAGGCCTGCAGGTCGACGCCGACCGGATGCGGTCCAACGCGGAGGAGGCGCGTCGATGACCGTTCCCACGCTCGCCCCGACGCTGCTCGTCGAGAACCCGCGCCTCCCGCTGCTCGTCGTCGGTCCCTCGCTCGGCACCACCACCGCGTTGTGGGAGCCGGTCGCCGCCCTGCTCGGCGACCGCTTCGAGGTGCTCGGCTTCGACCTCCCCGGTCACGGCCGCAGCCCGACCGCCACGGCGGCGTACGACGTGGCGGAGCTGGCCTCCGCGGTGGCCGGCCTCGTGGCCGAGCGACAGGCGGCCCGAGGAGACTCGGGGGCGACCGTCCTGTACGCCGGGGACTCGCTCGGCGGCGTCATCGGCCTGCAGCTGCTGCTCGACGTGCCCTGGCTGGTCCGTGCGGCGGTCGTCCTCGCCAGCGCCGCCAGGATCGGCGAGCCGTCCGGCTGGCAGGAAAGGGCCACCCTGGTCCGTTCCGAAGGCACGAAGGCGGTCGTCGACGGGTCCCGGCAGCGCTGGTTCGCGACCGGCTTCCCGGAGCGTCGGCCGGACGTGACCGAGCCGTTGCTGGCCACCCTCGCCGACGTCGACGACGAGAGCTACGCGCTGGCCTGCGAGGCTCTGGCTGCGTTCGACGTGCGTGACCGGCTGGACCGGATCGGCGTCCCGGTGCTGGTGGTCTCCGGCACGGACGATCCGGTCGCGCCACCGGAGCTCGGCGCTGCGGTCGCCGCCGGCGTACGACGCGGCCGGGCCGAGGTGCTCGCCGGCATCGGGCACCTGCCGCCGGCCGAGGACCCGCTGCTCCTCGCCGACCTGCTGGGCCGGTTCCTGCTCGACCACGTCACCGTGAGGGAGACCTACGACGCCGGCCTGGCGGTGCGCCGGTCCGTGCTCGGCGACGCGCACGTCGACCAGGCCACGGCGGCGATCGACGACACCACCCGCGACTTCCAGGAGCTGATCACTCGCTACGCCTGGGGGACGATCTGGACGCGGCCCGGACTCGACCGGCGCTCGCGCTCGATGATCACGCTGACCGCGCTGGTCGCCCACGCGCACTGGCACGAGCTCGCCATGCACGTCCGCGCCGCGCTGACCAACGGGCTCAGCCGCGAGGAGATCGTCGAGGTCCTCCTGCAGAGCGCGATCTACTGCTCCGTCCCGTCGGCGAACAGCGCCTTCCGCGTGGCGCAGCAGGTCTTCGACGAGATCGACTCCACCACCACCGACGAGGGGAACTCGTGACCACAGACGCCTTCGTGTACGACGCCGTACGCACCCCGTTCGGGCGGTACGCCGGCGCGCTCGCGCACGTCCGGCCCGACGACCTGGCCGCCACGGTGGTGCGCGCAGCCGTCGACCGCTCTCCGGCGCTGGATCCCGCCCGGATCGACGAGGTCGTCCTCGGCAACGCCAACGGAGCCGGCGAGGACAACCGCAACGTCGGCCGGATGGCCACCCTGCTCGCGGAGCTGCCGGTGTCCGTCCCCGGCAGCTCCGTCAACCGTCTCTGCGGCTCCAGCCTCGACGCCGCGATGTCGGCGTCGAGGCTCGTCGAAACCGGCGACGCCGACCTGGTGCTGGCCGGCGGCGTCGAGTCGATGTCCCGCGCGCCGTGGGTGATGCTCAAGCCGGAGAAGGGCTACCCCGCCGGCAACCAGACGCTGCACTCGACCACGCTCGGCTGGCGGATGGTCAACCCGGCGATGCCGTCCGAGTGGACGGTCTCACTCGGTGAGGCGAACGAGCTGCTCGCCGACGAACTCGGCATCGACCGCGAGCGCATGGACCGGTTCGCCGCCGGATCCCACCAGCGCGCGGCGCGCGCCTGGAAGGACGGCTTCTACGACGCGCTGGTCACCCCGGTGCCCGGCGTCGAGCTCGACCGCGACGAGGCGATCCGCCCCGACTCGACCGAGGAGTCGCTGGCCCGGCTGAAGCCGTCCTTCCGGCCCGACGGCCGGATCACCGCGGGCAACGCCTCCCCGCTCAACGACGGCGCCTCGGCCGCCTTCATCGGCTCTGCGGCCGCCGAGCCGCTGCTCGGCCGGCCGCCGGTGGCCCGGATCGCGGGGCGCGGTGCACACGCCCTGGAGCCGCACCGATTCGGGATCGCTCCGGTCGAGGCCGCCAACCAGGCTCTCGCACGCGCCGGCCTGAGCTGGTCCGACATCGGTCTGGTCGAGCTCAACGAGGCGTTCGCGGTGCAGAGCCTCGCCTGCGTCGACGCCTGGGACATCGACCCCGACATCGTCAACACCCGTGGCGGCGCGATCGCGATCGGCCACCCGCTGGGCGCCTCCGGCACCCGCATCCTCGGCACGCTCGCCGAGGCGATGCGCGTCGACCGCGTCCGGTACGGCGTGGCCGCGATCTGCATCGGAGTCGGTCAGGGCCTGGCCGTCGTCCTGGAGAACGTGGCGTCATGACGCGCGGGCACATGCAGGTCTGCGCCGACCCGGACGAGGCCGTTGACGGGATCCGTGACGGGTCGACGGTGATGATCAGCGGCTTCGGGTCGGCCGGTCAGCCGATGGAGCTGATCGACGCGCTGCGGCGTACCGGGGCCGGCGACCTGACCATCGTCAGCAACAACGCCGGCAACGGCGACCGCGGGCTGGCCGCCCTGCTCGCCGCCGGACAGGTACGCCGGATCGTCTGCTCGTTCCCGCGGCAGGCCGACTCCTGGGTCTTCGACGAGCTCTACCGCTCCGGGAAGATCGAGCTGGAGGTGGTGCCGCAGGGCAACCTCGCCGAGCGGATCCGTGCCGCGGGTGCCGGGATCGGCGCCTTCTTCACGCCGACCGGCGCCGGCACCCTGCTCGCCGAGGGCAAGGAGACCCGCGAGATCGACGGGCGCCTGCAGGTGCTGGAGCACCCGATCCGCGCCGACGTCGCCCTGGTGAAGGCCTTCCGCTCCGACGGGATGGGCAACCTGACCTACCGCAAGACCGCCCGCAACTTCGGCCCGATCATGGCGACCGCCGCGGCCCTCACGGTCGTCCAGGTCGCCGAGCTGGTTCCCACCGGCAGCCTCGATCCCGAGGCCGTGGTCACGCCTGGCATCTACGTCGACCGCGTGGTCCACGTGCCGCATCCCGCGAAGGCCACGGAGTGAGGACCCCATGAGCATCTCCGTGAACGTCCCCCTGCTCGCCGAGCAACCGCTGACCCGCGACGAGATGGCGAAGCGCGTGGCCGCCGACATCCCGGCCGGCTCCTACGTGAATCTCGGGATCGGGCTGCCCACCAAGGTCTCCGACCACCTCGCCCCGGAGGACGGGGTGGTGCTGCACACCGAGAACGGCATGCTCGGGATGGGCCCGTACGCCGTCGGCGACGAGATCGACGAGGACCTCGTGAACGCCGGCAAGATCCCGGTGACCGAGCTGCCCGGGGCGTCGTACTTCCACCAGGCCGACTCGTTCGCGCTGATGCGGGGCGCGCACCTCGACGTGTGCGTGCTCGGGGCCTTCCAGGTCGCGGTCAACGGCGACCTGGCCAACTGGCACACCGGCGAGCCTGACGCCATCCCGGCGGTCGGCGGCGCCATGGACCTCGCGATCGGGGCCCGCGACGTCTTCGTGATGATGTCGCTGTTCACCCGCGACGGCACCCCCAAGCTGGTGCCGCAGTTGACCTACCCCGTGACCGGCCTCGCCTGCGTCACGCGGGTCTACACCGACCACGCGATGTTCCTGCTCGCCGATGGTGTCGCGCAGGTCCGCGAGACCTACGGCATCTCGCTGGACGAGCTGGCCGATCGGTTGCCGGGCGTCGAGCTGCGCGCCGGCGGGGGATCGCAGTGACCACCGTCGAGGAGACGACGGTCGGCATCGTCGGTGCCGGGCCGGCCGGCCTCATGCTCGCGCACCTCCTGCACCGTGCCGGCATCGACACCGTTGCGGTGGACACCCGCACGCGCGAGGAGATCGAGCACACCCATCGGGCGGGCATCCTGGAGAGCGACAGCGTGCGGATGCTGCTGGACTCCGGAGTGTCCGACCGGGTGCTGCGCGACGGTCACCGTCACGAGGGCATCGACCTGCGGTTCGGCGGGGTCAGCCACCGCATCGACTTCGAGGCGCTGGTCGGGGCGTCGGTGTGGCTCTACCCGCAGACCGACGTGTTCATCGACCTCGCCGACGCGCGGCAGCGCGATGGCGGCGACGTCCGCTTCGGGGTCACGGACAGCTGGGTCGACCGGTCCGGCAGGCGGCCCGCGCTGCGGTTCACCGACGCCGACGGGACCGAGCGCGAGGTGCGGTGTGACCTCGTCGTCGGCGCGGACGGGTCACGAAGCGTCACGCGCAAGCTGGTCGAGGACCGGCGGCAGTTCTTCCGGGAGTACCCGTTCGCCTGGTTCGGGATCCTCTGCGAGGCACCGCCGAGCGCCCCGGAGCTGATCTACACCCGGTCCGACCGCGGCTTCGCGCTGATCTCCCAGCGCACCGAGTCGATCCAACGGATGTACTTCCAGTGCGACCCGACCGAGGACGTCGACGACTGGTCGGAGGACCGGATCTGGGCCGAGCTCCAGGCCCGGCTCGCCGGGGAGGACGGGTTCCGGCTGCAGGAGGGGCGGATCTTCGAGAAGACCGTGCTGCCGTTCCGGTCCTTCGTCTGCGAGCCGATGCGGTCGGGCACCCTGCTCCTCGCCGGCGACGCGGCGCACACCGTGCCACCGACCGGGGCCAAGGGCCTGAACCTCGCGCTCGCCGACGTGCGGGTGCTCGCCGAGGCGATCCAGGCCTCCCTGGGCGGAGACGCCCGCGCCCTGGACGACTACACCGACCGCGCTCTGGCCCGGGTGTGGAAGGCCCAGCACTTCTCCTACTGGATGACCACGATGCTGCACCGGCAGCCGGACACCTCCGACTTCGACGAGCGTCGCCAGCTCGCCGAGCTGGAGTCCCTGGTCGCGTCGCCGCGCGGGGCGGCGTACCTGGCCGAGGGCTACACCGGCTGGCCGACCGGTCCCTAGTCCGACTCGACCAGCTTCCGCAGGATCCGGTCGAGTGCCGCCAGGTCGGTGCTGGACAGTGCGGTCAGCGTCTCCGGCGGTGCCGATTGGATCGCGTCCGCCGTGCGCGCGACCGCCCGCCCGGCGGCGGTGACCCGCACCAGCTTCGAACGCCGATCGGCGGGGTTCACCTCGCGGGTGACCAGGCCGCGCTCCTCGAGGTCGTCCACGACGACCGTCGTGTACGGCGGGTCGGTGGTCAGCGCGGCACACAGGTCGCGCATCGGCATCGGCCCGGGCTCCAGCAGCCGCAGCGCCTTGGCCCGCAGGTAGCTCATCCCGATCGCCTGGGACACGGCGTGTCGGCGGTCGTGCTGGTCCAGGACGAGCGTGCGCATCGCGCGCCAGGCACTGGTGGCGAGGTCCTCTCGGGCGCTCATCGGGTCACCGTCGCAGGAGCCTCGGCGTCTGCTGCGTCGTCGAGCAGGTGCGCGACCTTGCTCGCCGACCGCCGCGCTCGCCGACCGGTCGAGACCCAGGCGAGCACGAACACCGCGGCGGCGTCCCCGACGACGATCCACCAGCCGCGGTGGCTCGCCTGGGCGAACTGCGTGCGGATACCGGCTCCCGCGCCGCTGCTGACCACCGCTCCGACGATCGCGACGCCGAGCGTGGCGCCCACCTGCCGACTGGTGCTCGCCACGGCGGCCGCCACGCCGGCTTGACTGCGCGGCATCCCGGACACGGCGGCGTTCGTGATCGGGGTGTTGACCATGCCGAAGCCGAGACCGAACGCCAGGAAGCAGGCGAGCAGCCAGCCGTAGGCCACGTGGTCGGTGAGTCCGGTCATCGGCAGCGCGCCCACGAACATCGCCGTGCCGGCGATCACGAGCGGCACCCGCGGCCCGCGGCTGCCGACGATGCGGCCCGAGATCGGGGCGAACACCACCGTCATCGCCGCCATCGGCAGCAGGAACAGGCCGGCGTGCAGGGCACTCAGGCCGCGCACGTCCTGCAGGTAGAGGGTGTTGAGGAACAGGAAGGCGCTGAACCCACCGAAGGCACAGACCGCGGTCACGGTGGCGGCCGCGAACGGGATGCTGCGGAAGAAGGTCAGCTCGATCAACGGATCGACGCGCCGCGACTCGTAGCGCAGCAGCGTCCCCAGGGCGACGACGCAGAGCGCGGCCGCGGCCCAGATCTCCCATGACGCGCCCGCCCGGGGCGTCTCGATGATCGCGTAGGTCAGCGAGACGAGCAGGACGATGACCAGCACCTGTCCGACCGGGTCGACCCGCCGGGCGCGCTCGGCCCTGGACTCCGGCACGAACAGCGCGGCCAGCACGAACGCCACGACGCCGATCGGTACGTTGACCCAGAAGATCGACCGCCACCCGATCGTCTCGACCAGCAGCCCGCCGAGCACCGGCCCGAGCCCGAGGCTGATCCCGACCACGCCGGCCCAGACGCCGATCGCCCGAGCCCGCTCGCGCGGGTCGATGAAGACGTTCGTGATGATCGACAGCGCCACCGGGTTGAGCATCGAGCCACCCACGGCCTGCAGCATCCGGAAGCCGATCAGCCAGCCCAGCCCGGGCGCGACGCCGCAGAGCAACGAGCCGAGGCTGAAGATCACGAGCCCCAGCTGGAACGTACGCCGGCGCCCGAGCCGATCGGCCGTGGAGCCGGACAGGATCAGCAGGCTGGCCAGCACGACCGTGTAGGCGTCGATGATCCACTGCAACCCGGACACCGAGGCGCCGAGGTCGGTGCGGATCGAGGGCAGCGCGACGTTGACGATCGTGACGTCCATGCCGACCACCAGCAGGCTCAGGCAGCAGATCGCCAGGACCAGCAGCCGGCGGCGGTGCGTCAGGTCACCCGCAGACTGGAGATTTGTTGTGGTCACACAACGATTGTGGGAGTGGAAACAAATCCTGGCCACTCCTTTCCGGAAGGTTCACCGGGTCGTGGACACCCGGATCACGGTCTTGTCGCCCTCGCGTCGCGCGGCCGAGACGAACGCGGCAGCGGCATCGGCGAGCGGGAACGACGCCGTCACGAGTGCCTCGAGGTCCAGACCCGACGTGGCGTACCGGATCGCCCGGGGATAGGTCTCGTGCATCCGGCGCACCATCGCGAACGTCAGGCCCTTCCGGCGTGCGGGAGCCGCCGGGAAGTGCGAGTGTGAGCCCGACGGGATGCCGCCGAGGGCGATCCGAGCGCCGGGTCGCGCGCAGCTGACCGCGGTGCTGATCGCCTCGTCGGTGCCGGCCATCTCGATCCCGACGTCGACGCCGCGTCCGCTGGTCGCCTCCTCGATCCCAGCCGCCGTCGCCTCCGGGCTCCAGGCAGCGTCGGCCCCGAACCGCGCGGCGGTCTCCCGCCGGTGGGCCAGCGGTTCGCTGACGAACACCCGCGACGCTCCGGCGCGGCGCGCGACGTCCGCGGCGAGCACACCGATCGGCCCGGCCCCGACCACGAGTACGTCGTCACCGGGCGCGACCCCGCCCACGTCGACGGCATGGATCGCCACGCCCAGCGGCTCGAGCAGGGCACCGGCGTCGTCGCCGATCGAGTCGGGCAGGGGGTGCAGCAGCCGGTCGGGCCACCACAGCTCTTCCCGCAAGGCTCCGTCGAGGTCGCGGTGGCCGGCGAAGCGCACGCTGGGGCACAGATTGCCCTGTCCCGCCCGGCACCGCTCGCACTCGCCGCACGGGATGGCTGGGTCGACGGCCACCCGCTGCCCGTCGTACGGCCCACTCGACGCGACGCCGGCGAACTCGTGGCCCGGGACCACGGGAGCCTCGAGCGAGACCTCGCCGATCCCGCCCTCGAGGAACCAGTGCAGGTCCGACCCGCAGATGCCTACGGAGGTGACGGCGATCCGCGACCACCCTCGACCGGGAGACGTGGGTGGCACCTCCTCGACGAGGCGCAGGTCCCCGGGACCGAAGAGTCGAGCGACGAGCACGTCCGTGTCCTTCCCAACGCGGTGTTCCCGAGTCTGCCAGTGAGTGCCCGGCGACGCCCGGCCGTTCAACGGCCGCCCGGTGGAACAGGAGTCAATCGTCTGATCGGTTGTCCGTATCGGGACCTGTTTCCCCAATTTGCCAGGACGGCGTGACTCTCCTCTCAGGCCACCGTTGTCCGGTGTGCATCTCGGGGCCGTCGGGGCCACGCGGCAGTCTGATGGAGGTCTCGGGTGTCCTCACGCGCCTGGTTCCGGTCTGTGTCGGTTCTCATCTGCATCGCGGTGATGACCACGGTCGCTCCCGGGGTCGGCGTGGCCGCTCCCCCGACGGCACGCGCCCATGCGTCCAAGAAGACTCGGTCGGCGGCGAAGGTGTCAGAGCGCCCGGACCGGGTCTCTGCGATGGTCACGGCTCGCGCGCAGAAGTCGCGAGTCGAGGACCTGTCGTCCCGCACGCCGACGACGGCCACGTACGCGAACCCCGACGGGACGTGGACCACCGAGTCGCACGCCGGAGTCGTCCGCTCGAAGGCGGATGACGACACCTGGGTGCCGGTGGACGCCTCGGTGGAGAAGCGTGGGAATGCGTTCGAGCCGAAGGCGGCACCGTACGGCGTGCGGTTCTCCGGCGGTGGCGGCAAGACACTCGGCTCGGTCACGACG
>DATAKN010000093.1:0-7429 GCA_036261595.1 Marmoricola sp.
AACGCGAGGACGAACGCCAGCCCTGCGGGCCCGACGCCGCCGAACACCAGCGCGCCACCGATGGCGCCGACGGCGGTGACGGCGCCCAGCCCGGTGCACAGCCCGGTCGCGGCCGCGGCGCCGAAGCCGGCGTCGCGCAGCTCGCCGGCCACCGACAACATCAGGAAGCTGATCTCGAGAGTCAGCGCCACCGTCAGCACCACGGCCTGAGCGGTGCCCAGCCGGACGCCGAGGCCAACGAGGAGGCCGTCGAGCAGCAGGTCGATGCCGACGGCGGCGAACAGGCCGAGGGGGAGCCGGCGGCTGCGCTCGCGGGCCTTCGCGTCCACGCGGCGGCCTTGGGCGGCGAGGGTCAGGACGAGGGTCACGCCGGCGGCGAACCCGGCGGTGGCCCAGACCCATCGGCCTTCGCTGCGCAGGTCGGGGAGCACCTCGCCGACGAGGGCGGCCAGCACCACGCCGGCGGCGAAGTGCTGGATCGCTGATGTCAACCGAGGGCCGGGCGGTCGCCAGCTGGCCACACCGGCACCACCGGCGGCTGCCGCGACCTGGAAGGCCACGAGCAGCGCGGCCTGCGAGACGTCACTCATGCTGGTGGGCGCCCTGCTCAGATGGGGTTGACGTGGTCGCGGTGGGCGCTGGGCTCGCACTGGATGGTGGCGTGGGTGACGTCGTAGTCCTCGGCGAGCAGCGCGCACACGCGGTCGAGCACGTCGTGCAGGTCGGCCCCGTCGTCCAGCACGACGTGCCCGGTGGCGGTCTCGAGGCCGGAGGTGACGGTCCAGATGTGCAGGTCGTGCACCTCGGCCACGCCGTCGAGCGCGACGATCCGCTGCTCGACCTCCGCGACGTCGACGCCGGGAGGGGCGACCTCCATGAGGATCCGCAGCGCCTGGCCCATGAGCCGCCAGGTGCGCGGCAGGATGAACACGCCGATCGCGACGGCGATGAGCGGGTCGGCATAGCGCCAGCCGGTGGTCCAGATCACGATCGCGGCGACGATGACGCCGACCGAGCCGAGCATGTCCGAGAGCACCTCGAGGTGGGCGCCGCGGACGTTGAGCGACTCCTTGGCCCCGGCCGACAGCAGCCGGAAGCTGATGACGTTGATGACCAGGCCGACCACCGCGACCACCAGCATGGGGACGCCAGGCACCTCCGGGGGGTGGGTCCAGCGCCGCCACGCCTCGAACAGCACGTAGCCGGCGACGGCGAACAGCAGCAGCCCGTTGGCCAGCGCCGCGAGCACCTCCAGCCGGTAGGCGCCATAGGTGCGCTGCGAGTGGGTGCTGCGTTGCGCGAGGGTGATCGCGGCCAGCGCCATGCCGAGCCCGAGCACGTCGGTGCCCATGTGCGCGGCATCCGACACCAGGGCGAGCGACCCGGTGACGATGCCGACGACGACCTCGACGACCGCGTAGGTCGCCGTCAGCGTGAAGGCGATGAACAGCGGACGCCGGTGCCGGGCACCCGCCGACACCGCGCTGGTGTGGCTGTGGTCGTGACCCATCAGGGCCGCCCGCTCGCGGGAGCGTGGCCCAGGTGCTCACGGGTGACGTCGAGCAGCAGCCGGACGTGGGAGTCGGCCAGGCGGTAGCGCACCATCCGCCCGTCACGGCGGTTGGTGACCACGCCGGCCGTGCGCAGCAGCCGCAGCGCGTGCGACAGCGCCGACTGCGACATGTGCACCATCTCGGCCAGGTCGCACACGCACGCCTCGCCCACCTCGAGCAGCGCGAACAGCACCCGCACCCGGCTGGCGTCGGACAGCAGGTCGAAGACGCCCGCGATCTGCACCGACTCCTCCTGGCCGAGCAGCAGCGGCTCGGCCGCCTCGACCCGTCCGCGGTCGACCGCCGACGTCGAGCACGCGTCCAGACCCACCACCTGCGCGCTGCCCATGACCACTCCCGTACATGTGAACGATCGATCAGATGAAGGTTAGCGGTGAGCAGGCGCCGAGCGCCAGCCGACGGTCAGCCGTCGTGCGCGCGCAGGCGTTCGAGGTAGCCGTTGTAGTCGTCCAGTTCAGCCTCGACGGTGGTCCGGCCGTCCGCGCGCGGCGTGTCGTGGGCGTGTCGTTCCTCCCGCTCCCATCGCGCGAAGACGATCAGCAGCAGCACGAGCGAGGGCAGCTCGCCGTACGACCAGGCGAGGCCGCCGGCGATGCCCTGGTCGCTCATCACGTCAACCCCCCAGCTGGCCGGCGGACGGCTGAACGTCGCGACCAGCGGGGCGGAGGCCATCATCACGATGACACCGAAGAACGCGTGCAGCGGCATCTCCACGAACATGTCGACGGCCCGGCCCCACTGACGCTGGCGGCGCGGGAGCGGGTCACTCGACAGCACCGGCACCGTGAACAGCACACCGGCGAGCAGAAAGGCCAGTTCCAGGCCGACGTGACCACCCCAGCTGCTGAGCAGCCGGTCGGCGAGCGAGCCCAGGTAGAGGCCGTAGAAGCTGAGCAGGAACAGCGCGATGCTCAGCGCGGGGTGCAGCAGCAGGCGGCCCAGGGCCGAGCGCAGCCCCCACAGGGCACCTCGCAGCACCAGGCGCCCCAGCCCGGCGTGGGGCGTGGCGCGCAGCAAGAGCGTGCCCGGCCGACCCAGCACCAGCAGCGGTGGCACGGCCATCATCAGCGTCAGCTGCTGGAACATGAAGGCCGAGAACAGACGGAACCCGTAGCCCTCGATGCCTGCCCCCATGACCACCGCCGTCACCAGACAGCCGGCCACGAACGAGACCGTCGCGAGCACCGACCAGCGTCGTCCGTTGCGCCACAACCGGATCGCACCCATGAGGTACAGCGCAGCGACGATGAGGGCCAGCACGGGGATCACCGGAACCGGCTGCAGGTGAGGTGCCAGCATCGTGGCGAGCGACGGCGGCGCGGACGGCACCCAGTAGGGACTCCACGCCGTCTCGATCGCCGCGTTCATCGTCTCGTCGTCACCTGCCCGTTGCGTTGGCCGTGGTGTGCCAGCCTAACCATTGCTGCTGTGCAGACTCCTTCTGCCCGACCTCGCGGCCGCTCAGCCGCTCCCTTCCGTCGGACGCTGCACTCCGACTGGACCGAGATCCCCTTCGACAACGAAGCCGGCCGTGGCCGGTCACGGATTGGCTGTCAAGGCGCCGTTGCAGCGCCGATCGGGGCCACGTCGAACGGAGGGTGTGGCGTGGCCCGTCGGCTCTCGGCGCGGTCGCGCAGCGAGCCGACGTTCCCGGCATGGCCGGCGTGGCCGACGTGGCCGGTGATGAAGGTGCCGTAAGCCGCAGGGAAGAGCGCGCGTGCCCAGCTGGTTTGGCGTCCCTGTTCGGCGACGGGGGGCCTCGTCGACGACGACGGGGGCGCGCCAGCATGACGTGCAGAGGAGGCCCCAACCGGAGCCCTCGACTTCGGGTGGACTTGACCCGATCTTGATGGGCGGTGGCCCGCTGACGGGCGGCCGCCCGATGGTGCTTCGCGCCGACGCACGATCGGTGCCCGCGGGCGCCGTCAGCCTCATCACCGTCAACCACGGCTCGCGCGTTCACGAGCTCATCGTGCTGCCACTCACAGGCAGTGCGGCAGCCGGCACTCGCAGCATCGGCGCGGATGGCACCGTGTCGGAGACCAACAGCCTCGGAGAAGCGTCGGGTACCTGCGCAGCCGGCTCCGGTGACGGGATCAGCCCGGGGGCCACCAGCTGGGTGACCCTGAATCTCGAGCCCGGCCGCTACGAGCTGTTTGTGCAACCTGCCCAAGCCATCCGCCACTGCGCCACTTCCTAGTCGCCGGGGGAGGATGGTGGTCCACTGCCGTGCCCGCCCCGAGGCGGCAGGCGCCGCTCGAGGTGCGTCAGGAAGTCTTCGTCGTCGTCGGGTCCGATCGGCTGTCCGCGTGGAGTCTCGTGGGAGTCGCGTGGTGCGGGGCTGCCAGGAGTGGGCTTGTTGGTGATCGGCCGCGGGTCATTCTGTCGACGCCGGCGCACAGGTCTGCGCAGCAGCCAGCCGAAGCCTACGAGCAGGGCAAGGATCCCCGAGGTGACCAGCCAGGAGCGCAGGTCGTAGAAGCCGTGCCCGCCGGAGCCCGCGCCACCGGGGCGGGCGAGCGGGAACAGGGCGAGTCCTGAGGGCATGATGTCTCCTTTTCAGCGTCCGAAATCTCTCACCGGACCAATCAATGGCGGACGAGACGACGACCTCGTCCTTCGATACCCCATCACCGTGATCGTCATGCCATGCAGATGCACGGCCCCACGGTCCGGAGGAATACCCCGCGGGGCATCGGGTAGCGTGGCCAGGGAGAGAGGCGGTGTTGCGTGATGATGGGTGGCGGCTTCGGCGGTGACATGGGTTGGGGCTGGATCTGGCCGATGCTCCTGGTCTTCGGGTTGGCGGCGTTGCTGTGGGGACTGTGGCGTGCCCGGTCGTCCTCGCAAGGCGAAAGCGTCTCCAGGGGCGACCGGCCGCGAGGGGTGAGCCACGACCGGTCGCGCGAGATCCTGCGGGAGAGGTACGCACGCGGGGAGATCACCGAGGAGGAGATGCGCGAGCGGATCAGGGTGCTGGGTGAGCGCTGAGCTCAGCCGCCGGCGCGCGCTGCAGATCGCCGGGCTCGGTGCTGCGGCCGCGGTTGCCGGCGGCGTCGGCACATGGCGAGACCTCATCGCCCCGGCCTCGGAAGGTCTGGTCGGTCGCGGTGGGGATTCCCTGCGCGAACCGCGCGTGCTGCGCAGCAGCAACGGTTCCCTGCAGGTACGGCTGCGCGCCGCGACCGGCGCCACGGTAGCCGGCCGGCGGACCCAGGCGTTGAGCTACGACGGCACGGTACCCGGCCCGACGCTCCACGTTCGCCCCGGAGACCAGTTGGAAGTGGCGCTGGTCAACGACCTGGGTGCCGCCACCAACCTGCACACCCACGGACTGCATGTCTCACCCGAGGGGCGCAGCGACAACATCTTCCGCACCGTCGCCGCGGGTGCGACGGCGCGCTATGTCTACGACATCCCGAACGACCATCCCAGCGGCACCTTCTGGTACCACCCGCACCTCCACGGGTCGGTGGCCAACCAGGTGTTCGGCGGCCTCTACGGCGCCCTCGTGGTCGCCGGCGCCGATGAGCCGGAAGTCGACCGCGAACGCGTCCTGGTCGTCAGTGACACCACGCTGGCTGGTGACGGCCGGGTCGCCGACGTCAGCGGGCCGCAGGTGATGGCCGGACGGGAGGGGGGCCTCGTCCTCGTCAACGGACAGCTCATGCCCCGCATCGACCTGGCCGCCGGCACGCTCGAGCGATGGCGCGTGGTCAACGCCTGCGCCTCCCGGTTCCTACGGCTCGCGCTGGACGGGCAGACCTTCGGCTTCCTGGGCTACGACGGGCAGGCGTTGGGCGCTCCCCGCGAAGAGGAAACGGTTTTGCTCGCACCGGGCAACCGTGCCGACCTGCTGGTGCGGCCCAACGGCACGGGAGACGCGAAGCTTCGCACCCACGCCGTCGACCGTGGTGGCATGGGCATGATGTCCGGCGGACCAGCGGGCACCTCGCAGGCAGTCGAGCTGGCCACCGTGCGGATCGCCGGCCCCGTCGTGGCCAGCCCCCGCAAGTCACCTGCCACAGTGTTCCCTGAGCGGCGGGACCTGCGCGGCACCTCCGTCGACCGCCGCCGCACGCTGAGCTTCACCATGGGCATGGGAATGGGCATGTCCTTCGGTTTCGACGGCCGTGAGTTCGACGCCTCCCGAACCGACCAGAGGCTGCGGCTCGGCACCGTGGAGGAGTGGGTCATCGGCAACGACACGCCCCTGGATCACCCGTTCCACCTGCACGTGTGGCCGATGCAGGTCCTGGAGGCCCCCGGCACGGACCCGACCGGCCCACCGGACTGGCGCGACGTGGTGATCGTGCCCGCTCGGGGCCGGGTCCGGGTCCGCATCCCCATCACCGACTTCGGCGGCCGCACCGTCTACCACTGCCACATCCTCGACCATGAGGACCGCGGGATGATGGGCGTGGCCGAGGCGTCCCGCTAGCAGTTGCGTCGCTTCCCTGCGAAACGGCCGTACCACGCATCGGAAGCATGGGCGCCGGATCCCGCGCTACCCAGTCCTGAGAAGTCATCCGCACGACTGTGCGGATTTTCGCTTGGGACGAGCCTGACCCGCTTCTCCGGGACACCGGAGCCTGACCCGACGGGATTCGGCGGCCGCCTGCTGTCGGTCGCTTGGCTGGGAGGTCAATGACGAACGCGACGGGCGGCGCGAGCTGGTCTGGTCGCGTCGCGGGCTGCGCAGATGGAGATAGAGATTCTCAACGGTCCTCGGCGTACCTCCAGGTCCGCTGCCGCGGCGGGCAGGCGCAGGAGTGGTACGTCCGAACGGTGTGAAGCGCGTCGGCAGCCTTCCTCCGGTTGCCCCCGACGTCGTCCACCAGCCGGGCACTCAGGCACATGGGCATTCGTTTGCCGGAGACAGGGGACTTCGCGGAGGGCTGGGCCTCGTCGTGCTTGCCGCGTCAGGCCCACTCGCGGGCGGTGTGCTGCGCACTGCGTCGCAGCCGCTGCGGATCATGATCGGCACGAAGCCACGCCAGGGGGGTCAGTCCGTCGAGGTCAGGGTTCCCCGTGACGAACCACAGTGCGACCGACCACCGCGGGCTGCCGGCGAACGCGCGCAGTATCGGCAGGATGCGCTCGTCTACCGTGTTGCCGTTGAACTGGAACGTCGGATACACGATCGGCCCGTCGGCGGTCTGAAGGGCGAGGATGGCGTCTGTGCGACGGCGGGCCTCCAGGTCTTGCGGCGAGGCCCCGCCCAGCAACTTCGTGACGCCCGCGTCGTCGAAGAACGGGCCGATCTCAGCGTCGAGCTGGTTCACCTGCGCCTCGGCCCTCGTGCTGGTCGGCGAGGAGGCTCATGGCCCAGCACCTCGGCCGTGGCGACGATGCTCAGGCCGTGGCAGTGGGTAGAGACCGTGAACGAGGCGCGGTGGGCGGTCGAGAAGGATCCACCTCGCCTCCTAGACGCGCGTCGCCCCCGTGCACGTGCATCCATGGTTGTACCTCCGCTCCAGCGCCCAGTCTGCCGAGCCGAGCCAGAGCGCGCCATCCCGGACTCGTCCCCATCTGGGTCGCTTGCCCGGGGTGCGACGCGCGGGCACGGAGGCCGCCGTTCCACGGGCCCCGCGATCGCGCCGCGGTGAGGCGTCTCGCCCGCGCGGAGACAGCCGGCGGGAAGACGGCCGGCGGGACGTGAGCCCAAAGAACTAGGAAGTCGCACGACCTCCCTATTCGTTGCTATCGACAGACCGGGCCCGCCGACGGCCACCGGGTCACCGGGTCACCGGGTCACCGGGTCACCGGGTCACCGGGTCACCGGGTCACCGGGTCACCGGGTCACCGGGTCACCGGGTCACCGGGTCACCGGGTCACCGGGTCACCGGGTCACC
>DATAKN010000094.1:0-6364 GCA_036261595.1 Marmoricola sp.
AACGCGAGGACGAACGCCAGCCCTGCGGGCCCGACGCCGCCGAACACCAGCGCGCCACCGATGGCGCCGACGGCGGTGACGGCGCCCAGCCCGGTGCACAGCCCGGTCGCGGCCGCGGCGCCGAAGCCGGCGTCGCGCAGCCCGCCGGCCACCGACAGCATCAGGAAGCTGATCTCGAGAGTCAGCGCCACCGTCAGCACCACGGCCTGAGCGGTGCCCAGCCGGACGCCGAGGCCGACGAGGAGGCCGTCGAGCAGCAGGTCGATGCCGACGGCGGCGAACAGGCCGAGAGGGAGCCGGCGGCTGCGCTCGCGGGCCGGACCCTGCGATGCGACGAAGCCGTGACAGCCACGCTGAGCGTCCCGGCGGCGGGGGTCAGGGGAGGCCCGCTTAGAGGTGGTCTGAACGGTGCCGCGTGCCACCGGTGGTCTGGGTGAGCCAGTAGAGGTAGCCCAAGGCCGGAAGTACGACAGCGATAGCGGCCGCTACGGCTACCAGAAGCGCCTCAAGGGTGGCGTCGGCGCCGCCGGCGTCGACGATGCGGACTTGGTCAGCCAGAAGCCAAGGGTACTGGCCCGCGCCCCATCCGACGACGACGGCGGTGACGGCCACGACCGCTGAGATGCGGGCCACCAGGTAGCGGCGTGATAAAAGTGCGACGAGCGTGGCCACTCCGCCAGCAGCCGAGAGCGCCACCAGCGGTACTGCGCGGCCGGTCAATCCGGCCCACAGGGTGGGGGCGTCGGAGGCCAGCGGAAGTAGCCCGCCCAGCACGACACCGCCGGTGACGACGCCGACGACCACAGTCCGGAACCGTAGGGATCCAGCCAACTCGGCCGCTCCGGAGCGGGCGGCGTCGGCGGTCAGGAAGACCCCGGCGAGAAAGGCAGAGGTCCCGATGGCCATGACACCCGTGATGATCGACGCCGGGTGCAGCCAGGATCCCCACACGTCACCACGCCCGTCCATCGGCACCCTGCCCGACGCGATCGCGCCGACAACCGAACCGAGAAAGAACGGGGTGAGCAGAGAGGAGAGTGCAAAGACGGCACCGAACAACCGTGCCTGGGAAAGCGTCGCTGAGTACTTGCGGAACGCAAAGGCAGCGCCGCGCAGCACGATGCCGAGCAACGCGAACAGCAGCGGGATCATCAGGGTGTTCATCGTCGCCGCGAACGACTCGGGGAACCCGGTCCACCACATCACCAGCACGAAGATCAGCCACACGTGGTTGGCCTCCCATACCGGGCCCACGGAGCGGTCAACCTGCGTTCGTGTAGCGGCCCCCCTACGACTGCCGCCTGCAGTGAGGTCATAGAAGCCAGAACCGAAGTCGGCACCGCCGAACAGCGAGTAGGCGAGCAGTCCCGCGAACATCGCGCCGCCGACAGCCAGCTCGAGGCTCACAGCGCCCCGCTGCCCACGTGATCAGCATCGCCTCCGCGAGAGGGCTCGCTGCCGGAGGGTGCGGCGGCTTGGGCGTCAGGCCCGTAGGGCGAGGGGAGGTCCTCCTCGCCCGAACGCCAGCGGTGGGCCATGGATCGCAGCACCGTCACGGCAGCCCAGGTCATGGCTCCGTACACCGTCAATGTCGCGCCGAACAGCCACCACAGGCCGGAGTTCGAACCAGCTGCCTCTGTCGTGCGCATTACGCCGTAGACGATCCACGGCTGCCGGCCTACCTCAGTGGCGATCCAGCCCAGCTCCAACGCGGCCACGGCCAGCGGAGCCGCCAGGACCGCTCCGCGCAGGAACCACTGCCCGCCACGGGCCTGTTCGGTTAGCAGATCATGACCGCGCCAGCGCGCCAACCAGTACGCGAGAACGGCCACCATCATCAGGGTCCCGATCCCGACCATCGACTGGAACGCCACATGCGTGATGTTCACCGGTGGCCGTTGATCGGCCGGGACGGCATTCAGACCCTGCACCGGCTTGGTGAAGGAGCTGCGGGCGATCAACGAGCCCACCCGTGGGATGTCGAGCGCCCCACGGACGCCGCCGTTGACCAGCAACCCTCCTATCCGAAGTGGTGAAGGGCTCTCTGTCTGCAGCGCAAGCTCGAACGCTGCGAGCTTCGCCGGCTGGGTCTCCGCCACGCGAAGCCCTAGAAAGTGACCTACCAGTGGCTGAGCGAGAGCCGCCACGCTGGCGAACGTGAACGGCACCGTGAACCCCAGGCGATGATGGCGGTCGCGGCGCCCTCGTAGCATCCCGACCGCATAGACAGATGCGACTGTGAAGCCGGCAACCATGAACGCCGCTACCCACATGTGCAAGAACTGCAGCCACACCTGGTCGTTGAAGAACGCCACCCAGGGCTGCACGTTCACTACCTCACCATCAACGATGTCGAACCCGGTCGGGTCGTTCATCCACGCGTTGACGGCGAGCACGCAGAAGGTGCCAAACACGCCGGCAAGGGCCATCGGCACAAGCATGAGCATGTGTTGCCGTGGTGCCATCCGGCCCCAGCCGTAGAGGTAGATGCCGAGGAAGATCGCCTCCACGAAGAAGGAGAGGCCCTCGAACGCGAACGGCAGCCCCAGCACCTCGCCGAACTTTCCCATCAGCCCGGGCCAGAGCAGCCCCATCTCGAAGCTCAGCACGGTTCCCGAGACAGCGCCGATAGCAAACAGAACCGCCGAGACCTTCGACCATCGCTTCGCGAGCACCAAAGCGGTGGCATCGCCGCCACGTACCGCCCGCCAGTGCATCACCAGGATCATGGACGGAAGCGCGACGCCGAAACACGCGAGGACGATGTGCCAGCCGAGCGTGAGTGCCATCTGCTCGCGGGCGGGAAGCAGACCCACCGGCACCCGCGGATCAGCAGGGAGAATGTTCGCCAACTGCGCTATTGCTGACTTCACGCGGCCAACGCTACGTAGGATCGGCGTCGGATCGAAGACCTTGTGAAATGTTTCACATGAATCCCGGAGCGCCCGTAGCCGACGTCGCGGAGCAGGGCGACGACCTGGCCGCTTCGGGGCGCAGGTCGTCCCGGACCCGAGCCCTGTGTGCGCATCCGGTCGACCTCGGGCCGCTGGTCTGCGGCTCGCCTTCAACGCGGCGTCGCGTTCAGCCTCGGCGACGGGCTGCCGCGCGCGATCACGGGCCTGTACTCGGCCGTCAACCTCCCGACGTCCTCATACCATCGGCGCCTGCCTGGCTCGGCACGACCGCCAGCCGCACTGCCACGATTGGTGGGGCGCCGCCACCTGGGGGTCGGCGAACCTGCACCAGACGTAAGACGTAGCGTGGAGCGATGCGACGAGCCCGACACTCCACCGCCGCCGCGGTGGCGACGCTACTAGCCGTGGTCCTGACATCCGGCTGCGGCCGCGGCAGCGCGGCCGGCGCAAGCGGACCCGCCGCGCCGCCGCCGTCAGTCGGAACCCAGGTCAACATGCCGCTGCCCGACCGCATCGCACGGTTGCCGCTGGTCGACTCCACCGGTAGGCAACGCACCTTGGCGTCGCTGCGTGGCACGGCCTGGATGCTGATTCCCGGCATGACGCTGTGCCAGGAGGCTTGCCCTCTGGGCACGGCGTCGCTCATTGAGACTGCTCGGCGGGTGAACGCTGCTGGTGCAGGCTCGCGGATCCGGTTCGTCACGGTCACGGTCGACCCCCAGCGGGACAGCTCCGCTCAACTGGCCGCCTACAAGGCCCTGTTCAGCCCGGTCCCGGCCAACTGGCTCACGATGACCGGCAAACCAGCCGACGTTGCTGCACTGTGGACGACATTGGGGGTTTATACCGAGAAGATCGTCGACGACGGGCAAGGACCCCAGCCGCGGAACTGGCGCACCGGGTCCCCGCTGACTTACGACGTGGCCCACTCCGAGCAGGTCTTCTTTTTCGACGCCCAGCAAAGGGAGCGGTTCGTCCTATCCGGCCTCCCCTACCTGGCCTCCAAGAAGACGGTACCGAAGACGATCTATACCTTCATGACGGACAAGGGGCGTCGCGAGCTCAACCGCCCTGGCCCCGACGGGTGGACGGTGTCGCAGGCCGTTGACGTGCTGTCCTGGCTAACCGGGGAACAGATACCCACGACGACGGCGCGGACGACCACAACAACACCGGCGACGCGGTGATCGTCGCCCCCCGGCCTCAGTTGCCGCCGCCGGCGCTATCCCAATCCGTTCATCGTTGACGCTCCCAGGTTGCTGCCCGACGCACGCCGGGCGCCTGGTCGCACCGCCAGGTGCGAGGACGTTCCGTTGTTCGGCAGCCTAAGGACGCTTCGCCGTGCCCACTGGCCAACTGAGCCCTAAGCCAGCGACAATCCACGCGACTGAGGCGAGCAACGCTGCATCTCCGATGCAGAGGTCGGCGAAGGCTCCTCGGCGCGTTCACCGGACGCGGCAGGGCCGAACACGCGCCGTGTCACATGGGTCAGGTATGTGGTCATCGCCGTGACCACGAGGCGGACGGCACGACCGAGGCTCGGCAATCTGGGCGAGCAGGCACAGGCCAGAGCTCAGCGGAGGCCCACCTGTCCCCGCCGCATCAAGAACCCGCAACGGACGAGACGACAGGCACTCGGTGGATCAGGGCTCGGGGGGGCCGGATTCCAAGCAGGGGGCTGCTGTACACCCACGTGTCGGCTGCGCTGCTCGTCGGTCGGGCGGTCAACGACACCATTGGATGGTCGTCGGCCGACCCTGCGCCGGGCTGGTGGTCGCCGGCGTCGCCGTACGTGAGGGCGTGCGGGCTGGGTGCTGCGCCGTCCGTTGCCGCGGACTGACGGCGCGCCGTGGGACGACGGGTGCTGTGGTCGTCCCAGGGACCGAGTTCATGTGGAAACGCGCTGCAACAGCTTCTGCATCTGGGTGATTTCGGCCGACTGCGCCGTCACGATGGCCGAGGCCAAAGCTCGCACTTCTGGTCGCTGGGTGCGGTCGAGAACGGCATCGGCCATCGAGACCCCGCCGCGGTGATGGTCGATCATGAGCTTCAGGAAGAGGCGTTCGGCGGCGGGACCCTTCGAGCTCTCCAGCCGCTGGAGGTCAGCAGGCGAGGCCATGCCCGGCATCGTGCCGATGCCGCTCATGCGCGGCATCGGCGTGCTGCTGTGTTCCATGTTGGGGGTCCGGCCGGTGGACTTCGAGGGCCGGGAAGCTGTGGGGTCCGACATCCACGCCATCGGGGGGTCGGGTGAGGTCTGTGGCAGGCCCCACTGCGTGAGCCAGCCGTACATCTGGCCGGACTGCTGCTGCTGGCTGGTGATGATGTCGTACGCCAGCGTGCGGATCGCCGGATCATCGCTGCGCTCACGGATGAGGAAGGACATCTGCACGGCCTGCTGGTGGTGCGTCTGCATGTCGCGGGCGAAGCCGGCCTCGGCGCTGGTGTCGCGGGGCGTTGGGTCTCCGGCAAGGCCGTAGCCGACCAGGCCGGCCGTGAACAGGGCGAGGCCGCATACGAGCGTGGCGATGACGACGACCTCGATCCGGCCCCCCAGTCGACGCCTCGGTGCCGGCAGGTCTCCGGACGTGGGGTTCGACCGGCCGGGCCCGGTCGTCATGACGCACTCATCGTGGTGGGCGCGGGCATCGGGACGCCCCCAGAGCCGGTCGTCGGGTCCAGGCCACCGGTGCACGCAGCCCCCGCCTCGGGTGTCTGTGGTCCCTGGCGGTACGCCCGGACGAAGGCGGCCAGTCTCGCGTCGTCGACCCCGGAGAGCTTCAGCTGCTTGCCCCAAGCCGACACGACGACTGGCGCCGACAGGTCCGGATACGGCGACAGCACGGCGTAGGTGTCGGGTGTGGCGGCCTGGAGTGCTTGGACGTCGGTGGCTGGCAGGTCGGTGCGGTAGGTGATCCACACCGCGCCGTGCTCCATTGAGTGGACGGCGTTCTCGTTGGGCACCGGCTGGGTGTAGCGGCCGCAGTTGAGCCATACCGGTGCGTGCTCGCCGCCTGCCGGTGGTGTCTGCTCGTAGCTCACCGGTGTCGTCACGTGCCCCTGCCCTACGGTAAACGACTCGACCGCGCTGAGATCAGGGCGTGAGCGCTGCTCACCGACGATGGCGAACGTCACCGAACCGGCGATGGCGACGAGCACCAGTGCGGCACCACCCCAGATGCCGGCGTGGCGCCGGCGCTCGGCCCGCTGCTGCTGTCGGCGGACGGCGTCCAGACGCTGCTGTCGACCCGGATCGTGTGGCACGTGCTCTCCTTCGGTGAGAACGGCGGTCAGCCGCCGAGTGCGGACAGGGCGTAGATGACGAGAAAGCCGACGAAGAACATGGCGGTGAGGGTGGTGGACTCGGGTTGCTCGTGGGCCTCGGCGAGCAGCTCCTCCACGGACAGGTAGAGCAGCGCGGCGGCTCCGAACGCGAGGACGAACGCCAG
>DATAKN010000099.1:0-3457 GCA_036261595.1 Marmoricola sp.
CACCTCGCGGGCCAGCCCGGCCCTGCGCAGCTCGGGGGTCACCTCGAGGTCGAGGGCGACGGTCTCGCCCTGCTCGTTGAGCACCGCCCAGCCCTCGCGCGGCCGCTCGGACACGATCACCTCGTCGGGACGCACCTCGACCTCGGTGCCGTCGACATTCACCGTGGCGGTGCCGTGGGCGGCGAGGGACGCGGCGAGCGCGGTGGCATCGGCGGCGGCGATGGCAGCCGCCACCTTCGGGGTCTCCTGGGCGAACCGCTTGCCCAGCGCGCGGAAGTTGCCCTTCGCGGTGTGGTCGACCAGGTCCGCGCCCGCGGCGCTCAGCGGCTCGAGTGCCCCGAGGTTCAGCTCCTCGGCGATCTCGGCGCGCAGCTCCTCACTGAGCTGCTCGTACGCCGCGGTGCCGATCAGCGCCCGCCGTAGCGGCTGACGGATCTTCACCTTGGCCTCGGCCCGCGCGGCGCGGCCCAGCTCCACCAGCCTGCGGGCGACGGCGACCGAGGCCGAGAGCCCCGCGTCCACGGCAGCCTGGTCGGCAGCGGGCCACGAGGACAGGTGCACGGACTCGGGGGCGCCGTCCACGACCGGCACGACCAGGTCCTGCCACACCCGCTCGGTGATGAAGGGGACCATCGGCGCCATCAGCTGGGTCAGCGTGACCAGGGCGTCGTGCAGGGTCTGCAGCGCCGCGGGGTCGCCGTCCCAGAACCGGCGCCGCGACCGGCGTACGTACCAGTTGGACAGGTCGTCGACGAACTGGCCGAGCAGACTGCCGATCCGCTGGGTGTCGAAGCGCTCGTAGGCCTCGGTGACCTCCAGCACGAGACGGGCGGTCTCGGCGTGCAGCCAGCGGTCGAGCACTGGGCGCTCGGGGACGGGCGGGGCGACCGCGGCGTCGGGGGAACCGGGCGCCCAGCCGGCAGTACGGGCGTAGAGCACCTGGAACGCCACGGAGTTCCAGTAGGTCAGCAGCACCTTGCGGACCGTCTCCTGGATGGAGGCGTGGCCGACCCGGCGTGCGACCCACGGCGAGCCCGAGCAGGCCATGAACCAGCGCACCGCGTCGGCGCCGTGCTCGTCCATCAGCGGGATCGGCTCGAGGATGTTGCCCAGGTGCTTGCTCATCTTGCGGCCGTCCTCGGCCAGGATGTGCCCCAGGCAGAGCACGTTGACGTACGACGACTGGTCGAAGACCAGCGTGCCGATCGCCATCAGCGTGTAGAACCAACCGCGGGTCTGGTCGATCGCCTCGCAGATGAAGTCCGCCGGGTACGCCGCCTCGAACCGCTCCTTCGAGCCGGGGACGTGGGGGTAGCCCCACTGCGCGAACGGCATCGAGCCGGAGTCGAACCAGGCGTCGATGACCTCGGGCACGCGACGTGCCTCGGCACTGCAACCCTCGGTGGGGCAGGCGAACGTGATCTCGTCGACGAAGGGACGGTGCGGGTCCAGACCGGACTGGTCGGTGCCGGTCAGGTCGCTCAGCTCGGCGAGCGATCCCACGCAGGTCTGGTGCCCCTCGGGGCACCGCCAGATCGGCAGGGGGGTGCCCCAGTAGCGGCTGCGCGACAGCGCCCAGTCGATGTTGTTGTTCAGCCAGTCGCCGTAGCGGCCCCACTGGATCGTCTCGGGGTGCCAGTGCGTCTGCTCGTTCTCCCGCAACAGGGCGTCCTTGACCTCCGTCGTGCGGACGTACCAGGACGGCTGGGCGTAGTAGAGCAGCGCGGTGTGGCAGCGCCAGCAGTGCGGGTAGCTGTGCTCGTACGCCAGGTGCCGGAACAGCAGCCCCCGGGCCTGCAGGTCGGCCACCAGGTCGGTGTTCGCGTGCCGGAAGAACTGGCCACCGACCAGGGGCAGACCTGCCTCGAAGTGGCCCGTGGGGTCGATCGGGTTCACCATCGCGACGTCGTTGCGACGGCAGGACAGGAAGTCGTCCTCACCGAAGGCCGGCGCCTGGTGCACCAGGCCGGTGCCGTCCTCGGCCGTGACGTAGCCCTCGGCCACCACGAAGTGTGCACTGCGTCCATGGGGTCCGGCGGGCCATTCCAGGAAGTCGAACGGCCGCTGGTAGGTCCAGCCCACCATGTCGGTGCCGGCGAACCGGTCGCCGAGCTCCCACCCGTCGCCGAGGACCGACGCGGCGAGGGACTCCGCCACGATCAGCGTCTCGTCGCCGCGCGTGGCCGCGACGTAGGTGAAGTCCGGGTGCACGGCGACGAGCGCGTTGGAGACCAGCGTCCAGGGTGTGGTCGTCCAGATCAGCAGCGCTGCCCTGTCGGCGTACGGACCGCTGGTGAGCGGGAAGCGCACGTAGACCGACGGGTCGGTGACCGTCTCGTAGCCCTGGGCGAGCTCGTGGTCGGACAGTCCGGTGCCGCAGCGCGGGCAGTAGGGCGCCACCCGGTAGTCCTCGACCAGCAGGCCGTTGCGGTGGATCTGCTGCAGCGCCCACCAGACCGACTCGACGTAGGACGGGTCCATCGTGCGGTAGGGGTCCTCGGTGTCGACCCAGTAGCCCATCCGCTCGGTCATCTGCTCGAACGCGTCGACGTGCCGCAGCACCGACTCCCGGCAGCGCTCGTTGAACTCGGCGATGCCGAACGCCTCGATGTCGGCCTTGCCGGAGAAACCGAGCTCCTTCTCCACAGCGAGCTCGACGGGCAGCCCGTGGCAGTCCCAGCCGCCCTTGCGGGCGACGTACCGGCCGCGCATGGTCTGGAACCGCGGGAACACGTCCTTGAACACCCGCGCCTCGACGTGGTGGGTGCCCGGCATGCCGTTGGCGGTCGGCGGCCCCTCGTAGAAGGTCCACGGCTCACCGTCACGGGTGAGCTCCACCGACCGGGCGAAGGTGTCCTGGCGCTCCCAGAGCGCCAGGACCTCGCGCTCGAGCGCCGGCAGGTCCACCTGGGGCGGGACGGGGCGGTACTGGTTCACGGGGAGTCCTTCGTCGTCGGTGGTTGAGTCTGTCGAAACCGTCGAACGAAGGGACGAGAACCTCATGGTTCCCGCGGTACCACCCTCCTTGGCCGGCTGTGCCGACCCTCTTCATCGCTTGCCGCTGCCGGGTCTAGTCCGCTGCCGCTGGCGTGCGGCGGCGTTTCTTCCGGCGACTCCGGGCTGATGTTCACCTCGTCGTCGTGCCCCCGGGCTCGCACCGCCCCCGGGTCGCTCCTGGCCGTACGACGGGCTACTGGTCCCATCGTTGTCGTGCAGCAGGACCAGTGTGCCAGAGCCGAGGAGCGGCCACGACGCCGCAGGAACATTCGCGCCGACCCGGGATGGCGTCTTGAAGGGCCACCCGGTTGCACATATTCTCGCGCCCACGATGAGGCCCGGGTGCACTCTGGTGTCCTCACAACTTCTCAGCCCGATGGGGGCGCGGCACTCATGGCAACGACCGGTAAGCGATCTCTGGTGAGCAGAGCAGGCGCGGCAGCGCGGAAGGTCGTGGGAC
>DATAKN010000100.1:0-17809 GCA_036261595.1 Marmoricola sp.
TTCAATGGCTCCACGTCCTCGCGGAAAGAGGTGGCTCATGCTCATCGCACTGATCGTGATCGTCGTCCTGGCACTGCTGGTCGGCTTCGTGGTGGTCGGCTTCAACAAGCTGCGCCGCTCCGACATCGCCGCGCAGGAGGCACTCGGCGGCATCGACGTGCAGCTCACGCGGCGCGCCGACCTGATCCCGAACCTGGTCGAGACCGTCAAGGGGTACGCCGCGCACGAGAAGGGCGTCTTCGAGGAGGTCACCGCTGCCCGGGCCGGGGTCCAGGCCGCGGCGAAGGGTGACGACGTACCCGCCAAGGCTGCTGCCGACGCGGCCCTCCAGCAGGCGCTGGTGCGGGTCAACGCGGTGGCGGAGAACTACCCCGACCTCAAGGCGAACACGAACTTCCTCGACCTGCAGAAGCAGCTCGCCGACACCGAGAACCAGATCTCCTTCGCCCGGCAGTACTACAACGACGCGGTGGCGACGCTGAACAAGCTCGTCGGCACGATCCCGTGGATGCTGTTCGTCGGCATGGCCGGGGTGAAGGCCCGGGAGTTCTACGAGGCCCCTGCCGGCGCGGACGTCGCGCCCCGGGTCGACTTCGGTACGTCGGCCCCCGCCGCCCCGGTCGCGCCCCCGGTGACGCCGGCCGCGCCCGCCGTACCTCCGACCGCGCCGCCGCCGGCCGTCGAGCCGCCCGTCGGTGCGAACGAGGAACCTCCGGCCCAGCCCTGACCGTACGCCGAGCCGTCACTTCCTCACCCACCCATTACGTCGAGGCGTCGCGTGATCGGCCCAGCAGGCCGGAAGAGGTGACGTCTCGACGCCCTCCGGCCGGTGAGAACTGACGTCTCGGCGCCGCCTGGCCTTGACGTACTGCCGTCTCGGCGGCACCTCGCTGATCCTGTCTGCGCCCGGGCATAGGGTGACCCGGTGCCTGACGAGCCAGCCGTGGTCGACGCGCCCACCGTGCGCGCCGTGCTGTCGGCCGCCGTCGAGGCGCTCGGCGGCCAGGAGCGGCAAGGTCAGGTGCGCATGGCCGAGGCGGTGGCCGAGGCGATGGAGTCCGGCCAGCACCTCCTGGTCCAGGCCGGCACCGGCACGGGCAAGTCGCTGGGCTACCTCGTGCCCGCCCTGCTGCACGGCGAGCGAGTCGTGGTCGCGACCGCGACTCTGGCGCTGCAGCACCAGCTCGTCGAGCGCGACATCCCGGCACTGGTCGAGGCCGCGGCCGACGTGCTCGGCCAGGATGCGACGTACGCCGTCCTCAAGGGCCGGTCGAACTATGCCTGCCTGCACCGGGTCCGCGAGGGCGTGCCCGACGACCAGGGTGTGCTCGAGCTTCCCGAGGTCGGCTCGACCGGCGCCGAGGTGGTGGCCCTGCGCGAGTGGGTCGAGGAGGAGGCCGAGGCCGGCGGCACCGGCGAGCGCGACCGCGCGCCCCGGCACACCGACCGGATCTGGCGCCAGGTCAGCGTCAGCCACCGCGAGTGCCTCGGTGCCACCCGGTGCCCCTACGGCGCGGAGTGCTTCGCCGAGCGGGCCAAGGACAAGGCGGCCCGGTCGCACCTCGTCGTCACCAACCACTCGCTGCTCGCGATCGACGCGATCGAAGGCATCCCGATGATCCCCGAGTACGACGTGGTCGTGATCGACGAGGCCCACGAGCTGACCGCGCGGGTCACGCAGGCGGCCACGGACGAGCTCTCGGTCCCGGACGTCGAGCGCACCGCCCGGCGGTCCCAGCGTCACGTCGACGGTTCGGAGGCCGACGATCTCGCCGACGCGGCCGAGGCGCTGCGTGACGCCCTCGACGCGGCACCGCCGGGCCGGCTCGACGTCGTACCGACCGAGCTGGCCGACGCCCTCGTGCTCGTCCGAGATGCCGCCCGGGCGCTGGTGAGTGCCTTCCCCAAGGACGGGTCGGCCGCCTCAGGATCCGCCGCGGATGCCGGTGCGACGCAGGCCAAGGGCTGGGCCCAGGAGCTGTTCAAGACAGCGGAGCGGATGACGGCCGGCTCGGAGTACGACGTGCTCTGGGTCGCCGAGCGCGAGGCCCGGCGCGGCGGCAACCAGTTGTGCATCGCCCCGCTCGAGGTCGCCGGGCCGATGCGCGAGCGGCTGCTGGCGGAGAAGACCGCGGTGCTCACCTCGGCCACGCTCATGCTCGGCGGCGACTTCGGCGCGGTGGCCCGCACCGTCGGGCTGGACCCGGCCGCCGAGGGCGGCTCCTGGCAGGGCATCGACGTGGGCTCACCCTTCGACTACGCCCAGCAGGCGATCCTGTACGTCGCCCGCCACCTGCCCCCGCCCGGTCGCGACGGCCTCCAGCAGGCCCAGCTCGACGAGATCGTGGACCTCGTCGATGCCGCCGACGGCCGCACGCTCGGACTGTTCTCCAGCCGCCGGGCCGCGGAGGCGGCGGCCGAGGAGGTCCGGGCCCGGCTGCCGCACCTGACCACGTTGGCCCAGGGCGATGCGCAGCTGCCCGAGCTGGCCCGCCAGTTCGTCCAGGACCCGCACACCTGCCTGTTCGGCACGCTGAGCCTGTGGCAGGGCATGGACGTGCCGGGGGACACCTGTCAGCTGGTGCTGATCGACCGGATCCCGTTCCCGCGGCCGGACGACCCGCTGATGTCGGCGCGCCAGCGGGCCGCGGACAAGGCCGGCGCGAACGGCTTCATGTCGGTGGCCGCGACGCACGCCGCGCTCCTGCTGGCTCAGGGTGCCGGCCGGTTGATCCGGACGACGACCGATCGCGGGGTCGTCGCCGTACTCGATCCGCGGCTGGTCACCGCCCGGTACGGCGGCTTCCTGCGCGCCAGCCTGCCGCCGATGTGGGCCACGACCGACCCCGACGTCGTCCGCAAGGCGTTGAGCCGGCTCAGCGGACAGTGAGCTCAGCGGGCGATGACGGCCCGCGAAGCTGCCGAGTACGGCGAGGCGCCCGCCTGGTTGTAGGCCACGATCCGGAAGCGGTAGCGGCCCTTGGGCAGTCGCATGGTGAGCGCGTGCGTCCCGGCCCCGACCACGTTCGAGGCTCGCACGTGGATCGCGCGACCGCCGCGACCGATCCGCTCGGCCAGCACCCGGTAGCCGATGATCGCGGCGCCCCCGTTGCTCACAGGTGTGCTCCACCGTGCCACCGCGGTGGCCTTGTGGCCGCGTCGTCCCGACGACGCCTTGCCGACACCGGGCGCGGAGGGAGCGGTCACGGTCGGCGGGGTCGGTGTCGCCGTGCCGGTGTTGGGTGTGGGCATCGTCGAAGGCGGGAGGGTGCCGTCGCAGGTGCTGACGGCGAGCTGGTACTCACCCACGCTGCCGTAGGCGGAGTACCCGTTGGTCACCGGGTCGCCCTTACCGACTCCCTGGATGCGCACGTAGTACAGGCCGCTCGGTGCCGACGTCACGGTCGCGCTCGCGTTCATCCCGGTCGGCGTGTACGGCTTGGTGAGGATGCTCTGACCGGACGTCGGGTCGTCGTAGGCGACCTGGTTGCCGTTGGCGTCGAGCACGGTGACGCTCATGTCCAGGCTCGCGCCAGCCCCGACACCGGTCGCCCGTGCGGTGAGGTTCGTCGTGCAGTCGTGGTTCACCGCGAACACGTCCCGGTCGCTGCTGCTGCTGATCACGCCGTCGATGAGGGTGCCCGTGGCGAGCGGCTGGGCGAGCATCATCACGTCGCTGTAGTCGTCGGCGCGCAACGGTGCGCCCCTCGCGATGATCCCCAGGTCGTCCTCGGTGTTGGTCGCGTTGGCGTACTCGCCCTTGCTGAACTGACCGACCGCGTTGATGCTGCTGCCCATGATCGGGAACCAGTTCGCCTGCCCGGCGTAGTACTCCTGCGTGCCGTTGGAGGTGTTCTGCCCGTCGTGGTGGAGACCGAAGGTGTGACCCACCTCGTGGGCCACGGTGTGGGCCGTGAGCACGGCCGATCCCCAGGTCTGGGAGGAGAACACCCAGGCGGGCTCCATGGTGCCGGGGTCGACGCTCGCGAAGGTGCCGACCAGCGCGATGCCGCTGCACCCGCCGCCACACGCCGACTGGACCGCGCCGGCGTCGTCGGTGATCAGGACGTGGTCACCGTACGTGGTGTCCGTCGAGCTGGAGCGGTTGTAGCCCGCATCGCCCGGGTCCTCGGTGGTGATGTCGACGTCGAACGGCGCGTACTTCTCCGCGACGATCTGCCAGACCTGCTGGATGAAGGCGAGCTCGTCGGGGTTGAACGTGGTCGGGTCGCTGTCGAGGCTGAACCCGGTGTAGAACCGCGACGGCATCGCCAGCGACGAGGTGTTCCAGTAGGTGCCGCCCACGTAGGCGCCGTCGAAGTCGAGGAAGACCTTGCGCGTCGAGGACGGCAGGCTGTGCAGCGAGAAGACCTGGCTGGCCGTCAACGACGTCGTGGTCGCAGTGGCGGTCGCGGTCTGGGTGGCGGCCGCGGCCTCCGCCGTCGCCTCCTTGTAGAACATGTGCCCGTCCTGGCCGAGCCACGCGGTGTGGTCGGACTCGAGGATGCTGGCCAGTCGGGTGGTGCTCAGGTGGTTGGTGGCCGCGGCGGCGGAGAGCTTGTCGCCGAGGGCCTTGACCACCGCTGTGCCGTGGCCCGCGCGGTCGAGCAGGCGGGCGTGGGGCACGGGGCCGGGGCTGTTGTCTGCCATCGCCTGGGTGCCGGGTCCGAGGAGGGCGAGCGCGCCGGCGAGAACCGCCGCGCTCCGGAGTCCGAGTCGCATGCGACATATTCTGCCTCAAAGCAGGCAAAACGGACATAAGTTCCAAAAAGGCCGGCTGGTCAGGGTGCGGCGACCGCCGCCGCCACCTCCGCACCGAGATGGGCGTTGTGCTTCACCAGCGCGATGTTGGCGGTCAGCGAGGCCCCTCCCGTGATCTCGACGATGCGACCCAGCAGGTACGGCGTCGCGTCCTTGCCGGTGATGCCCCGTGCGCCCATGTCGGCCAGGGCCTGGTCGATGATCGCGTCGATCTGCTCGTGGGGGATCTCGTCCTCGGCCGGGATCGGGTTGGCCAGGCAGATCCCGCCCGCGATGCCCAGCTCGTCCTTCGCCCGCATCAGCGCCGCGACCTCGGCGGGCGAGTCCACGCGCAGCGGCACGGCGTACCCGCTGGTGCGGGTGTAGAACGCGGGGAAGTCGTCGGTCCGGTAGCCGAGCACGGGCACACCGAGGGTCTCGAGCCGCTCCAGGGTCAGGCCGATGTCGAGGATCGACTTCACCCCGGCGGAGATCACGGTGACGCTCGTCAGCGAGAGCTCGGTGAGGTCCGCACTGACGTCCATCGTGGTCGTGGCGCCACGATGGACACCGCCGAGGCCGCCGGTGGTGAACACCCGGATGCCGACCAGGGACGCCAGGCGCATGGTGGCGGCGACGGTGGTCGCGCCGTGCTCGCGGCGAGCGACGACGTACGGCAGGTCGCGGATGCTGACCTTGCGGATCGTCTGCTGTCCCTCGCCGAGCAGCTCGAGCGCGGCCTCGTCCAGGCCGATGCGGGGTACGCCGTCGAGGACCGCGATCGTCGCCGGGGTGACGTCGTGGTCGCGGATGATCTGCTCGACCTCGCGGGCCATCGCGACGTTGTCGGGGTAGGGCATGCCATGGCTGATGATCGTGCTCTCCAGGGCCACCACGGGCCGGCCCTCGGCCAGCGCGGTGCGCACCTCGTCGGTCAGCTGCAGGGTGGTCATCGGAAGTCCTCCAGGGTGGCGCGGACGAGGTCCTCGGTCAGGTCGTGTCGCACGGTGGTCGGCGAGCCGACAGTGAGCCAGGCGGCGGCGGTCGCGAACCAGCCGGCCTGCACGACCGGGTCGCCGGCCCGGAGCCGGTGGACGTACGCCGCGAGCATCGCGTCGCCGGCGCCGGTGACGTCGACCACCGGGGCCGGTGGCAGCCGCAGCGTGGTCACGGTGCCGTCGCCGGTGTGCAGGGTGCTGCCCTCCGCGCCCTCGCGCAGCCAGACCACCTCGATGCCTTGGGCATGGGCCCGGGCGCGGGCTTCCTCGACGTCCTCGGTGCCGGCCCAGGCAAGCAGCTCGTCGTGGTTGGGGGTGAAGGTGTGCAGCCCGGGCAGCCGGCCGAGCCGGGCAGCCTTGGTGACGCCGACGGGGTCGAGCACGACCGGGACGTCGTGCTGGTCGGCCAACGCCAGGCAGCGCGCGATCGTGTCGGTGCGCAGGTTGCCGTCGAGCACCAGCCAGCTCGCGCCACGCAGGGCGCTGTCGGCGATGTGCTCGGGCCGCAGGCTCTCGGTCGCGGCCATGTCGGCGACCCCGATCACCAGGCCGCCGTCGTGGTCGAGCACGGCGGTGTAGGTGCCGGTCGAGCAGTCCGCGGACCGGCGTACGCCGGAGCAGTCGACGTCGAGCAGCCGGAGCGCGGCCAGCAGGTCTGCCCCCTGCGCGTCCTCGCCCACGACCCCGATCAGGCGCACCGGGCTGCCCAGCCGTGCGAGATTCTCCGCGACGTTGCGGCCCACCCCACCGTGCGCCGTACTCGTCCGCCCCGGGTTGCTGCTCCCCGGCACGGTCTCCGCACTGATCCGCGCCAGCGTGTCGACGTTCATCCCGCCGACCACGACCACCTCTCCCCGCCCCTCCACAACCCCACCCTAGGGCGGGATAGTCCCTCACGTTCGGCACCCCTCGGCGCCTCCAAGGAGTGCCAGACGTGAGGGACTATCCCGAGGCGGTTGCGGCGCCGTACTTCTCCCGCGTGGCCAGGCCCCAGGCGCTGACCGGCTTCATCAGTACGGCGGCGAGGAGGATCAGCCCGCCCAGCACGAACCAGCCCGGCCGACCCCACCCGATGCACAGGGTGGTGATCAGGGTCGGGGCGGCGACGCGGGAGAGGCTGAACGCGAGGCCGCCGAAGCCCTGGTAGACCCCCTGTCGTTCCACGGGTGCGAGGCCCATCGCCACGCCCCACTGGCCGCTGCTCGAGACCATCTCGCCGACGACGTGGACGCAGCCGGCGAGCAGCAGCAGCGGGACCGCGACCGCACGGGCGACGCCGTCGGTCAGGCCGATCAGCACGAACGCTGCGGCGATCCAGGCCCCGCCGCGCGCCACGGCGCTGGCCCCGCTGGTCACGCTGTCGGCGCCGCGACTGAGCCGGACCTGGAACAGCGCGACCGCAACCGTGTTGACCCCGAGCAGGATCGCCACCATGGCCGTCGGCGCGGTCGTGTGCTCGCTGATCCACAGCGGGATGCCGATCTCGAGCACGACGAAGTGCATGAACACCACGCTGGTGAGCAGGGTGACGGCGACGTACGGCAGGTCGCGTACGACGCCCAGCCGCGGCTCTCCCTCCGCGCGCGCCGGGGCAGCCGGCAGCTGGGGGAGCCGGTGGAACAGCAGCCCGGTCGCGACCGACGTCGCGGCGTCGAGGAGGAACACCGCGACGAAGGCCCACGGCCGGTCGATCCACAGCGCGATGCCGCCGACGAGCGCGCCGAAGGTCATCGCGATGTTGGTGACCGCCCGCAAGTAGGCCTTGAACCGCACCCCTTGGCCGCCGACCGCGATCCGGGCGATGTAGCCGTTGCGCACCGAGTTGGCGGCCATCTGCGAGGCCGTCACCAGCGACGCGACCACCACCAGGGCCCAGAAGCTGTGGGCCAGCACGAGTCCCGCCGTGGCGACGCCGGTCAGCACGGTGAGCTCGCGCATCACCTCGCGTGGGCCGCGGACGTCCCCGAGGTGGCCGCCGGGCACCTGCGCCACCGCGCCGGCCGCGGCGGCGATCGACAGGGCGAGACCCACTTGGGCCGGACGCAGACCGACGTGCCGGGTGAAGTAGAGCGCGAACGTCGTGAACACCGCTCCACCCGAGGCACGGTTGACCAGCGTGCCGAGCGCCAGGATGCGCAGGGTCGGATCGATCGGGATGCCTCGGCGGGTCAACGCGGCGGGTGGTGCGAGCTCCGAGGTCACGCCGCGAACATATGTCGCCGTGTCGGCCCACCGCCTCTCGTTTTCGCGGGCCACCCACAGCAAGTCACAGCGCCCTGCCAGCGCCGGAGCCCGTCCCGCACAGCGCCCGTGGCGACGCTGGCCGCCGACCGACAAGGAGAGAACATGCAGAAGAAGACCACCGCACTGCTCGTCTCGACCGGCCTGGCCGGCGCGATCGCCGGAGGGGTGCTGATGGGCACGGTCTCGGCGAACGCCGCGGACGATGCCTCTCAGACCAGTACGTCGTCGTACGCCGCGACCCAGTCGGGCACCCCACGGGGTGTGCCGAACGGGAACACTGACCCGACCAAGCCCATGCGCAGCGACGAGAAGCTGCTCACCGGTGACACCTTGGCGAAGGTGACCGCGGCGGTGAAGGCGACGTACCCGAACGCCACCATCCAGCGGGTCGAGACCGATTCCGACGGGGTCTATGAGGCGCACCTCCTCGACCACGGCACGCCGGTGACGGTGGAGGTCGGCAAGGCCTTCACGATCACCGGCACCGAGTCGATGCCCGCGATGGGGGCCGACCACGACGGCGACGGCCCGGGCGGCCAGAGTCCGGCCGAGCAGCCCGCGGCCTAGGACCGGCCCGGCTGCACAGCACGGCGGGCCCGGTGCACCAGCACCGGGCCCGCCGTCCCACGTCGCCTCGAGGTCTCGCGCGCCTCAGACCTTGCGCAGCACCGCCGTCACCACACCGAGGATGCTCGCTTCGTCGCCGTTGATCGGCTCGTAGGCGTCGTTGTGCGGCATCAGCCAGACGTGGCCGTCCTTGCGCTTGAGGGTCTTGACGGTGGCCTCCCCGTCGATCAGGGCCGCGACGATCTCGCCGTCGCGTGCGGTCTGCTCCTGCCGGACCACCACGTAGTCGCCGTTGCAGATCGCGGCGTCGATCATCGAGTCGCCGGCCACCTCCAGGAGGAACAGCGTGCCTTCGCCGACGAGGGTCTTGGGCAGCGGGAAGATCTCCTCGACGCGCTCCTCGGCCAGGATCGGGCCACCAGCCGCGATCCGGCCGACCAGCGGCACGTGCGTCGCCTCCGGCACGAGGTCGCCGATGCCGGTCGGGTCGACGCCCTGGTCGTCGGCGCTGGCGATCGCCCGGCGCGCGGCCATCAGCTCGGGGATGAACACCTCGAGCGCGCGGGGCCGATTCGGGTCGCGCCTGATGAAGCCCTTCTGCTCCAGCACGCGCAGCTGGTGGGCCACGCTGGAGGAGCTGGCCAGGCCGACCAGGTCGCCGATCTCACGGATGCTGGGCGGGTAGCCGCGTTGCTCGATCGCCTCGCGCAGCACGTTGAGGATGCGCTGCTGTCGCGGAGTCAGGCCGGTCGCGTCAGGAGGCGCGTCGGGGAGCTCGCTGACGTTGCCGCGCTGGGTGCGGGCGGCGGAACCGGGGCGGGTGCGGTCGGAGGCCATGGGGCGACGGTAGACCCATCACCGACCGGAGTTCAAACACATGTTCGAACGGCGTGTCGGGAGCGGCGACCGGTCGCCACTCCCGACACGCTGGGCTCGGTACGCCCTCAGAACCGGTCCACGACACTGGCGACCACCGCGGCCACGACCGCGAGCGCCCCGAGAAGTTGCGCCGAGACCGCGAGACGCCCGGAGCCGCGGCGAGCGAGGGTCACCGCGTGCGCGCCGAGGACGAACGGCAGCCCCGACCAGAACGCCACCACGGTGAGCAGCGCGAGGACGGCCAGCACGATCGCCGGACGCTCGAAGTGCCGGGCCCGGGAGAACACGAGGATTCCGATGGCCAGCGCGGCCGCAGCGCTGAGCACGATGCCGATGATCATCGGACCCACGCCACCGTTCTGGCCGGCGCGCACGTCAGTGTTCGCAAGTACGACGCCGATGGCGCCGAGCGTGAAGCCGACCAGCGCCGCGATCCGCGCGTCCTCGGGCAGGCGCAGTCCGCCGACCTTGGTCGGGGTGGCCGACGTACTCATGACTTGTCCGCCTCTCCGGTGCCCTTCAGGACGGCGATCGCGACCTTGGGCTCGACGTTGGTCTCGGGGCCGAGGCACTGACCGCGGGAGTCGCGTGAACCGACCAGCGTCGCGTGGCCGTGGAACGTGCCGTGCCCGCTGGCTCCGGTGTAGCTGCCGGTGCCACCGGTCAGGGTCCAGGTGCCCGTGCTGGTCGCCTTGGCCGTGCAGGCCGTGGGGTCGAAGGTGATGCCGTACTCCTCGACGGCGTCGCCGGTGACCGTGCCCGTCTGGAAGTGCCAGGTGAAGTGCACGACCTCCCCGGTCGGAGTCTGCTCCTCGGTCTGGGTCAGGACACCGGAGCCGCTGATCGGCCCGACGGCCGTGATCCGGATCGGGTGCTCGACGCTGTGGACGGTGGGCGAGGTCATCACCCAGGACTCCGCTGGTGCGGCGGCCTGGCTCGGCAGGGCCACCATGGCCGGTGCCGCCAGGGCGACGAGACCGGCCAAGCCGGCGAGGGGTGTGCGCATGTCGGTGTTCCTCTCAGTCGGATGCTGCGGTGCCGACGCTAGGAATCGCGGCGGGGTGCGCGCGTCGTCGCCAGGTTCGGTCTTCGCCCGGCCCCGGTACGACGCCTCCGACGACGTCTCCACCCTCGGGTGGATGCCTCGGTCCACCCGAAAGCCGACGTGCGTGGTGGCGGCGCGCCGTACCTTGTCCGCATGGTCGAGCGGCTCCCCCCGTGGCGCGATGCGCTCGTGCCGGGAGCGGTCGCCGCGGTCGCGGTCGTCGAGGTGCTCGCGAACACGGCGATCAGGCCGGAAGCCGTGGCACTGATCGTCGAGCTCGGGCTCGCCGCCGCGCTCTGGTGGCGCCACCAGCGACCGCTCCTCGCAGTCGGTGCTGTCGCGGTGCTCCAGGTGGTCGAAGCCCTGGCGGGAGTCCCGTTGGAGCAGCCGCTCGTGCCCCTGCTCGCTTCGGCGATCGTGATCTACGCACTGGTGGCCCACGGCTCGCTGGGCCGCGGGCTCGCCGGCCTGGCGATGATGGTCGTCGCGGTCGCCGTCGAGACGGTCGCCCAGGACAAGGGTCTGGCCAACTTCACGTTCGCGATGGTCTTCGCGATCGGCACGTTCATGGTGGCCCGCACGGTCGCCTATCGCACCCGGCACGCGGACGCCATGCAGGAGCGCGCCGACGAGGTCGAGCTGCGTCGCGAGGACGACCTGCGCCGCGCTGCCGAGGCGGAGCGGACCCGGATCGCCCGTGAGCTGCACGACGTGGTGGCGCACTCGGTCGGCGTGATGGTGGTGCAGGCCGGCGCTGCCGAGCGCGTGCTCGAGCGCGATCCCGAGTCCGCGGTCGCTGCCCTGCACGCGGTGCAGACGACGGGCCGACAGGCGATCGCGGAGATGGCCCGTCTGGTCTCGATGCTGCGCGAGGGCGGCGAGGAGATCGGGCTTGCGCCTCAGCCGGGCCTCGACGACCTGGCCGCCCTGGTGGAGGACGCGCGCCGCGCCGGCCTTCCGGTGGACCTGCGGATCGAGGGGTCGACCCAACCCGTGCCGCCGGCGCTCGGGCTGACGGTCTACCGCATCGTCCAGGAGGCGCTCACCAATGTGCGCAAGCATGCGGGCGCTGCCCGGGCGACCGTCCTGCTCGACTACCGACGCGGAGCACTGGTGGCCGAGATCTCCGACACCGGCGACGGGACGTCGCTGCGAGGTCCCGGCACCGGCCACGGCCTGATCGGCATGCGTGAGCGCGTGGCGATGTACGGCGGGACGCTCGACGTGGGCGCCTCGGCCGGCGGTGGGTTCTCCGTCCGGGCCCGCCTGCCGATCGAGGTCGAGGCATGATCCGGGTGCTGGTGGCCGACGACCAGGGGCTCGTGCGGGCGGGTCTCCGCATGGTGCTCGAGTCCGCGCCCGACATCGAGGTCGTCGGCGAGGCGGAGGACGGTGAGGCGGCGCTGTCGCTGGCCCGCGAGCTCGTTCCCGACGTGGTGCTCATGGACATCCGGATGCCGCGCGTGGACGGGCTCGAGGCGACCCAACGGCTCACGGCGTCGTCGCCGGAGGGTCTGCGGGTTCTGGTGCTCACCACGTTCGACTCCGACGAGTACCTCTACCGCGCCCTCGTCGCCGGGGCCAGCGGGTTCCTGCTGAAGACCGCACCGCCGGAGCGGCTGATCGAGGCCGTCCGATGCGTGCACGCCGGCGAGGCGCTGCTGGCTCCCACGATCACCCGCCGGCTGATCGAGCGGTTCCTCAGCCGGCCGCCGCAGCCCGACAGTGCCCCGGTCCTGGAGCTGCTCACCGATCGGGAGCGGGAGGTGCTGGAACTGATCGGCCGGGGCCGCTCGAACTCCGAGATCGCCGAGACCCTCGTCGTGGCCGAGACCACGGTGAAGACCCACGTCAACCGGATCAAGGCCAAGCTGGCGATCCGCGACCGGGCGCAAGCCGTCGTGGTGGCCTACGAGACCGGTTTGGTGCACCCGGGGCAAGCCTGAGCGCAGTGGGGTGAGCGGCTCGGCGCTGCGCGGATCGGCGTACGCCCGCGCAGCGCCGAACGCTCACGTCTGCGGGGGTGAGCCGAATCCGGACCGGCGCAGGAGGGTCGTCCACGACATCGTCGGAGCCTCCGTTCCTGTCGCCGCCGAGAAGGCGTCTGTGGTCTGGATCACAGCCAACCTAGACCAGCTTCGGCGCCATGGGAAGACCTGTGAATTGGTTGAAATTGGTCGGTTTCGGGCCACGAATCGCGGATCTTTGCGACTTCGAACATATGTTCTTGCGCGGCTCGAACATGCGTTCTATCGTCGTACGTGTGTTCGATCGAACGTCTGAGCGGTTCCCCGGCAGTTCTGTCGGTGGCCGGCGATAGACATCGACTCGACACCGACGTTGCACCACGAGGGGTCACACCGACCTTCCGGCCACACGGGCCGGACTTCCCCAGGAGGTAGACCATGAGCACGCTGAGCATCTCCCCGGCCTTCCGACCGGCCCGTCGTCCCGCCCACCGCACCGTGGTGGAGCGCGTCGAAACCCGGGCCTCGACCGTGCGCCTCACCCGCCGCGGCCGCATCGTGTTCGTGCTGCTGTTCCTCGCCGTCGCCTTCGTCGTCATGGTCGGCCTCGGCGGCTGGGCCACCGCGACCCACGACGCGGGCACGCCCGACCCGGTCCGGATCGTCGAGGTTCAGGAGGGCGACACGCTGTACGGCATCGCCGGCAAGATCTCCGAGCCGGGCAAGGTCCGCGAGATGGTCCACGAGATCCAGCAGCTCAACTCCCTCCCCGGCGGCGGCCTGCAGGTCGGCCAGAAGCTGGCGATCCCCGCGAAGTGACCCAGTCGTCCGGCGACCGACTCGACCCCGGTCGCCGGCTGTGTGTGGGAAGAGGACAGGGCGGGGCTTCGGCCCCGCCCTCGTTCTGTCCCTGCCCGCCGATGACTACCGCCCGGCCCGCGCGGCCCCTTCGCTCAACAGGAACTGCGCGGCGGTGTATGTCGCCATCACCACCGACTCGACCCTGGCCGGCGCTTTCTTCCAGAGGAACTTCCGCGTGCCGAGCACGGAGTCGGACAGCATGAAGAGTCCAGCGCCGAGCAGCGTGGCTCGACGGGCCGACTTCGGCAGGGCGGGGTCCAGCTGGGTGGCGGCCGCCACCGTGCCCGCGAGCATCGCGGAGTAGCCCGCGATCGCGGGCGCCAGCACCTTGTCCTCCCGGTAGGCGCCGAACGCCATGCCCGGTGTGCTCGCCGCCCACAGCGCGGCAACTGCCTTCGGCCCCGGCTGCGGCCGCTTGCCCCGGTGCCGCAGGAACCCCGTGATGTACGCCGCGTGCCCCAGCGCGAACGATCCGCTGCCGATCGCGAACGGCTTGGTGCCGTGCCCCATCAGCGCGAGGTCGCCACCCCAGCCGCCGGCCTGCGCCAGCAGCGTGGTGGTGCGCAACGGCGAGCTCGCAGCCTTCGGGTCGGTGGCCAGGGAGGCCATCAGGGTCGGCATCAGCAGCGGCTTGGTGAACATGCGCGCCTTGTGCGCCTTGGGGTCCGCGGAGCCGGCGAGCCAGGTGTCGGCGAGCGCCAGCCCGGCGTACGCGAGCTTGAGCTGGGTGGGGGAGAGGAATCGGGGCACGGGTGGAATCTAGTGCCCCGTGGATTCAGTGGCCGTAGCCGGACAGCGCCGGGGTGGCCTCCGCGATCTGGAGCGGTGTGTCCGGGCCGACGGTGGTGACCGTGCCGGCGACGTCCTGGAACGGGCCGCCGTTGAGGCTCCAGCGCGCGGTCCACACGATCTCGACGTGGTGTCGCACGGTGACGTGCGCGTGCTGGTAGCGATACACGACGTCCTTCGCCGGGTACGCCGCCCCCGGCGTCTGCGTCACCGCCGTCGTCCCGTCGCCGTGCACCCACCGGAACGTGCTCGGCGTGATCTCGAGCTCCACTCGTTGCCCGAGCAGCGTGAGCGTCCGGTGCAGGGGCGCCGCGTCGACGTAGAAGATCGTGTCGAAGTTGATCAGCGTCTTGTCCGCGGGTTGGGTCTTTGCGCGCAAGGCGGGGAGGGGGATGCTCTGGAAGGCGCGGGCGACGAGGTCGGGAGTGACCTGGGCAACCGCGACGGCACCCGTCGTGTCGTTCTTGCAGTAGTTGCCGAGCGATTCCCATTGGCCGTCGTGCAGCCCCTGCTGCTCGTACAAGGTCTCGCCCGGCTGGCAGATGTCCGGTGCTGACGCCGGGCACCCGCCCGACTGATTGCCGATGTCGCTGCGGATGAAGCACACCGGCTTACTGCGGAAGTCGGTGTAGTAGCCGCTGGTGGCTGATGCCTCGCTCGCGTACTCCGTCCCCGGGTCGCTGCATGGCGCGCTTTCAGATTGGGCGTAGTAGCCGTTCGTTTCGGCTTTGACGTCTGTGCTCTGCCCGCAACTGGCCGCAGCAGGGGCGGCGATCATCAGCGCCGAAGCCCCCGTCAAGCAGCTTGTCAGGAGGATCCTGGCTAACCAGAGAACCATTTCCGGACCTTCCAATTGCCGTCGTTCCACACCACGAAGTTTGTGAGAGTCGGCCCACCATCCGCGTGTTTGGGCGTCGCGTTTGCTGCGAGGAAGACGTCTGAAGGCGCGAAGTCGCCGACTACCGTGACCGCCCAGTTCTCGCCGGATGACTTGGCTTGTGCCGTTCGAATCGTCCATGTGCCGCCCGCAACGTGACCGCCACCTCGATAAACCCTGTCGAGGTATTTGCGTCCTCTCGCGCAAGAAGCGCACCCTGTGTCCTCAACCGCTGCTAGCGCCGATGTATCCCCCGTGGCCTGCGCGTAGTTGATCAACTCCACGTAATGCCGCACGAAGGCGATCGCGCCGGCCTTGGTGTTCTCCTTCGCCGCGTCCGGCATGGCCGGCGCCGAGGGCGTCGTACTGACCGGCGTGGTGGAGGGCGAGGGCGACGGGGGTGGTTCGGACTTCGGGTCGCCGCCGCAGCCCGCGAGGGCAACCAGCAGCACCACCACACCGATGAGCCGACGCGTCATGGGCGACTCCTTCCGACCCGAGACAGGAAGACCGCGTCAGTGTCCTACCCGCCGCGCTCGAGCGCTACACCTCGAGTCCGCGGGTGTGGACAAGGGCCCCGCCGACCGGCTCCAACCCGGGACGAAAGGCCCGTGGAGCAAGCCGACCCGGGGCGTAGCGTGGGAGCAGAACCGCCCGCCAAGCCTCCACTCCGGATCCTTTCCGGACGGCTGGAAGGTGGGCGTCATGTCGACTCTGGTGGGCACTCTGCTCGTCGTGCTCCTGGTGCTGCTGGTCATCGCAATCATGGCGATCAAGATCGTCAAGCAGTACGAGCAGGGCGTGGTGTTCCGGCTGGGCCGGGTCATCGGCGTACGCCAGCCCGGGCTGCGGCTGATCATCCCGATCGTCGACGTCCTGCACCACGTGTCGCTGCGTGTGGTGACGATGCCGATCCAGTCCCAGGGCATCATCACGCGCGACAACGTCAGCGTGGACGTCTCCGCGGTCGCGTACTACCGGGTGGTGGACGCGGTGAAGTCGGTGGTCGCGATCGAGAACGTCCGCGCGGCCATCGACCAGATCGCGCAGACCACGCTGCGCAAGGTGGTCGGCCAGCACACGCTTGACGAGACCCTCGCGGAGACCGACCGGATCAACCTCGACATCCGCCAGATCCTCGACGTGACCACCGTCGAGTGGGGCGTCGAGGTCACGCTGGTCGAGCTCAAGGACATCCAGCTTCCGGAGAGCATGAAGCGGGCGATGGCGCGCCAGGCCGAAGCCGAGCGCGAGAAGCGGGCGAAGATCATCGCCGCCGAGGGTGAGGCCCTGGCCGCCGCTGCGCTGGGCGAGGCGTCCGACACGATGATGGAGCACCCGCTGGCGCTGCAGCTGCGCAACCTGCAGACCCTGGTGGAGCTCGGCGTGGACAAGAACACCACCGTGGTCTTCCCCGCACCGCTGATGAGCACGATCGGCGAGCTCGGGTCGTTCCTGGCCAAGGAGGCCGAGGCGGCGCAGCAGACGCACACGTCCGTGCCGATCATGTCGGGCAACGGCGACGTCACCCGCGTCTGACTCTTCTCCGTCCGAGCGCCGCAGTGAATACTCGACGCCATGACCACTGACGAGGAGATCCACGCGCAGATCTCGGACCTGGTTGCCCAGGAGCGCGAGCTGCGCGCTCAGCTCCAGGCCGGCGAGATCGACCGGGCCGACGAGCAGGCGCTGCTGCGTGACCTCGAGGTGCAGATCGACCAGTGCTGGGACCTGCTGCGCCAGCGCCAAGCGCTGCGCGACAGCGGCGGCGATCCGGCGACCGCTGCGGTGCGGCCCGCCAGTGAGGTCGAGGGCTACTCGGGATGACACCGACCGGGCCGTGGATCGGTCACCGCGGTGACTTCCTCAGGGCCCGGTCGGCCAACCCCCGGACGTCGTCAGACGCACTGAGGACAGCCAACCCATCCCTCGGACGAAGCGCCATGGCCCGATCTGACTAGTTGACAACTCAGCGGGCAGCCCGCCGACCACCCGGTACGACGGCCCGCGCGGCCGTCTCGCCGCGCAGCGTGTTCGCGATCTTCGTGCCCAGGATCAGCGTGACGAACAGGCACGCGGTCGCCCCGATCGTGGCCAGCGCCAGGAACGCCCACGAGACCGTCTCGCCGTTGCGGGCATCGGCCCCGAAGTCGATCGCGGCCTTCACCAGGAACCCCCAGGCGACCAGGGTCAGCGTGATCCCCAGGGCAAGGCCGAGCAGCCGTCGCCGGGGGAGCGGCCGAGGTTCGGCCGGTACTCCCGAGTGCTTGCCCACGCCGGTCATTCTCGCTGACGTCCACAGTCGCCGCGGGCAGTATCGAACAACCGGTGGACCGGCCGCCGACGGGCCTCAGAACGGCCGGTGAACGCGCCGCGACACGCCGTTTGCCGGCAGCTAAGTACGCCCTGACCTGCGGATTTGTCGGTGGTCGGAGGAAGACTTCGGCTATCTCGCCATTGTTGTTGCGCGGGTCCCGACCCCGGCGTACGGTAACCCCTACATCTAGTAGTTACACGGTTGTGGTTTTCCACATCTAGTTCCACAGAACCTCCGACTTACGCACAGCGAACCCCGGTTCTACCGGCGGAATCCACAGTTCGATCCACAGGTTCTACCTACGAGGCTCCGGAGAGGAGGCCCGCGATGCATTGTCCGTTCTGCCGCAGCACCGACACCCGGGTCCTCGACTCCCGGGTTGCTGAGGACGGCACCTCGATCCGGCGCCGGCGGACCTGCCCGGAGTGCGAGAAGCGGTTCACCACGGTCGAGCAGATGCAGCTGACCGTGCTCAAGCGCAGCGGCGCCTGCGAGCCGTTCCAGCGCGACAAGGCGGTCGCCGGG
>DATAKN010000101.1:0-4430 GCA_036261595.1 Marmoricola sp.
GCTCCGACCACCACGCACGGGCAGATCCACAACGCCGCCGGCATCACCACCTTCGTCGCGATGCTCGTCGTCATGGCCGCGAGCTCCTGGCGGTTCCGGCGCGAACCCCACTGGCACGGCTTCGCCCTCCCCACCGCCGTCCTGACCACGACCGGCGTCGCCGCATTCTTCCTCGTCCCGATCCTGGGGCAGGCTCACTTCGGGATCAGTCAGCGCCTCCTCATCGGAAGCTTCCTGATCTGGATGCTGGCGGCTGCCGGCCACCAGCTCAGGAGCACCGCGCCGGAGGCGACCACTGCGGCTCTCCTGCCGGAGCCGGTGGGGCCGGGTCAGTAGTACCAGGGGAACCGCGGCACGCTCAGCGGCCGTCGCTGGTCATCGTTGGCATTGTGCGGCTGACCTGCACAAAGGCGCTGGTCGTCGTCGGTCGGCGCCGGTCGCGACTGGTCGTCCTGCCACATATTTGCCACACACGAACGCGTCATCGGCCCACTTCCCCGACCGTGGCAGACCAGAGCCTCCACGAAGCCGCGGGCGTTCCCAGTGCTGTGACAGGGCCACACCACGCGGGACTGCCGGTTCTTACACGAGCCGGATCTTGCTCACCGAGCCGTTTGCCGGGATGGGCCGCCCAACGGCTTCGGCAATGATGTTGCCGTGGGTCACCAAGACCACCGGACCTCGCGAACCGCGAAGTTCAGCGGTCAGGGTCCTCCAGCGGTGACGCACGTCGCTGAGAGATTCGCCACCGGGAATCCGCTGATGGTCGGCCAGAGAGCGGGCCAGCCGTGCAGCCTCCGCGACATCTGTGCGCTGCCAGACACCATAGTGACGTTCGCGCAACAGCGCATTCGCCTCTAGATCAAGTCCCAGGACTTGCCCGATGATCTCGGCGGACTGGGTAGCCCGGACGAGGTCGGAGGTGACAAGCCTTCGCGGGTTGTGGGCGAGGAGCCGAGCAGCGACCGCGGCGGCCTGGCGTCGACCGCGATCGGTGAGCGCTGGCCAAGCCGTCTGGCCCTGCAAACGCCCGGCCGCGTTCCAGGTCGACTCCCCGTGCCGCACGAGCAACGGCTCCGTCATGGCGCCGTGCGGCCGATCCCTCGGCGGAGCTTGAGACCACTCATAATTATGCCGCAGGCCAGCGTGGCGCCGACTCCTTCACCGGCCCGCAGTCGCAGGTCCAGCAACGGCTCCAGCCCGAGGTGCTCCAGAACGGCGGCGTGCGCGAGTTCTCGGCTGCGCTGACCGGCGACGAGGTACGCCGCAGCACCGGGCTCGATGCGCACGGCGACCAGCGCCGCGACGCTCGTGGCGAGGCCATCCAGGACGCTGACCGCTCCGGTCGACGCGGCGCCGAGCACGGCGCCGGCGAGGACGCAGAACTCCGGTCCGCCGACGGCGGCCAGCACCTGCTCAGGGAGGAGCTGGTCCTCTCCGCTCCCTGCACGCATCCGCGCCACCGCGGCCTCCACGACTTCGGTCTTGCGCCGCACCATCGTGGTGTCCGCGCCTGCCCCGAGACCCACCACCTCGGCGGCGGATAGGTCGAGCAGCGCCGCTGCAAGAGCCGCGGCCACGGTGGTGTTACCGATGCCGACCTCTCCGAGGGCCACCAGACGGTGCTCCTGTCCTGCATCTGCCCCGAGTCGTCGGCCACGCTCGATCAGGCTTGTGACCTGTTGGGCGGTGAGGGCGTCGGTTGTCACGAGGTCACCGGTCGCCGAACCCGCGTCGAACACCTCGAAGTCGAGGCCGGCGGCTGCCGCGGCGACCGCACCGGCGGACTCCCCGACGTCGCTAGCCGCAAGCACGTCCTCAGTCACGGAGTCGCGGTAGGCGGAGACGCCGTGGGCGGTCACCGGGTGCCGTCCGGCCACCAGCAGCAACCGGCCGGTCGGGGTGTGGTGCGCGCGTCCCTGCATCGCGGCCTCGACCCGGTCGACGTAGCGGTCCAGCAGGCCGAGGGATCCCGGCGGCGAGAGCAGTACGTCGGCCTGGTCCCGCGCTCCCACCACGGCGTCGTTCTGCGGGGCCCGCAGGTGCGAGGGCGGTGCTGGCGTGGTCACGCTCCACCGCTCGGCGAAGATCACGTCCTCGACCGGCTGACGCCGCGACCAGCCTGCCCGCTCCAGTCCCGGGGCCGGCGGCCGCTCGTCGGGCCACCCCAGGCAGAGCCAGCCCAGCGTGACCACTCCGTCAGGCACGCCGACCAGACCCTCGAGGTCCTTCTGCTCGAAGAGGGTGACCCAGCCGACGCCCAGGCCCTCGGCGCGCGCGGCCAGCCAGAGGTTCTGGATGGCGCATGCGCACGACCACACATCGGCATCGGGGAAGGTCGCCCGGCCGAGCACCCCCGCAGCCGCCGTACGCCGGTCGCAGGCAACAACCACGCCGAGCGGAGCCTCGCGGATGCCTTCGAGCTGCAGGTCGAGCAACCGCCGGCCCGCCTCGGGGTCCATCTGGCGGGCCTGACGCAGCCGCTGCTCGTCGGCCATGCGGGCGGCCCGGTCCCGGGTGGCCGGATCGGAGACCACGATGAACCGCCAGGGCTGGCTGTGCCCGACCGAGGGCGCCATGTGTGCAGCCGCCAGCACCCGATGCACCGTCTCCGCGTCGACGGGGTCGGGCCGGAAGCGGCGTACGTCTCGACGGGCAGCGACGACGTCGTAGAACGTCTTCCGGGCGGTCTGCGGAAAGGCCCAGCCCTCGACCTCGGCGGCCCGCTCGGCCGCCGAGGTCTGATCACCGAGGAGGGGTACCGGGCGGTTCCAGGTCATGGGGCGCGAGTCTAGGCAGGTTCCTCGACGTAGATCGACGAGCCCAGCTCCACGAACTGACTGGACTTCTCCGCCATGCCGGAGTCCACGTAGTCGCGGACGTCCTGACTGATCCGCATGGAGCAGAACTTGGGACCGCACATCGAGCAGAAGTGCGCGGTCTTGCTCGCCTCGGCCGGCAGGGTCTCGTCGTGGAAGGACTCCGCCGTGTGCGGGTCCAACGACAGCGCGAACTGGTCACGCCACCGGAACTCGAAGCGCGCCTTCGACAGTGCGTCGTCCCAGTCACGCGCGCCCGGGTGACCCTTCGCGATGTCCGCGGCATGGGCGGAGAGCTTGTAGGTGATCACGCCGGTCTTGACGTCGTCGCGGTTCGGCAGGCCCAGGTGCTCCTTGGGAGTGACGTAGCAGAGCATCGCGGTGCCGTGCATGGCGATCGCGGCCGCGCCGATCGCCGAGGTGATGTGGTCGTAGCCCGGAGCGATGTCGGTGGCCAGCGGGCCGAGGGTGTAGAACGGCGCCCCGTGGCACCAGTCCTGCTGGAGCACGACGTTCTCCTCGACGAGGTTCAGCGGCACGTGGCCGGGGCCCTCGACCATCACCTGTACGTCGTGCTCCCAGGCCCGCTGGGTGAGCTCGGCCAGCGTGCGCAGCTCGGAGAGTTGGGCCTCGTCGTTCGCGTCCGCGGTGCACCCGGGGCGCAGCCCGTCACCGAGCGAGAACGACACGTCGTAGCGCGCGAAGATCTCACACAGCTCGTCGAAGTGGGTGTAGAGGAAGTTCTCCTGGTGGTGTGCCAGGCACCAGCCGGCCATGATCGCGCCGCCACGCGAGACGATCCCGGTGATCCGCTGGGCCGTGAGCGGGACGTAGCGAAGCAGTACGCCGGCGTGCACGGTCATGTAGTCGACGCCCTGCTCGCACTGCTCGATCACGGTGTCGCGGTAGATCTCCCACGTCATCCGGGACGCGTCGCCGTCGACCTTCTCCAGGGCCTGGTAGATCGGGACGGTGCCGATCGGAACCGGGGAGTTGCGCACGATCCACTCGCGGGTGGTGTGGATGTCGTCGCCGGTGGACAGGTCCATCACGGTGTCGGCACCCCAGGTCACCGCCCAGGTCATCTTGTCGACCTCCTCGGCGATCGAACTCGTCACCGCAGAGTTGCCGATATTGGCGTTGACCTTCACCAGGAAGCGCTTGCCGATGATCATCGGCTCGGCCTCGGGGTGGTTGAGGTTGGCGGGGATGATCGCGCGCCCGGCCGCCACCTCCGCGCGGACCAGCTCGACGTCGCAGCTCTCGCGGATCGCGACGTACTCCATCTCCGGCGTCACGACGCCCTGCCGGGCGTAGTGCATCTGGGTGACCGTGCCGGTGCCGCGGCGCGGCCGGGGCCGCGTGCCGCGCCACTGGTCGCGCGCCTCGCCCCGCCGGAGCGCACCCTTCCCGTTGTCGAGCAGCTGGGTCTCCCGGCCGGCGTACTCCTCGGTGTCGCCGCGCTCGGCGATCCAGTCGGCGCGCAGGGGCGGCAGGCCGACCTCCGGGTCGCTGCCAGGCCCCGCGGTGGCGTACCGGTCGAACGTCTCCCCGTTGGTCAGGGCGACCCGGGTGAAGGGGACGCGGATGTCGGGTCGCGATCCGGTGCGG
>DATAKN010000103.1:0-15719 GCA_036261595.1 Marmoricola sp.
GCCGGTGTGGTCGTCGGCGATCGAGTGGTACTCGTCGTGGGTGCTGGTCACGAAGAGGTCGATCGGCTTCACGTTGAGCCAGGTGGAGAGGTCGTCCTTGATCACGCCGTGCTGGAGGAACGTGTAGCGCCACCGCGGGCGCAGGCTGAGCTCTTCGAGCTCGCGCGGCGCGATCACGGGGAGGTCGGCGTGCGAGGACAGCAGGTGGCGGGCGTTCAGGGCCAGCACTGTCCAGCGCAGCGACCCGTGCGCGACCACGCGCCGGCCGAACCGCTTGCGCAGCTGCCGCCAGGCCGGCGTGCCCTTCTTCACCGTGAACCACGCGTCGATCTCGGGCCGCTCGGCGCGGAGGTACTCGAAGAGCCGCTGGCCGTTGTCGTCGGCGTCGTGCAGCCGGTCCATGAGCAGCCACGCCTCGCCGTACCGCTTCCGCGCGCGGTCTGACGTGGCCAGCCGCTCGACCAGGGTGGGCCGCTTCGGCGCCTCCTCGGCCACGGTGCGCTTCTCGCGCGGGCCGACGTGGCCGAGCCGGCGACGGATCGCCGGCGGGTTCGCGACGTACGACGTGCGCCGGGGCTGGTCGAGCTCGAGCGCGACGTCGCGACCGTCGAGCCGGATCCGCAGCGCGCCAGCGGCGGGCAGCCACAGGATCCGCTCGTACATCACCGTGCGACCGAGCACCTGGTGGTCGCGGATCTTCGCGTGCGCCGGCACCACCGGTACGCCGTCGGAGAGGATCTGCTCCTCGGGCGCCCGCCTGGTGTAGCGGTAGACCACCTGCACGAGGTCCTGGTCCTCGTCGAAGCGGGTCAGCAGCGCGAACTCCTGGCACCACGGCTCCGGCTGCCAGGAGTGCAGCAGCATCTCGCGGTACAGGCGCTTGAGCCGCGCCACGGGGGTGCCCTCGATCACGGCCGGGTCGAGGTGGCCGAGCAACTCGGTCATCAGCGCCTCGAACTCGTCGACCACCTCCGGGCGGGACGCCAGCCCGGCGGCCTGGTGCTGCACACTGAGGATCCAGGACAGCTCGTAGAGGATGACGTTCTGGAGCCACTGGGGCACGGGTCGGCCGCCCGCGGACGCGCGCTCGAGCACGTCGAGGTAGCCGTGGCGCAGCACGCGGGTGTAGCGGTCCGGCCCCGACTTGCTCCGGGCCAGCGTCGAGCTCACGTCGGCGCGCTTGCGGTAGTGGTACCGGGCAGCCGGCACGAAGCCGACCAGCGGCCGGTCCAGCGCGAGCAGGTAGCGCGCACTGAAGTGACCGTCCTCGAAGTTCGGCCGGATCTCGGGGTCGAAGCGCAGCCCCTCGGCCTCCACCAGGTCCCGACGGAAGAACGCGACCGGCGCGCTGACGAAGAAGAACCCGGGATGGTCGTCGAGGTCGCGCAGGCGCGCCTGGCCGCGGAACCGGTGCTTCAGCGGGTGGGTGTCCTCCAGCTCGCCGGTGGCATCCTGCAGGAACAGCAGGTTGCAGGCCACCATGCCGGTCTCGGGGTGCTCGGTCAGGAATCGGTCGACCTCGGCGAGGTAACCGGGTTCGATCACGTCGTCGGGGTCGGCGAAGGTGACCCACTCACCGCGGGCGTGCTCCAGCCCGCGGTTGCGCGCGCTCGCCTGACCACCGTTCTCTTGCGTGACCACCCGCACCAGCCCGGGTCGCCGCTCGGCCCAGGCGGCGAGCAGCTGCGGCGTCGCGTCGGTCGAGCCGTCGTCCACGGCGACGACCTCGAACCGCTCCGCCGGGAAGGTCTGCGCCTCGACAGCGTCGATGAAGGCGCCGAGGAACCGTTCCACGTCGTAGACCGCGGTGACGATCGAGAACCGAGGCGTCACGCGACCACCAATCTCCTGCGGACAGGGCGACCCGAGGATACCGGAGCACGCGCTCCCTATGCTGGCCCGGTGACCGAGCCACGCACCGTCGCCGTGTTCGGCAGCTGCACGACCCGCGACAGCTTCAACTCGCGCTTCAACCCCGACTACAAGTCCCGCTACCGGGTTCCGTACGCCGCCAGCCAGACGTCGGTGATCACCATGATGTCGCCGCCGGTCGAGGCGACGTTCACGCCGACGAAGGTGATGAGCGACTACGACCTGTGGAACATCCGCTCCGACTTCAGCCGCGAGTTCCTGCAGCTGCTCGCCGAGGAGCCACCGGACTACCTCGTCCTCGACTTCTTCGCCGACATCCACTTCGGCGTGCTGCGGCTGACCGACGGCCGCTACGTCACCAACAACCGCTGGAAGACCCACCACACCGACTTCTACCGAGACCTGGTCGCGAGCAACGGCTTCGAGCGGATCCGGATCTTCGACGACGCCGAGCGGTACGTCGAGCTGTGGACCGAGGCGCTGGACCGGTTCGCGGCGTACGTCGCCGAGCACTGCCCGGACACGCGCGTGGTCGTGCACTGCGGGTTCAACACCGACGAGCTGGTGCCGCCGGGCAGCGAACGGCCGGTGCCGCTGCGGTCGTACAAGTCGGGTGTGCGGATCGACGTACCGCTGGCGAACGCGCTGTGGCGCCGGCTCGACGACCACGCGACGTCGACGTACGGCTGGGACTCGATCGACCTGCGCGACGAGGGCTACCTGACCGACGCGGGCCACCCGTGGGGTCCGTTCTACGTGCACTACACGCTGGACTACTACCACCGCTTCCTTGCCGAGCTGGACCTGATCGACCTGCGCGGCCGGCTTGCACCGGAGGATCTGGCCGTCGTCCAGAGCATCGCCACCGCCGGTCACGAGCACGCCGTCCGCTACGCCCGGCAATGGTCCGAGACCACGCGAGCGGAGGAGGAGCGGATCCGCGAGCTCGAGGGGCTGGGCGTGCTGCGATCGCTCCGATTCGCGCTCGGGCAGCGAGTGCGTCAGGCTCGGGCGCGCAAGCGTCCGGAGCAGAAGGAGAAGCGATGACGACCCCACGCGTGGCGGTGATCCTGGCCGGCGGCGTCGGCACGCGCGTCGGGCTGGACATCCCGAAGCAGCTGATCAAGGTCGCCGGGCACACCATCCTCGAGCACACCCTGGCCACCTTCGACGCCCACCCGATGGTCGACGAGGTGATCGTGATGATGGCGCAGGGCCACCTCGACGCGGTCCACGCGATCGTCCGCAACGGCGGCTACACCAAGGTCACCCAGGTGCTCGAGGGGGCGGAGACACGCAACGGCACCACGCTGCGGGCGCTGGACGCGATCGCGGAGGACGACACGAAGGTGCTCTTCCACGACGCCGTGCGCCCCCTGGTGAGCGCCCGGATCATCACCGACTGCTTCGAGGCACTGGACTCCTACGATGCCGTCGACGTGGCGATCCCCTCGGCCGACACGATCATCGAGGTCGACGAGGACAACGTGATCCGCAACATCCCCCCGCGCGCGAACCTGCGCCGCGGGCAGACCCCGCAGGCGTTCCGCGCCGGCGTGATCCGCAAGGCGTACGCGGTCGCGGCCGACGACCCGCACTTCCAGGCCACCGACGACTGCACGGTCGTGCTCCGGTACCTGCCCGACGTACCGATCTGGGTCGTGGCCGGCGAGGAGCGGAACATGAAGGTGACCGACCCGATCGACGTCTACCTCGCCGACAAGCTGTTCCAGCTGACCACGAGCAACCTGCCGCCGGCGCGCTCGGAGGAGGCCTACCGCGAGGCGCTCACCGGCAAGACGCTCGTGGTGTTCGGCGGCAGCTACGGCATCGGCGCGGACATCGCGACGTTCGCCCGCGACCACGGCGCCACCGTCTTCAGCTTCAGCCGCTCGACGACCAACACCCACGTGGACCGGCGGGCGGACCTGCAGGAGGCGATCCGCACGGTGCTGGCCTCCACCGACCGGATCGACCACGTCGAGAACTCCGCGGCCGTGCTGCCGCGCGGTCTGCTCGTGGAGACCTCCGAGGAGACCGTGTACGCCGCCACCGAGATCAACTACCTGGCGCCGGTGATGATCGCTCAGGAGTTCTTCCCGCACCTGCAGCGCACCCACGGGTCGCTGCTGAACTTCACGTCCAGCTCCTACACCCGTGGTCGTAGCGGCTACAGCCTGTACTCCTCCGCGAAGGCGGCCCTGGTCAACCTGACCCAGGCGCTCGCCGACGAGTGGTCGGCCGACGGGGTGCGCGTCAACTGCATCAATCCCGAGCGCACCGGCACGCCGATGCGGACGAAGGCCTTCGGGGAGGAGCCGCCCGGCACGCTGCTGGAGTCGCGCGAGGTGGCGGTGCGGTCGATCGACGTGCTGCTGAGCGAGCAGACCGGCCTGATCGTGGACATCCGGCGCGACGACCCGCTGAGCGAGGTCTGACCTCAGCCCGGTCGGACGGTCAGCGTCTGGGCGAGCGTGCCGACCGGGCCGCGCTCGTCGTGGATCACGCTCGACGTGAGGCCCAGCCCGCCGGCACCGAACGACACCGAGGTGTCGAACCCGACCCACTCACCCTGCGGCTGCTCGAAGAAGTGCGCCGTGAGGTCGACGTTCGGGAAGGCGACCTCGGTCGGCTCGGCTCGGACCGTCATGCCGTTGGCAATGTCGAGCAGGCCGGCGAAGCGCGCGAGGTCGCTGACCGGTTCGTCGTCGAGCAGCGTCGTCCGGCTCCGCACCCAGAACCGTGCGCGGCCGGGCTCGTCCTCGTCGCGGCGTACCTCTGCGGAGGCGATGAACCCGCCCGGCCACACGGTGGTCGGGTCCCAGGGCTCGAGGTCGGCCGGCGCCGGCATCGGCGGTAGCGGCGTGCCGGCCACGTGCCGGTTCTCCCCCGGCTGCATCAGCCACGCCCGCAGCAGCACGATGTCGCGGTCCTGGTGGCGCAGCGACGCCTCGACCAGCTCGATCGTCCGCCCGGCCCGGACCACCCGCACCTCCAGCTCGACGACCTCGACCGGCACCGTGCCGAGGATGTCGTAGGACAGCCGCCCGATCTGCAAGCCGTCGGATCGGCGCTGGTCCCGGTCCACCTCGACGGCGTGCGCCAGCAGCCCGAGCGCCGGCGCGATGTGCTGATCCTCGACGCGCCAGGCCCCGCTCACTTCGTCGGTGGCCAGGAAGCGGTGGTCGTCGAGACGCTCGAAGTAGGGCATGGGGTCCAGCATGCCGACCCCCGGGTGCGGCGATGATCCGGGCCCTGGCCGCAGGGTTCAGTGCTGGCCGACCTGGAAGCAGGCGACGTCGTACTGCGACGTCTCGGTGTAGTGCAGGCCGCCGGTACCGACACCCTCGTTGAAGGGCGAGCCAGGTGAGCTGGTCGTGTGGCCGGGGAAGGTCCCCAGGTCTGCGCAGTCCTGGCTGGGCAGGCCGGTTCCGCTGGGGTTGGCCGCGGCGAGTGCCGGGGTGGCACCGGCCACAATGAGCGCCGCAGCGAAGGCAACTGCGATGGTGGTTCTGCGCATGGTCTGCTCCTTCCGCGCGCAGGGGAGTCCGTCTATCGGGAGGTACGTACAGACGCTCGCCTAGGTTCAGGTCGGGCTCATGGAGACGACCGGATCTGCCGATGAGCGCGTGGGCAGATGGTGGGGCACGATGGACTCATGCCGATCGCGGTGACGACGATTCTGGTCCTTCTTGCGTTCGGTTCTGTGGTCGCCTTTCTGGCCTTCCGTGCCGTGTTCCGAGAAGGCAGGCCGACCAACTTCAAGGTGCAAGGACTTCCGCCGATGTGGCAGCCCGACCACGACGACAGTGACCCGTCGAACGACGTTCAGGATTGAGTTAGCCCGGCAACGGTCACGATGATGCACGTGAGCGCCGTGGCGTAGAGAAGAGCGAAGAGCCTCAGCGTTCGCGGGCGGTGGAGGATCTCATGCCGGTCCGGAGCCGCTTGACCGATTGTGCGAGCCACTGAAACGGGCACGGATGCGGCAGCAATGCCTGCGACTCCCGTGCCCACGAAGACCCAAGCGCTAGAGATCGCAGCCGTGACACCTGCGGCGGCTGATACCGACATCAGTCCCCAGCCGACGGTCTTAGTGATGCCAGTGAGGTGCACGCGACACAGCATGACGGAACCTTGACGCGCCTGACCGAACTCCAGCGCACTCATCTGCCGCGAGTAGGGCGTCTCGAGGCTGAGGGACATCACCGTCGGATAACCGCTTTGTGCTGGACGCCTCGGGAACGGATCCACACTGACAGCTCAGTCATGACGGGCTCGCTGGCTTCCCACGGCGTGCTAGGAACCGGCTGTGAAGAGGCGCGATCCAACCGACGCTCTACCGTCGGACGACCCGGCTCATCCTGCTGTACGCAGATGCCGGGGTGTACCCAGGAAGCCGACCGGAGACCTTCACGCGGACCCGCCGACCGACCATCGCAGGAGTCAGTCTCAAGGAGGCGCCGGTGGCAGCCCTAACGACCCGACCACCGACGTACCAGCGGTACCTGAAAACTCCGGGCGGGACCACGGACGCCTCTGCATGCCAGGTCCCCGTGGAGACGAGCAATCTGTGGCCGACCCGCAACGTGCCGTGGATCACGGGTCGTGCGGTCAGCAGAGTCCCGGGCCCCACCCTGACCGGGGACGAAGCCAACACGGCCGGCGACTGGTATCCAGCCGGGGCTGTTGCGGTCACGTCCACGCGAAGGTACTGGCCGTATTGGGCGAGCGTCGGCGTGAAGCTGGCCAGCGAGGCGCCCGGGATCGGGGTCCAGTCCTGGCCCAAGGCCGCGTACCACTGGAACCGAGGCCTGAGAGTCGTCGCACCGGCCTGCCAGTTGCCCAACACAACAGCGGTCAGGGGCGCCCCGACCGCAGCGGTGGCCGAGCTGAGGTCCACCCCGCCAGGTGTAGACGTCAGTGGTGTCGGGGGCGGTGGTGGGGGCGGAGGGACATAGGTGGGACCCCACGCCGGGGCGTAGTCGTTCGTGGTCGTGCCGGCCACTGGCGTCTGGTTGCTGCCATCGGCATCCATCGTGTAGATGCCGGTGCTATCGCGACTGGTGGCGAACACGATCTTCGACCCGTCCGGCGACCAACTCGGCTGCATGTCGCTGGCGGCGTTCTGGCTCAGGTCGGTCTGGCCAGTTCCGTCAGCGTTCATCACGTAGATCTCGTTGTCACCGTCGCGGTTACTGGTGAAGAGGATCTTCGTCCCGTCCGGCGACCACGCAGGGTCACTGTCGTTGCCGCGCAAGTCGTTGGTCAGACGAGTCAGGTGTGTGCCGTCGACATCGACGACGAAGATGCTTCTCGCGTTGGCGCTCCCGTAGCCGGAGAACGCAATCTGGGTCCCGTCCGGCGACCACGCCGGGTCAGTGTCGAGGTCCTGAGTGGTCACTCTCGTCGCCGAACCACCATCGGCGCCGGCGGTGTAGATCCCCCAGGTCCCGTCGCCGTACACACCCTTCGCGAACGCGATCGTCGACCCATTCGGTGCCCACGCCGCGTCCTGAGCGGTCGGATCGGAGCTGACCTGCCTCAGACCCGTGCCGTCAGCGTTGATGACGTTCAGATAGGTGTCCCCGCTGTGCATGTTGCCCAGGTCGAAGACGATCCTCGATCCGTCGGGAGCCCATGCCGGAACGCGAGCAATGGTCCCGTCCGCACTGGTCAGCCCGGTCTGGTCGGTGCCGTCTGCGTTCATGACGACGAGGTTGCGGGTCTGCGCGGCGGGGTCATAGCGGACGAACACGATCCGACCCCCGTCGGCGCTCGCGACTGCGACAGCGGCTCCAGGCGGCGCTGCCAAAAGCCCCGATACGAGGGTGCCCGTGGCTGCGAGCACGCCGACCAGCTGGCGACGCCGCCGAGACCTGTTCATCGTCGGACCCCCTCGTACACGGGTCCAAGAGTCCCCGAGTCAACAGCCGGACCCTACAGCGCTCGCAGGTCGATGGTTGGCGGTTCGAGCACTCACGGCAGCACTCCTTCGCGCCGAGCACCGGCACCGTTGCGCGCGCGAACCACTCTCATGCCGCGTTCCGCGCGCACGGCGGAGCCGATCTGACCGGAGGCGCCGCCCCGGGGGTTCGAGTTCGAGCGAATCAGCCGGGCTTGACAGTGCGACCCGTTCCCGTCATAATCGATCATACATTCGATTGCGGGAGTCGCGATGAGGGCAGAGCCAACGCTGCAGGTCCTCCGCCGTTGGCGCGCCGACATCGCCGAAGTCACCGGTGAAGGCATGTCCGAGGCCGAGACGCTCGAGACAGTGCGGGCTCTCGAGGAGCTCAAGGCAGCAGCGGCCGCTGGCCAGGCGCGCTTGACCGCGCACTTGTACGCCGAGCGGGCGCGTCGGGAGGCAGCCGAAGGCGTCCCGGCCCGCAAGCGGTGCGCCGGACTCGGGGCGGAAGTTGCCCTGGCGCGGCGGGTCTCCCCGCACCAGGGCAACCGGCACCTCGGGGTGGCGCTGGCCCTGACCCGGGAGATGCCACACACGCTGGCCGCCCTCACCACCGGCCGGCTCCCAGAGTGGCGGGCGACCCTCCTAGTCCGGGAGACAGCGGTGCTGACCAGCGAGCATCGCGCCGAGGTCGATCGGGAGGTCGTTCCGCGGGCCACCGATGGCGGCTGGGGCGATCGGCAGATCGCGCACCAAGCCCGCCGGATCGGCTACCGGCTCGACCCCGGCTCGGCGGTACGTCGCGTGCGCGGCGCGCAGGGCAACCGGCGGGTCAGCGTCCGACCGGCGCCCGACACCATGACCTACCTGACGGGGTTCCTGCCCGTCGCCCAGGGCGTGGCCTGCCATGCCGCCCTGGCACAGGAGGCAGATCGGCTCAAGGCCACCGGCGATGCCCGCACCCGCGGCCAGATCATGGCCGACACGCTCGTCGCTCGGCTCACCGGACAAGCAGAAGCCACCGGCACCCCGGTCGAGATCAACGTGGTGATGACCGACCGGGCCCTCCTCGGCGGGTCAGCAGAGCCGGCGCACGTGACCGGCTACGGCACCATCCCCGCCGAGACCGCCCGAGGCTTCATCAGGGACGCGGAGCACGCCTGGGTCCGGCGGCTGTACACGCACCCCGACAGTGGCGCCCTCGTCGCGATGGACTCTCGCCGCCGGCTCTTCACCGGCCAGCTGCGCCACCTGCTCGTACTGACCAGCGACACGTGCGCCACCCCATGGTGCGACGCGCCCGTCCGCCACGCCGACCACGCCAGCCCGTCGAGAACCGGCGGGGGCACCAGCTACTCCAACGGCACCGGGCTCTGCGAGGCCTGCAACTACACCAAGGACCTCCCCGGCTGGGACGCTCACCTGATCACCCGGTCCGACGGCACCCGGATCCTCCACCTGTACGACCCCACGCGACGCCAGCACCACAGCCGCGCTCCCGACCCGCCCGGCGCGCCCGATCCCGGCACTCCATTCCTCCACACGATTGGCGCCGCCTGACCTCAGTACGCCGGCTGCCTCACCAGCGGATCTGCGACCACGACGTCGAGGCCCGGCTCGACCAGCAGCGCCTCGACCGCCGCAGCAGAGCTGCCCACCCCTGCCCAGTGCGGGTCGACATCGAAGGCGGGGCACCAGGCTTGGTCGGCCGGCCAGACGAAAGCCGGGCGGTCCTCCGCCCGGGCCTCGTGCTCCGGGTCGGGAATGACCCGCAGTCGTGCGTAGGCGTCGAACCCTTCCGGGCCGAACGTCACCAGCCGGTCCCACGGCCAGGAGCTGCGGGTGATCCAGTCGACCACCGAGGCGTCGGAGCACGGGACGAGAGTCACCAGCCCATGGTCTCGCGACGAACACTGACCGAGCCGCCATGCTGTCCCGATGAGCGAGGAACGGACCGCCTACATCGTCGACACCGCCCGACTGACGTCCGAAAACGCTCGACCGTCGTCCGCGTCATCCTCAACCTGCTGGCTGGCTCCGCCGACTGCTACGAGTGCGACCTTCCCCTGTCCCTGAGAGCCGCCTGGCCGACCGATGTCCAGGCGGCTGCCGACCGATTGACCGCGGACAGACCCCTGAAGCGCTCGGAGAACGACCAGTACCGCACGACCGGTGTCCTGCACCGCAGCGACGACCCCGGGGCGTGGGACGCATTCACCACCTTCGCGGCTCATGCGTACGACGCGACCGTCTGGGACGACGCCCGCCGGCCCCTGGTGGAGCTCGCCGACGAGGGAACCTCATGCTGCGCCCACCTCACCGAAGCCGAGGCATCGGCCCTGACGGCCGCGCTCCCTGGCATCGACCTTGTCCTCCTGAGCCCCTGGCGCAGGCAACGGCGGTGGTGGCGCCGAGGGAGATCCACCTCTCCTGACGTCTCCTAGACTGACCCGGGTCCCGACCACCGCCCGCCCCAGAGAGGCCCCGCACCCGCATGCCCGCGACCCCGAGCCTGACCCAGCGCGCGTTCGGTCTCGCTCGCCGCAAGGCGGGTGGGCGCGCGAAGCGGGCCGTGCGCAAGGTCGCCGGTCGGCCGCTGGTGGCCTGGGAGCGGCGGTCGTTGCGGCCGGTGCTCTCGGTGGTGATGCCGGTCTACAACGTCGAGGGCTACGTCCGGGAAACGCTCGACACCGTGCTCACCCAGAGCCTGCACAACCTCGAGGTGATCGCGGTCGACGACGGCTCGACCGACGGCTCCCTGGCGATCCTGCGCGAGTTCGAGCGTCGAGACCCGCGGGTCCGGGTGCTCACGCAGATCAACTCCGGGCAGGGCATCGCCCGCAACCTGGGCGTGCAGCACGCGCAGGGCGAGTTCCTCGCGTTCATCGACTCCGACGACACCATCCCGCCCGGTTCGTTCGAGCACATGGTCGAGACGCTGCGCCGCTCCGGCTCGGACTTCTGCGTGGGCAGCGTGCGACGGCTGCGGCACAGCCAGTTCATGCGTACGACGTGGCAGCGCACCGTCCACCAGACCGACCGGATCGGCACGACCCTCGACGAGTTCCCGGCGGCGATGCAGGACATCATCTGCGCCAACCGGATGTTCCGCACGGAGTTCTGGCGCGACCAGGTCGGCGGCTTCCGCGGGCACATCGCCTACGAGGACCACGTGCCGATGCTCACGGCATACGTGCGCGCACGGAAGTTCGACATCCTCAGCAAGGTCACCTACAACTGGCGGATCCGCGAGGACCACACCTCCACCGGCCAGCAGAAGGCCAACATCGAGAACCTGCTGGACCGGATCGCGGTCAAGGAGGAGGCCCACGAGCTGCTCCAGGGCGAGGCCTCGGACTTCGTCTACGACGTGTGGGTCGCCCGATGCCTCGAGGTCGACTTCGCCCCGTACGCCGCCCAGGCCCTCGACGCGGGCGAGGCCTACCGCAACGTCCTGAGCGCGGCGTACCGGACCTTCTGCGACCGGGCCACCGAGCGGGCGTGGGACCTCGTCCGGGTCTACCCGAAGGTCCGCGGCCACCTGGTCGCCGAGGGCCGTTGGGAGGACGTCGAGGACGCCACCAACTACTTCCTGTCGGTGCACCAGGTGCCGCCGACCAGGGTGGAGGACGGCCGCCTGGTCGCCGTCCTGCCCACCGACCGGATGTTCGCGCGGGACCTGCCGGCGCACCTGCTCCGGATGGCGCCGCTCGAGGCGCACTTCGAGGGCGTGGTGCAGAAGGTCGCCTGGCGCGAGGACCACGTCACGCTCACCGGCTGGATGCGCCACCGCAGCCTGGACATCCCCGACGAACCGGCACTCTCGCTGAGCCTGCGATCCGGCGATCGGACGCTCGACCTGGCCCCGGTGCACCTCACGATCCCCGAGGCGGACCTCTGGGCCCAGCTGCCGTACGCCGGCTGCGCGCAGGGGGGCTTCCGGGTCGACGTGCCGTTCGCCGCCCTCGCGGAGTCGACCGAGCCCTGGCACCTCGAGGGCAGCCTCACCGTCGACGGGCTGACCTCGACCGGGGGCTTTCACTACCAGGTGCCCGGCACGTCCGGCGACCAGCCCGGCTCGGGTGCCGGGTTCGAGGGCTTCTGGGATCCCGCCCATGGATTCGGCCTGCGCGCCAGCACCACGCGGCCCCGCGCCCCGGAGCCGGGATTCACGGTGCACTCCGTCGAGCTCGGCGACGGGGAGCTGCGCCTCCGGGTCAGCGGCACCGATCACGCCGACCGAGCACGACTCGGCAACGCACGGCTCCAGCTGACCCTGATCGACGTGAAGCCCGAGGACTCCGGGCACGTGCTGTGCTTCGACACCCGCGTCTCCGAGTTCGGCTCGACACCGCGGCCCGCGCCGGTCGGCGACTACGCGCTCACGCTGGACGGTCACGTGTCGACCGCCGCGCCCGCGCTCGCCGGCGAGCTGCCACTACAGCTGCGCTCCACGGAGCTGGGCGTCGACGCAACCCTGGGCCGGCAGCACACGCTCCAGCTGGCCGTCGTACCCCCGCTGCGCGACGACGAGCTCGGCAAGTACCACCAGTTCCGGCTGCACGCGGCGTACCGCAGCGCCACGCCCGCGCTGACCGACAGCGTGCTGCTGGCCAGCTACCTCGGCGAGTCCTGCACCGACAGCCAACTCGCGATCGACCGACACCTCGCCCGGACGCGCCCCGACCTGGAGCGGATCTGGGGCGTGCGGGACCGCTCGGTCCAGGTCCCGGACGGCGCGCGAGCGGTGCTCCTGGACAGCGCGGAGTGGTACGACGCGGTGGCGTCGGCCCGCTACCTCTGTCGCAACATCGACTTCGGCCCGTGGCTGCGGGTGCGCCCGGAGCAGTCCTACCTGCAGACCTTCCACGGCTACCCGTTCAAGTCGATGGGCCGCGACTTCTGGCGCAGCAAGGGCTTCCCGCCCGGGCAGGTCCGGCACTTCGCCAACCGCGCCAGCGGCGAGTGGGACCTGATCCTGGTGCCGAGCGAGGAGTGCGAGGCCTACTACCGCGAGCAGTACGGCTACACCGGCGCGGTGCTCGCCGCCGGCTACCCGCGCACCGACCCGCTGGTGAACTCCGACGCGGCGCAGGTGCGGCGCGACGTGCTCGCCCGGATCGGCGTACCGGAGGACCGCACGGTCGTGCTCTACGCACCGACGTTCCGCGACACCCTCACGACCCGCGTGTACGCCGCGCGCCGCTTCGACGACCTCGACCTCGACGAGCTCACCCGCCGGCTCGGCCCCGAGTACGTCGTGCTCGTCCGCGGCCACAACAACAACCAGCGCGAGGCCGACCGGGTCGACCGGGCCGCCACGGTCGTCGACGTCACCGACTACCCCGACATCAACGACCTCACCCTGGCTGCCGACGTGGCCGTGCTGGACTACTCCTCGCTCCGCTTCGACTGGGCGATCACCGGCAAGCCGATGGTGTTCTTCGTGCCCGACATCGACTCCTACTTCGGGCTGCGCGCGCCGCTGTTCCCCTACGAGGAGTCGGCGCCCGGACCGTGGGCGCGCACGACCGGCGAGGTCGCCGACCTGCTGGTCGATCACGAGGGAGTCGGCCGGCGGTACGCCGAGGACCTGAGGGCGTTCAACGAGCGGTTCAACCGGCTCAACGACGGCCACGCCACGGAGCGCGTGCTCGCCACCTTCCTCGACGAGACGCAGCCGTGGCGGGAGCACTGACCTCGCCCTGCTGGGTCTGATGCGCCTGCTGGGACTCGAGCTCCCGCACGTGCGCGTGCAGGGCGTCGAGCCGGCCGATCTCCTCGTGCCGGTCGACCAGGAGGTCGGCCAGCGCACGCACCGCGGCGTCGAGCTGGTCGGTCTCGGCGGCCTCCGGCAGGTCGGCGGAGAAGTGCGCGGCGTCGGGCAGCAGGTCGGCCAGGTCCCCGGTCACGGCGTACCCGGCCCGGCGGATGCCGTCGATCCACTCCTGCGACAACGCCCGGCACCAGGCCTCCGCCGACTGCGGGAGCAGCGGCGCCCGGCCGCCCTGGGGGAGCAGGAACTTCTCGGTGAGGTACCACCGCGCCACGCGTGCGTAGCCGAGCCGTGGCTTCGGCAGCCGCTCACCGAGCGCGAGGTTGACCCGGCGGAGCAACTCGGCCTGCGTGAAGCCGAGCGAGCTGTTGCTCCGCGCCTGCTCGAGCTCGAGCCGGGCGGCGTCGACGCCGAGCACGCCGCAGTAGCGGTGCGCGAGCTCGTCCCGGCCGGCCCCACTCAGGGGCACGGTCACGACGTGGACCTGCTCCGGCGGCAGGGCCTCACCCCATCGGGCCAGCACGTCGAGGAGATCCTGGTTGCGCCAGAAGCCACGCGCGGCCTCCGTGCGATCACGCGCGGCCAGCACGAAGTCGGAGTAGGAGATCGTGCTCCGGCTCTTCACCCGCTCCTGCCAGGCCGACGGGACCTGCCGCGAGACCGCGCGCGCGGTCACCACCACGTGGACCTCGCGGCCGGCCAGGCGGTCGAGCAGCGTGCGGACCTGCGGCCGCCGGCACCCGGCGAGCTGCTCCTGCGTGAGCAGCACGTCGGCGTCTCCGGCCGCCGCGACCTCCGCGGCGAAACGGTCGAGGACCTCGGCGGACGTCGCGTCGTCGTGACCCGCCACGAGCCGACCCCGCAGTGCGTGCATCAGCCGAGCGCTGCTCTCGGCGCTCGCCGGCGTTCCGGGGTCGGGTACGACGACCAGGCCCTGCCGCCGGAGCTCGGCGAGGTTGGCCCACACCAGGCTCTGCAGGTACGACGTGCCGGTCTTGGGCAGGCCGACGTGCAGGAACGCACGCGGTGCCCCGGACGACGCCATCTCAGCTCCCGCGGCGGGCGTCGAGGCGGGCGCGGAGGCGCCGGTAGGTCCGCCGCGGCAGCGAGACGCTCGCGGCCTCCAGCGCCGCGTTGCGCGCCCGCGCCTGCTCCAGCGCGGTGCTCACCTCGGCGAGCCGCGCCTCGTGTGCGGCCATCGCCCGGGACGTCATCGACTTGCTGAACGAGCGGATCGCGTCGTGCGCCATCGCCTCGGCGTCACGCATCACCACGGCGTACTGCTCCCCCACCGTGTCCAGTGCCGCCTCGGCCGCGGCGTCGTGGCCACCGGTCTGTGCCAGTCGCGTCATCTGGTCGAAGACCTCCTGCGCGATCTCGACCAGGACCGGCGGCACCTCCCAGGTGTCCCAGGACGCCTCGTGTCGACGCAGCCCGGGGTCGATGAAGTCGTCGACCCGGTGGTGGTGTCCCGGCTGCAGGTCGTCGTCGAAGGTGAGGTCGAAGGTGTCCCGGACGCGAGCCAGGCAGCCGCGCCAGTCCTCGACCAGGTCGTGGTAGCCGAGCACCACGCGACGGTCCGCCCGGGTCTGCCGCTCGACGACCAGGTTGCCGTTGATCCAGCCGCAGAGGTTCATCACCGTGAACTGCAGATCGGTCAGGCCCGGCCGGTTCTCGCGGTAGTACGACGACCGGCTGCCCAGCACCTCGGCCGGGTGACGGAGCATGGAGAGGTACCCGACGTCGTACCCGAGCTCGCCGGCGGTCTGCTTCCACAACCCCGGCACCCAGATCGAACGCGGGTCCTTCACCACCACCTGCGGCTCCACCAGCGCCACGTCGGCCAGCCAGGTGCGCAGCTCGGCGCGGAAGCCGTCGTCGACCGCGTCCGCGACCAGGTCCAGCGCGAACGGCCGACCGTCGGTCTGCTCGACGAACGCCCGCTCGAGGATCCGGCGGTGGAACTTCACCGGCCACGTCGACTCGAAGAAGCCCATCGGGTTCGACTCGTTCGGCTTGATCACGGGTCGCGGCACGTGCAGACCCAGGTAGTGCAGTGCCCCCGCGATCGTGCTGGTGCCGCTGCGGCCGGCGCCGGTGACGAGCACCAGGTGGCGTGCCGGTGCGACGGTGGCGTCGGAGGACATGGCTGCTCACGATAGC
>DATAKN010000106.1:0-5013 GCA_036261595.1 Marmoricola sp.
GGGCGGCATGTACGTCGAGCTGGACCGCGTGCCGCTGCGCGACTCGAGCCTCGCTCCCGAGGAGATCCTCATGAGCGAGTCGCAGGAGCGGATGATGGCGATCGTCGAGCCCGGCGACGTCGACGCCTTCATGGCGATCTGTGAGAAGTGGGACGTCGAGTCGGTGGTGATCGGCGAGGTCACCGACACCGGCCGGCTCGAGATCGACTGGCACGGCGAGCGCGTGGTCGACGTACCCCCTCGCACGGTGGCCCACGAGGGTCCGACGTACCACCGGCCGTTCGAGCGGCCGGACTGGCAGGACGCCCTCCAGGCCGACGCCGCCGAGGCGCTGCCCCGGCCGACGTCGCCGGACGAGTTGCGCGAGACCGTGCTGCGGCTCGCGGCCAGCCCGAACCTGTGCGACAAGTCCTGGATCACCGACCAGTACGACCGCTACGTCCAGGGCAACACCGTGCTCGCCCAGCCCTCCGACTCCGGCATGATCCGCATCGACGAGGAGTCGAACCTCGGGGTCGCGGTGTCCACGGACTGCAACGGTCGCTTCGCCCGGCTCGACCCGTACGCCGGCGCCCAGCTTGCCCTCGCCGAGAGCTACCGCAACGTCGCGACCGGCGGTGCCCGGCCGCTGGCGATCAGCGACTGCCTGAACTTCGGGTCCCCGGAGGACCCCGCGGTGATGTGGCAGTTCGCGGAGGCCTGCCGGGGGCTCAAGGACGCCTGCCTCGAGCTCGGTGTCCCGGTGACGGGCGGCAACGTCAGCCTCTACAACCAGACCGGCGAGACGGCGATCCTGCCGACCCCGGTGGTGGCGGTGCTGGGCGTGATCGACGACGTCACCACCCGTACGCCGACCGGCTTCACCGGCTCGGGGGAGCACGTGTTCCTCCTCGGCACGACCCGGAACGAGCTCTCCGGCTCCGAGTGGGCCCACGTCGTGCACGGTCACCTCGGCGGCCGGCCGCCCGCGCTCGACCTGGCTGCCGAGAAGGCGCTCGGCGAGCTCCTCGCCGAAGGTGTCGGCCTACTCACGTCGGCACACGACCTGTCCGACGGCGGACTCTCCCAGGCGCTGGTGGAATCCTGCCTGCGCCGAGGGATCGGCGCGAGCCTCACCCTGGCCGACGACCCGTTCGTGGCCCTGTTCAGCGAGTCGTCGGGCCGGGTCCTGGTCACCGTCGCCGCCGACGACGTCGACCGGCTCACCGAGCTGGCCGGCCGCCACGGCGTACCGGTGGCGCGGCTCGGGGAGACCGGCGGCACCTCGCTCGCCGTCGAGGGGCAGTTCGAGATCCCGCTGGAGGAGCTTCGCGAGGCCTGGACCTCGACGCTCCCGGCCGCGCTCGGCTGACCGGGCGAATTCACAAGTTCTGTTGTGAATTCGCCGCTTCTCGCACGGAATTCCGTGTCGGAACCGGCGAATTCACCAGTTGACTTGTGAATTCTCCCGCCCTCAGGCGGCGACTCGAACGTCCTCCCGCACCGCCAGCTCGGCCTGCCACACGACCGGCCGGGGTACGCCGCGCACCGACCGGCTCAGCGTGGGGATGAGTGCGACCGCCGCGGTGAAGGCACCGAGCAGGGCGATCGCCGGTCGGCCGCCCAGGCCGGCGAGCAGGCCACCGGCGAGCACCGGGGCCAGCGGCATGATCGACATCGAGGCGAACTGGGTGGCGGACTGGACCCGTCCCTGCAGCTCAGGCGGCGTCACTGCCATCCGGTAGGCGCCCATCCCGGCGTTGCCGGTGGGGTTGAGGAACAGGCCGGCCGAGAGCGAGGCGGCCACCGCGATCGGGTGGTTCCAGATCAGGAGCGGCACGGCCAGCGGTGCCCAGCTCCAGGCGACCGCGACGGTCAATGATCCGGTGCGGAACCGGCCGATCAGCCAGGGAGCCGCGATCGCGCCGAGCACGCCGAACAGGCCGGATGCCGTCTCGACCAGCCCGATCTGGGCCGGCGCGAAGCCCGCCTGCACCAGGCGCAGGATCGCGGCGAAGAGCAGGGCGTTGATGGACAGGTTCACCAGCGCGGAGAACACCATCAGCACGCGGAACAGCGGGCGTCGCACGATGAAGCCGAATCCGTCGAGCAGGCTGCGTCGCAGCGACGGGTGCGGACCAGCCGGTGCCGTGGCGGAGAGGTCCGTCCGGATCCGGCCCAGCAGCACCCACGACACGGCGTACGTCAGCGCGTCGGCAGCGAACGGCAGCCACCGGGCGACCGCGAACAGTGCTCCGCCGACCGGGCCGCCGACCAGGCCGGCGACGTGCTGGCGCGCCTGGTTCTGCGAGAGCGCGGCCGGGAGTTCCTCGTCGCTCACCACGGTGCGCACCGCCGAGGTCTCCGCCGGGGCGAACAGCCCCGCGCCGGCGCCGGTGAGCAGCGCCACGGCGAGGAGGTGCGGTACGACGATCCCGGTGGTCAACGCCGCGACGACCAGGGAGGCGTACAGCGTGAACCCGCTCGCGCTCGCGGCGCGCATGAGTCGCCGCCGGTCCAGGCGGTCGGCGAGCGCCCCGGCGGGCAGCAGCGTCGCGCACAGTCCGACCAGATGCGTCGCCTCCGCGGCCGCTGCCCACAGCGTCGAGCCGGTGATCGCGTACGCCAGCAGCGGGAAGACGAACAGGCTCATCCGGCTCCCGAGTTCGCTGATCGTCTGACCGATCCAGAGCACGGTGAAGTCGTGGTTCCGGAGGAGGTCGCGCGTCCGAGTCATATCCGCACCATATGTTGCGCAACTAAACGTGCGCAATAGTGCGTGCGGATAATTCGGTACGCTGGCGCCATGGCGGAGAAGAGCACGAGCGGCTCCCGGTCCAGCAAGGTCGACGACCCGCGGATCCTGCGGGCGATCGCGCACCCCCTTCGCCAGCGTGTGCTCGGCGAGCTGTCCGCGGCCGGGCACCTGCGGGCCGCGGACGTGGCCGAGCTCCTGGGCATCCCGGCCAACCAGGCCAGCTTCCACCTGCGCCAGCTGGCGAAGTACGGCCTCGTCGAGCCGGCTCCCGAGCTCGCGCGCGACGGTCGCGACCGGGTCTGGAAGCCGGTCCACGAGCACGGCCTCAACCTCGAGGTGAGTGCGATGGAGAGGGGGCCCGGCGGCAAGGCCGCCGTCGCGGTGTGGCGTCGTCACGCCGCCGACCAGGCCAAGGCCGCGATCGACCGCGCGTACGCCCACCGCAAGTCCCGCGACATCAAGGTCATGATCAGCGACGACTGGATCCGGCTGACCAAGGCGGAGGCCGCCGAGCTCGCCGACGAGCTGATCGCCCTCCAGGAGCGCTGGCAGGACCGCACCCAGGCCGCCGCCGAGGACGGCCAGCCGAGGCGCACCTACCACGTGATGAAGGTCCTGCAGCCGGCGCCGGAGGTCGACCAGTGAGCATCAAGGACGAGGTCAAGCGCCATCTCGCCGAGCTCAAGGCCCGCGCGCCCGGCCGGTCGGTCGAGGTCCGCGTGCCGCCGTACGCCGCGGTGCAGGTCATCGGCGGCGGCACCCACACCCGCGGCACGCCCCGCGCGGTCGTCGAGACCGACGCCGACACCTGGATCGCCCTCGCCACGGGTGCGCTCGACTGGAGCGAGGCGGTCGCCAGTGGACGGGTCCACGCCTCCGGGGAGCGCGCCGATCTGTCGCCGTACTTGCCGCTGGAGGGGCCGCTGGAGGTCCCGCCCTCGCGCTAGCTCCCGCCGAGCACCTGGGCGTCGTCGTGCAGGGCCAGGTACTCCGCCAGCCGGTCCTGGCGCAACGCGGACCACAGCTGGGCGTCGGCCGGCTCGTCGAGGAGCACGTAGTCGTTCCCGCCCTGGGCCGCCAGCGGCTTCGCCGCCACGGGCGCGGTCAGGAACGTCGTGTTGCCGGTGCGCAGGTGGCGCATCGACCACAGCGTCTCGAGCATCTCGGGGAAGGAGAACCCGTCCTCGAGCGCCAGGTGCCCGGCGGTTCCGCGCAGCATCCGGCTCACCGCGAGGGGGTGGGTGACCTTGCCGCCGTCGACGGCTCCCCGCAGGAGCGCCTTCACCAGGCTCTGCTGTCGCTCGACGCGGTCGAGGTCCTTGCGCGGCATGCACGGTTGCAGCGCGATGTAGTCCAGGGCCGCCTGCCCGTCGAACCGGTGCGGTCCCGCGGGCAAGTCGCACTCGGCCCGCGGCACCTGCACGACCACACCGTCGAGGGCGTCGACGATCTCCCGGAAGGCGTTGAGGTCCAGCACGGCCATCCGGTCCAGGCGCACCCCGGTGGTCTCCTCGACCGTGCGCGCGACCAGCCGCGGGCCGCCGGCGGTGGCCGCGTCGGACAGCGTGCCGGGGCCGACGCCCGGGATCGTGAGCACACCGTCCGCGGGGATCGAGATCGCGTACAACGCGCGGTGGTCGGCGGTGAGGTGGAGCACCATGACCAGGTCGCTGCGGACCAGGTCATCACGCCAGCCGACCCGGTGGCTGCGCCCGGGCGCATCGATGCCGGGGTCGCTGCCGACCAGGAGGATGGTCGTGCCCGGCGCCTCGGTGCCCGCCTGGCCGACCGAGTCGGGGAAGCGGCCGAGGCCGCCGAAGGTCCACCAGAACCACACCACGCCCAGCACCAGCAGGGCGGCCAGCGAGACGGCCGTCGCGACCAGGACACGCCTGCGGCGGCGGCGCCGGCGTACCTTGCGCTGGTGCTCCTCGTGCGGTTCCCGCCGCCGGCGGCGCTCCTCGCCCACGTCGGCGGACCGTCCGAGGGGCGATCGGTGATCGCCCTCGGTCGGGTCCTCGGTCACGGGGAGTCCTCTTGATCGTGGTCGCGGCCGCACCTCGGCCCGGCGCCGAACAGGGTACGACGGCGGGCGTAGCCGGCCCGGACGCGACCGGTGCGCAGGTCGCGGCGCGAGGCTCCTAGAGTGGCAGCCATGTCACTCGCCGACCTGCGTGCGCGCGTCCAGGCCGTCCTCCCCGGCATCCGCACCGACCTCGAGAACCTCATCCGCATCGAATCGGTCAGCGCCGACCCCGCCCGGGCCGGCGAGGTCC
>DATAKN010000109.1:0-17560 GCA_036261595.1 Marmoricola sp.
GGAGATGGCGAGCGTGATCGCCGGGATGATCGGCACCGAGCGCGCCGCCGGCCGGGCCGCCGAAGGGCCCGACGAGGAGGCACTCGCCCAGGTGCTGCTCGACCTCAACGACCACTCCCTGGAGCAGCACTCCCTCGGCGCGGGTCCGCGCCGCGAGGACCACATCGAAGCGCTGACCGTCATCTGGCTGCGCACCATCTACGGCACCGAGCACGACGGCAGGAGCCCCGCATGACCGACCGCCGCACGCTGACCTTCGACTCGCACGGCACGGCCTGCGAGGCCTGGCACCTGCGCGCCGCCCACGACGACCTCGCCACCGCGGCCGGCCGGCCCGTCGTGGTGCTGGCCCACGGCCTCGGCGGCACCAAGGACTCCGGGTTGCTGCCGTTCGCCGAGGGCTTCGCCGCCGCCGGGCTGGACGCGCTCCTCTTCGACTACCGCGGCTTCGGTGGCAGCGCCGGTACGCCGCGCCAGGTGGTCTCACTCGCCGACCAGCTGGAGGACTACCGGGCCGCCATGCGCGCCGCGGCTGCCCTGCCCGGCGTCGACCCGCGGCGGCTGGTGCTGTGGGGTGTCTCCCTGGCCGGCGGTCACGTGCTCGCCGCGGCGGCCGGCCGTGACGACGTCGCCGCGGTCGTGTCCGTCGTACCGCTGGTCGACGGACTCGCGGCGGGACGGCTGGCTCTGGAGAGCCACAGCGCAGGGCAGCTGCTGCGCTCCACGGCTGTCGGCCTGCGCAGCCGGGCCGCCCGGCTCTCGGGCCGGGAGCCGCGGATGATGCCGATCGTCGCACGGCCCGGCGAGCTCGGAGCGCTCACGCTGCCCGGCTGCTACGAGGACTACCTCTCGATCGCCGGTCCCACGTGGCGCAACGAGATCGCGGCCGACGTCAGCCTCGAGCTCGGCACCCGCGAGCCGTCGAAGCGGGCTGCCGACGTGCGCTGCCCCGTGCTGGTGCAGATCGCCGACTTCGACCGGAGCGCGCCGCCGTACGCCGCGGCAAAGGCCGCGTTCCGCGCGAGGGCCGAGGTCCGGCACTACCCGTGCGACCACTTCGACCTGTTCCCGGGCAAGCGTTGGCACGAGCCGGCGGTCGCCCACGCCACCTCGTTCCTCTCGCGCCACCTGTCCCCGAGGGCGAGCGAGGCTCCCCCGGTGATCGAGCCTGCCCCGGAGACGGCCCGTGTCTGAGGCCGCGCCCGACACCGTCCAGGCCGTGCTCCGCGGCCACGCCGCGAGCGACGCCGTGGCGCTGGCCTTCGGCGATCGGCGCTGGTCGTGGCGCGAGCTCGTCGGCGAGGCCGCGGCCCGGGCACACACTCTGCAGGCACTGACCGACGCGAGCAGGCCGGTGCACGTCGGGACGCTGATGGAGAACACCCCGGAGATGGCGCTCGCCATCGCCGCCGGGGCCGTCGGCGGACACGTGACGGCCGGCATCAACGCCACCCGCCGTGGGGCCGCGCTGGCCGGTGACGTCCGCCGGGCCGACTGCCAGGTGGTGCTGACCGACGACCAGCATGCCGGACTCCTCGACGGCCTGGACCTCGGCGGTGCGAGCGTGATCAACACCGACCGCCAGGACTGGCTGGACCGCGTCGCGGGCGCCCCCCGCACGCTCGAGGCCTTCCGGACCGTCGAGACCATGGACACGTTCATGCTGATCTTCACCTCGGGCACCAGCGGTGAGCCGAAGGCCGTCCAGGTCAGCAACTTCATGGTGATCGTGTCCGGCTCGATGCTGGCCGACAAGTTCGCCCTGGGCGCCGACGACGTCTGCTACGTCTCCATGCCGATGTTCCACTCCAACGCACTGCTCGCCGGCATCGCGCCCGCGTGGTGGTCGGGCGCCACCCTCGCGCTGGGTCGAAGGTTCAGCGCCTCCCGGTTCCTCGACGAGGTCCGGCAGTACGGCGCGACGTACATGAACTACGTGGGCAAGCCGCTCGCCTACGCACTCGCGACCCCGGAGCGCCCCGACGACGGCGACAACCCGCTGCGCGTGGCCTTCGGCAACGAGGCGTCCGACCGCGACATCGCCGAGTTCGGCCGGCGCTTCGGCTGCACGGTCTGGGACGGCTTCGGCTCCACCGAGGCGGCGGTGATCATCACCCGGCCCGACCACACCCCGCCAGGATCGGTCGGCGTGCCGTTCGACGGCGTGGCCGTCTACAACCGGGCGACCATGCAGGAATGCCCACGGGCCGTGCTCGACGAGCACGGCGTCGTCACGAACCTCGACGAGGCGGTCGGGGAGCTGGTGAACACCCAGGGTGCCGGCTACTTCGCGGGCTACTACAACGACCCCGACTCCACGGCCCAGCGGCTGGCCGGCGGCATGTACTGGTCGGGCGACCTGGCCTACCGCGACGAGGCCGGCTTCGTGTACCTGGCCGGGCGCACCGCCGACTGGTTGCGCGTCGACGGCGAGAACCTCGCTGCCGCGCCGATCGAGGCGATCCTGCTGCGCCACCCCGCGATCAGCCAGGCGGCCGTGTACGGCGTACCCGACCCGCACGCCGGCGACCAGCTGATGGTCGCGCTGGTGCTGCGCGACGGGGCCCAGGTGAAGCCCACGGACCTGGAGGACTTCCTCGCCGCGCAGCCGGACCTCTCGCCGAAGGCGTGGCCGCGCTTCGTGCGGATCGCGGCGAGCCTGCCCAGCACGGCCACCAACAAGGTGCTCAAGCGCGAGCTCGTCCGCCAGGGCACCGACACCGACGACCTGCTCTGGGTGCGGGGCGAGCGAGACCACTCCTACGCCGAGCGCGACTGATGGCGCAGGAGTTTCCCGAGCTCGGCTGCTACGGGCTCGCCGGGCACTCGGCGACGCCGGCGGACCTCGTCACGGAGAGCCGGCAGGCCGAGGACCTCGGGCTCGGCGCCGTCTTCTGCTCCGAGCGGTTCAATGCCAAGGACGCCGGGGTCATGGCCGGGGCCGCGGTGGCCGCGACCAGCCGGATCGGGGTCGGCACCGCCGCGACCAACCCGCACACCCGCCACCCGCTGGTGACGGCGACGATGGCGACCACGCTGCACCGGATGTCCGGTGGGCGCTACGCCTTCGGCCTCGGCCGGGGATTCGACCTGCTCTTCGACGTGATGGGCGTGCCCCGGGTCACGGGCGCCCTGCTCGAGGACACGATCGGCGTGCTGCGCCGGCTCTGGCACGGGGAGGCGTTCGGCCACGACGGCCCACTCGGCTCCTTCCCCTACCTGAGCCAGGACCCGTCGTTCGACGAGGACATCCCCGTGCTGATGATGGCGATCGGCGACCGGACGCTCGAGCTGGCCGGGCGGATCGCCGACGGAGTCGTGCTGCACACGTTCTTCACCGACGAGACGCTCGCGCGGGCGGTGCGTCTCGTGCGCGAGTCGGCCGAGCGAGCGGGGCGCGACCCGGCGTCGGTGCGGGTCTGGTCGGTGCTCGCCACCGTCACCGACGAGGTGCCCGAGGAGCTCCGGCTGCGCAAGCTGGTCGGTCGGCTGGCGACGTACCTGCAGGGGTACGGCGAGACCCTGGTCCGAGCCAACCAGTGGGATCTCGCGGACCTGGCCCGCTTCCGCGAGGACCCCCTGGTGCAGGGCTACCCGGGCGCATTCGACGCGGTCGGCACGGTCGAGGAGCTCACACACCTGCGCGACGACGTGCTGCCGGCCAGCTGGCTGGCGGCCTCGGCGACCGGCTCACCGGCCGACTGCGCGGCGAGGATCCGGGACCAGCTCGACGCCGGCGCGGACAGTGTCATCCTCCACGGGGCGACTCCCACCGAGATCGCGCCGGTGCTCACCGCCTGGCGACCGATGCGGCCGGCGGGCCGGCTCGACGCGCTGCCGATCAACCCCGGGCGGATGGCCTGACCGACTGCACGTCGTCACGTTCGGCCCGCGGGCCTCTTGGGTACGCCGTCCCGGTACCCACGGACCACCCGAGGAGAAGACATGAGCAACGCCCCAGCCGAGCGCGCCGACGCTGCGAGCCTGCCGGACGGTGACGTGGTCCGGATCCTGCTGCAGCAGCATGCCCGGATCCGCGACCTCTTCAGCCAGGTCAAGGCCGCCGGCGGCGTCCACAAGCAGAAGCTGTTCGACGAGCTGCGCGGTCTCCTGGCGGTGCACGAGACCGCCGAGGAGATGGTCCTGCGCCCGACCTCGCGACGGGTCGCCGGCGACTCGGTCGTCGATGCCCGCAACCACGAGGAGGCGGAGGCCACCGAGGTCCTGGCCCGCCTCGAGAAGATGGACGTCGACACCACGGAGTTCGACGTGGAGCTGGCTGCCTTCGAGAAGGCGGTCACGGAGCACGCGGAGCGCGAGGAGAAGGAGGAGTTCCCCCTCGTCCTGGCCGGGTGCGACGAGAGCGAGCGTCGGGTCATGGGCCGGATGCTGCGGGCCGCCGAGGCGGTCGGACCGACGCATCCGCACACGTCCACCGCGGGTTCACCTGCGGCCCAGTGGATCGCGGGCCCCTTCGCCTCGATGCTGGACCACACCCGGGACGCGATCAGGAAGGCCATGGGCTGACCGGCAGGGGTCCGGTTCGGCCATACTCGGCCCGTGCTCCTCGACGTGCAGCTCGACGCCCGGCCCGACCAGGCCGCGGGGCGCGCACGTGAGCTGGTCGCCACGGGCGTCGACGGGCTGTTCAGCTTCGAGGGACCGCACGACGTCTTCGTGCCGCTGATCGCCGCCGCCGGGGCCGTCGAGACCGATCTGATGACGAACGTGGCGATCGCACTCCCCCGCAGCCCGATGCATCTGGCGCACGCGGCGTACGACCTGCAGCTGCTGAGCAGGGGCCGGTTCCGGCTCGGCCTGGGGTCGCAGATCCGGCCGCACATCGAGCACCGGTACGGCGCAACCTGGCACCGACCGGTGGCCCACATGCGCGAGATCGTCGTCGCCGTGAAGGCGATCCTGGCGTCGTGGCAGGACGGCACTCGTCTCGAGTTCCGCGGCGAGTTCACCCGGCACACCCTGATGCCGCCGACCTTCGTGCCCGGTCCGAACCCGTACGGCGTCCCGCCGGTCCTGCTCGGGGCGCTCGGGCCCCAGATGACCCGCGTCGCCGCCGAGGTGGCCGACGGCCTGCTGGTGATGCCGTTCCACAGCCACCGGCACTTCCGCGAGCGCACGCTCCCCGCCGTGGCGGAGGGCCTCGAGCGCGCCGGCCGCGACGCCGTGCCGATCTACCCGCAGGCGATCGTGGCGATGGGCCGGACACCCGAGGAGCAGCAGAACGCGCTGCGGGGCGTCCGCACGCTGCTGGCGTTCTACGGGTCCACGCCGGCGTACCGGCCGGTGCTCGAGGTCGAGGGCTGGGCCGACCTGCAGCTGGAGCTCAACGCGCTGTCGAAGACCGGTCACGTCGCCGCGATGGTGGACCTCGTCGACGAGACCATGGCCCGCACCCTGGCCGTGGTCGGCACGCCCGAGGAGTGCGCGGCCGAGATCGACCGACGGTTCGGCGACGTCGCCGACCGCGTCTGCGCCTACTTCCCCGGCTACGACGCTCCCCTGGATCAGGTCGGCGCCTTGGCTGCCGCGCTCAAGACCTAGCCTCGCGGGCGGCGATCGACGATGCGGCGCATCTTGCCGACCGACCGCTCGATCGTGTCGGGGTCGACGACCCGCACAGCGACGGTGACGCCGATCGAGCTCTTCACCATCCGGGCCAGGTGCGTGCCGCTGTCGGCTGCCTGCCTCTCGGTCGCGGCGGCACGTCTCTCCACCAGCACGGTCATCGTGTCGAGGTGGCCCTCCCGGTCCAGCACGCACTGGAAGTGCGGCGAGAGGGCGGGCAGCGACAGGATCAGCTCCTCGACCTGGGTCGGGAACAGGTTGACGCCGCGCACGATCATCATGTCGTCGGTGCGCCCGGTGATCTTGTCGATCCGGCGCATCGTGCGCGCCGTGCCAGGCAGCAGCCGGGTCAGGTCGCGCGTTCGGTAGCGGATCACCGGCATCGCCTGCTTGGTCAGCGACGTCAGGACCAGCTCGCCCTCCTCGCCATCCGGCAGCACCGCTCCGGTGATCGGGTCGATGATCTCGGGGAAGAAGTGGTCTTCCCACACGTGCAGGCCGTCCTTGGACTCCACGCACTCGTTGGCCACCCCCGGGCCGATCACCTCGGAGATGCCGTAGATGTCGACGGCGTGCATGTCGAGCCGCTCCTCGATCTCGCGGCGCATCTGGGTGGTCCACGGCTCGGCCCCGAAGATGCCGGCCTTGAGCGACGAGGAACGCGGGTCGACGCCCTGGCGCTCCATCTCGTCGACGACGGCCAGCATGTAGGACGGAGTGACCATGATCAGGTCGGGCCGGAAGTCCACGATCAGGCGCACCTGACGCTCCGTCATCCCGCCCGAAACCGGCACCACCGTGCAGCCGAGCTTCTCGGCGCCGTAATGCGCACCGAGGCCGCCGGTGAACAGCCCGTAGCCGTACGCCACGTGCACGATGTCGCCCGGCCGTCCGCCCGAGGCCCGGATACTCCGAGCCATCACCGTCGCCCACATGTCGAGGTCGGCGCGGGTGTAGCCGACGACGGTCGGCTGGCCGGTCGTACCGGAGGACGCGTGAACGCGCACGACCTCCTCCCGCGGCACGGCGAACATGCCGAAGGGATAGTTCTGCCTCAGGTCGTCCTTTCCCGTCAGCGGCAGCCGAGCCAGGTCGGACAGCTCGCGCACGTCGTCGGGATGCACTCCTCTTGCGTCGAAGGCAGCCCGGTAGTGCGGAACGTGGTCGTAGGCATGCCGCACCGTCCACCGCAGCCGATCAGTCTGCAGGGCGCGGAGCTCGTCGACCGATGCGGTCTCGATCGGCTCGAGGTCCCCCGGTCGCGGGCTGAGGTCCTTCATGGTGCCTCCTGGCGGTCTGGACCGGGAGCGCCACTCGCGGTCATGACCCAGCGTCCACCGATCCGCCGCGAAGCGACACCCTCCGCGCCCAGGTGCCAGCTGACCGTGCTCGAGTCCGCGTGCCCCTCCTCTCAGGATGAACGCGCTGTCGAAGGCCGGGCTGTCCGCACCTCCCGGGTACCACGCGCCGCTCACCGAGATCGCTGCCCTGTCCACCGCGTCGCACGACCGGTGAGCCCAGGCACCCGGGCCGGCGCACCATCGCGCCGGCCCGGGTCCGAGATCCGGCTACGGCGTGATCGCGCTGACGAACACGTCGGTGTTGCCGAACTGCGGGTAGTCGGCGCAGTCAGACGGCGGTGCCGGCTTGTCACCGTCCGCCGGCCCGTCCTTGCCGGCCTTCGGCTGCGCCTCGCGCTCCTCCTGCTCGATCTTCGCCCCGGAGGAGACCAAGTACTGCTGGTAGGCGTCGACCGCCGGGCATCCTTCTCCGTTGCGGCCGTCGGTGTAGATGAACCACGCCTGGTCGCCCTTCGACACGAGCGTGTTGTAGTCGCCCCAGAACTGGCGCTCCAGGTTGTTCTGCGCCGACACCGCGGGGTCAGACGACTCGGTGCTGACCTTGGTCGGCGCGGTGAAGTGCTCACCGTCGGCGGCTGAGGCGAACCAGGCGTTGATCGCGGCATTGCCGGTGCCGAACGTCGTCGTGTCCGTCGCCGTCATCGCCTGCCAGCCGAGGTCGACGCGACCGCTCTCGGCCACGTCGAGCCCCTGGAAGAACGGGACACCGGTGTTGCCCACCGAACCTGCCGCCGGCCTGGCGACTTGCGACCAGCCCGTACCGGTGGTGCGGTAGACGACGAGCTCACCGGAGGAGCCGTCGTCGCTGGTGCGGTTCACCCATGCCGCGTAGAGCGTCCTGCTGCCGGGCCGCGGATCCGAGGCCAGGCTCAGGAAGCTGTCGTTGCGGAAGTTCGAGCCGGGGATCGGGTCGATCAGGTCGTCGACCGGGCCGATCGCCCGCGGACGCGAGTACGACATGCCACCGTCCCGGCTGACGGCGTACATCTGATGGCCGCCGTCCTCCCAGGCGACGTACACGTTGCCGTGACCGTCGGTGCGGACGGCGGACCCTTGACGGCCACCGGTCACCTGGTTGTTCGACGCGCCGGACAGCTGCCGGGGCACCGACCAGGTCCGCCCGCCGTCGGTGGAGTAGGACACCCGGACCGGCTCGGCGGTGCCGGGAATGCCACGGAACTGGGTCCAGGAGGCGTAGAGGCGACCGAAGTACGGGGAGCTCGGGTTCTTGTCCGCCCACATCGCGTTCTTGTCGTTGAACGTGTAGCCGCCGCCGCTGGCGATCACCGACGGTCCGGTCCAGGAGTCACCGTTGTCGGAGCTGCGCGAGACCACGATGAACTCCGGCGCCTGGTTGCCCGGCTGCCGTCCTGGCTTGTAGGAGGCCAGGCTCTGGTAGTACGCGTCGTACTCGGTGGTGCTGAACGTCCCGGTGCCGGCGTCGTAGCGCGGCCCGTACACGATGACGGGGTCACCGTCGCTGACGAACGGCGAGGCCTGCCAGCCCGAGCCGTCGTCGAGCAGCCCGCGGTTGACCCAGGTGGAGCCGTCCGCGGACGTGTAGACGCCGTCGGTGCCCACCCCGGGGAAGAACGAGCAGTCGGTCAGGTCGGTCTCCCGGATCGGGGCGCCACAGGCCGGCTGCTCCTGCTCGTCGTTGGATCCGGCGATCAGGTGGGACGACGCGGGGTCGACGGCGATGCTGGGCTCGTTCTGCTTGTTCGTCGGGAAGCGTGCGTCCTCGTTGGACGACGGCTGTCCCGACACCTGCGGCTGGTTCGCCTGGTTGTCCTGATAGGTGGTGGCCGCCAGCGCCGGCGGCACACTGAGTGCCAGTGCCGCGCTCGCGGCGACTGCGGCGCCGGCGAGCGAGCCGCGGCGCGAGGATCCAGGAAGATGCATGCTGCCCCCAAGGATGACGAGATCGTCCGCGCTCCGCGCCGACCATGGGTGCGAACGCGGGGTGTGGCTGTAGGCGCACCGTAGATCCGCCATCAGGCAAACGCCATAGCCGGCGGAGGCGAAACCGGTCAGCCGATCGCTGAGACCTGAGGCCGGTCCGCCTCGGCGATGAGCCGCTCGTGGTGGTCGTGCGTGGCGAGGAGGACATGGAGCACTCGCGTCGCCGCCACGACCTCGCACGGGCCTGCCGCCTGGGCGACGTCCTGGACCGCGGCCCTCATCGCACGCGTCTCGGCGCGGATCGCCTCGACGAGCAGGGCCGCCTCGGGACAGCGGCCGGCCTCCGACAGCCAGCGCTCGTCCGTCTCGAGATGGGGCAGCAGCTCGGCCACGCAGAAGCGGGCGAGGGCGTCCCGCGCGACCGCGAACCCTTCCGGGTCGTCGGCAGCAGCGCGGACCTCTCGTCCCGCGTCCATCAGCGCGAGTCGGAGCGGATCATGGCTTGCGCCGGGTGGGTGGACCGGGCACCGTCCGGCCGCGTCGGTCGACTGGTGCCGGAGACCGCGTCCGGGCATGCGGCTCACTCCTCCCAGGACGGACGGGATGCGTCCGGGGCGTCGTACGACGCCATGGTGACGGCCTCGGAACGCGTCGCGAGGACGCCGTCGCGTCGGTCGAGCTCGTCCTCGAACGAATCGATCGGGTGTGGCTCGAGAGCGATCGTCGGGAGCAGCCGGTCCAGCCACCGGGGCATGTACCAGGCGAGGCGGCCGGCGATGGCCATCACCGCCGGGACCAGCACGAGCCGTACGACGGTGGCGTCGATCGCGATCGCCACGGCGAGGCCGAAGCCGAAGAGGTTGACCACGCGCTCGTCGTTGAGCAGGAAGCTGGCGAACACGACCACCATCACCGACGCCGCTGCCGTGATCACCCGGGCGGTGGCCGCGATGCCGTCCGCCACGGCGGCTCCCGCGGCTCCGGTGCGCAGGTACTCCTCACGGACTCGGCTGAGCAGGAAGACCTCGTAGTCCATGGAGAGGCCGAAGAGGACGGCGAACAGCATCATCGGTGCGAACGACTCGATCGGGCCCGGTTGGGCTCCGAACAGGTCGGCCAGCCACCCCCACTGGAACACTGCGACGACCGCGCCGTACGCGGCCGCGACCGAGAGCAGGTTCATCACCGCGGCCTTGATCGGCACGAACACGGACCGGAACTCGGTGAGCAGCAGCAGGAAGCTCAGGCCGATCACGAACCCCATGAACCACGGCATGCGCTCGGCAAGCTGGTCGGCGAGGTCGATGCTGGTGGCGGTCGCGCCCCCGATGTGGACGGTGGCGCCCGGAGCCCTGTCAGCGACCTGGTTCCGCAGCGTGTGCACCAGGTCCTCGGTGGCGCGCGCGTCCGGTCGCGTGGTCGGCACCACCGTGAGCACCGCGGTGTCCCCGGCCTGGTTGACGACCGGAGGCGCGACCCGCGCCACTCCGTCGACCGCGGCGATGTCGGACGCGAGCGCCGACGCGGCGACCCGGGTGTGGGTCGTGGTGCTGCCGGGGTACTCCGCCGTGACCAGCAGCGGCCCGGTCCAGCCGGGGCCGAAGGATTCGGCCACGAGGTCGTAGGCGGCTCGCTCGGTGCTCCCGGCGGGGGCGGATCCGTCGTCGGCCGTCCCCAGCCGCAGGTCGAGCAGCGGGACGGCCAAGGTGGCGAGCAGTGCCACCGCGGCGACGGCGTACGGCCACGGACGGCGCTGGACGTGGTGGGTCCACCGGTGCCAGCCGCTGGTCCGGCCCGCTCCGTGGTCGAGGCGGGCGCGGCGTACCCGGAACCGGTCCAGCCGGTCGCCGAACACGCCGAGCAGAGCAGGGAGCAGGGTGACGGCGGCGAGCAGCGTGGCGGCCACCGTGACAGCACTGGCCAGACCCAGGCTGGCGACGAACGGGATGCCGATCGCATACAGCGAGAGGATCGCGATGATCACCGTGGTGCCGGCGACCAGCACGGAGCGTCCGGCGGTCGAGAGGGCGATCGGGATGGATTCCTCGGCGGGATGTCCGGCGGCCAACCCCTCCCGGTGCCGGGTCACCACCAGCAGCGCGTAGTCGATGCCCACGCCGAGGCCGATCATGGCCGCAACCACGGGGCCGGCGGTCCCGATCGAGATCTGCTCCGCCAGCAGGAAGACCACGCCCATCCCGAGGCCCAGGGCCAGCACCGCCGTGACCAGGGGGACCAGCATCGCGAACACCGACCCGAAGGCGATCAGGAGGACGAGCACGGCGGCAGCCAGGCCGATCGCCTCGCTGCCCGAGGGGTGGTTCTCCGTGTCGAGTGCGGCGCCGCCGAACTCGACCTCGGCACCGGTGCGCTCCACGTCACGGAATGCCCGCTGTGCCGCGTCGATGTCAGCCTTGTTGATGTCGGCCGCACGAGCCTTGAAGCGGACCGTGGCGACGCCGGTCGTCCCGTCGGCGGACACCATCGGCTGGCCCGGTCCGTACGGCGAGGAGGCCGACGACACGGCCGACTGGCTCGCCACCTGGCCGACCGCGGCGTCGACGGCAGTGCGGATCTTCGGCCGGGTCACGCCGTTCGGGTCGTGGATGACGACCTGCATCCCGTCGCCGGCCATCTCGGGGAACTTCGTCGCCAGGGCGTCGTACGCCGCCTGCGAGTCGGTGCTCCGGATCGAGAGGTCGTTGCTGAAGGAGCCGCCGTACGTGCGGCCCGCCACGAGCATCCCGCCGGCGAGGAGCACCCAGAGGACGATGACCGGCCACCGGTGCCGGAAGGAGAAGGACGCGAGTGCGCGGAGCATCACGACTTCCGACCGTTCGAGAGAGAGTTCATGGAGCACCGCCTTGGCACGTATGTGAGACATGTGTGTCTCAGTTATTGCAGCATACCCCTCTGCGCACGGAAGCCAAAGTCGCTACCCTGCGGGCATGCCGAATCCCGACGAGGAGCACGGCCGCGCAGATGCGCTGCGGAACCGGGCCACCCTCCTCGACGCCGCCGCCGACGTGCTGGCCACGGCTCCTCAGGCCTCACTCGCCGAGGTGGCCACCCGTGCCGGGCTCGGTCGCGCCACCCTCTACCGCCACTTCGACAGCCGCGATGCTCTGCTCGCCGCGATCCGTGCCGAGGCGCTGGCTCGAGCCTCCGCCGCGCTGACCAGCGTGGACCTGACCGACTGCGACACCCGCGAAGCGCTCCGCAGAGCCGCCGGGGTCCTGGTGCCACTGGGCATGAAGTTCCGGATCCTCCTCGCCGAGGGTGCCGACGCCGACCCGGACTTCATGGCCGCCCGCAACGAGGCGCTCTCGCCGCTGTGGACGGTCCTGGGTCGGGGCATGGCGGCAGGCGAGCTGGCACCGAGCGCGACGCCCTGGCCGGGCATGGTCCTGGCCGCGCTCCTGGTGAGTGCCGTCCGGGCCGCGGGCGCCGGGCTGATCGAGCCCGCACACGCGGGATCGATGGTGGCTGACGCGTTCATGGACGGCTTCGGGAGGCCGGCGTCGCGGTGACGCGTCCTTCGGCCGGGCTGGACTAATCGAGACAGTGATGTCTAGTCTCTGCGCCCATGCGACGAAGGACCGCGGCCGCCGGAGCGGCCCTGATGCTCACCGTGACCGCTCTCGCCAGCCAGCTCGCGATCCCGCCGATCGCCGAGAGTCGGCTCCGGGGACACCTGGAGTCGTTCGGCTCGGTCACCAGCGTGAAGGTCTCCAGCACGCCGGCAGCCATGTTGCTCCTCGGCAAGGTGGACCATCTGACCGTCCGGATGTCCGCTGCGACGGTCACCGCTGATGCCCTGGACCCCGACGCCCTGGAACGGGCCCGCCGGGTGAAGGATCTCGACGCCCGCGTCGACGAGCTGCGGGCCGGCCCGCTCCGGGTGGACTCCGTGGTCGTCGAGAAGCACGGTTCGACTCTCGACGCGTCCGCATCGCTGGACGTCGACCAGCTCGAGAGCGCGCTTCCCGGAGCTCACCTGACGACCGACGACGGGGCGATCGTGCTGGAGCTCGCCGACGTACCCCTGCCACTGCCGGGGCCGATCCGCATCCAGCTCGGCGTCGAGGACGGGAGCGTGGTCGCCCGACCGCTCGGTGCCCTGTCGTCGCTCCTGCCCACCCAGCAGCTGCTGGACCGACCCGACCTGTCGGTGGACAGCCTCCGCGGCACGGTCACCGCCGGCCGGGTCGACCTCAACGCCACCGCCACACTGACCAAGCTCTGAGCGGCCGACCGGATCCCCCCGGTCGGAAAACCAGGGGAAACCTGCCGCACCGCCGCCTAGCGTGGTCAGGCCATGACTGTCATCACGGACCCGACCACCACGCCGGACCTGCAGCACCCGACGCCTGCGCCGGTCGACCCGTCACGTCGCGTCGACTGGCGGCGGCTGACCGGACCGACGGCCGCCGCCGCGCTCGCTGCCTCGGCGGTGGGAGCGGTGGCGATGACGTCTGGCACGGTGGTGGCGGGGCGGCTCGCCGAGAGTCCCTCGCGCGCCCTGGTGTGGCTGCTCGCCGCCTGCCTGGTGGGTGCGGCCGTGGTCGACACGGCGGGCAAGATCGCGTGGGTCGGCTGCTCTGACCGCGCCGAGGGTCGGCTCCGCGAGGACTTGCTCCGCGCCGCGATGCACCAGCCGCTGTCGGCGCTGAGCGAGCAGGCGGTCGGGGAGATCCTCGACCGCGTCGATGACGACACCCACGAGGTCGGCAACCTCGTGCGGTGGCAGATCTGGATGCTGGCCCGCACCCTGTTCGGCACGCTTCCGATGTGGCTCGTCGCCGGCTTCACCTGGTGGCCGGCCTTCGTGCTCTTCCCCGCGCTGGCGGGCGTCACCTGGCTGGCCATCCGATCGCTGCTCGCGGAGATCTCTCGTCGCAAGGTCGTCGAGGAGATGGCCTGGACCGACCATGCCGCCGTGCTGGAGGAGGGCATTGCCGGTCGCGACGACCTGCGGACCAGCCTCGGTCAGGCCCACGTGCTCCGCCGCGTGGCTCGCCTCTCGGCCGACGTGCACGCGAAGTTCAAGGCCGTCGTCGACGTCGAGAGCCGCCTCGTCCGCCGTGCCGGCGTGCTCCTGCATGCGCTGCTCGCCGGCATCGCGGTCGCGGGGGTCGCACTGTCGTCGGCCGACAGTCTCTCGGTCGCCCAGCTGGTCACGCTGTTCCTGGTCACCTCGACGTTCGTCGGGCAGATCGCGATGGTCGCCAACCACCTGCCGGACCTGCAGGCGGGCCTGGGTGCTGTCATTCGGCTGCGCCAGATGCTCGCCGTCCCGCCCGAGCCGGAGGGAGGTCGCGGCGTACCCCAGGGACCTCTGGACCTCGAGCTGCGCGGACTCGACTTCACCTATGCCGAAGGCACGTTCGCATTGCAGGGCGTCGACCTGCGCGTTCCCGCCGGCCAGACGGTGGCGCTCGTCGGCCGCACCGGCTCGGGCAAGTCCACGCTGGCCGCACTCGTCTCGCGCGCCATGGAGCCGCCGCGCGGCACGGTGTTCCTCGGGGGCGCCGACGTCCGCGACCTCGATCTGCAGCACCTGCGCCGTTCGGTCGGCGTGGTCACGCAGCGCACCGAGATCCTCGCCGGGACGCTGGCGGACAACATCACGCTGTTCGCCGACCTGCCGCGTACGACGGTCATGGCCGCCGTCGCCGAGCTGGGTCTCGACGGGTGGGTCGCCGGCCTCCCCCACGGGCTGGACACGCTCCTCGGCCCGGGCGGCACGGCGCTCTCCGCGGGTGAGGAGCAGTTGGTCGCGTTCGCACGCCTGCTGGTGCGCGACGTCCGCGTCGTCGTGCTGGACGAGGCGACGGCCCGGATGGACCCCCTGACCGAGCGGCGCGTGGTCGCGGCAGCCGATCGCCTGCTCGCCGCCAGGACCGGCATCCTCGTCGCCCACCGGCTCTCCACGATCGAGCGGGCACCCCTGGTGGCGGTCCTGGACCGTGGCCGGGTCGTCCAGCACGGCAGCCGCGCCACCCTCGCCATCGCCCCCGGACCGTTCCGCGACCTGCTCGAGGCGAGCCGCACCGAGCACGCGTACGGCGACCCCGCGGCTGACGGAGTCGACGCCAAGGGAGTCGTCGCAGCCGAGCTGTCCGAGGAGGTCCGCCACGGTGTCGGGGGTCGGCGCCGGTCCGGGCCTCCGCCGGAGCTGGCGGACGTCGGCACGGGACCGACGCTCGGTCGCGGCATCGCGCACGCCTTGTCCGTGCGTCCCTGGTGGGGCGTCATGGGTGCAGCGATGTTCCTGCTGGCCTCACTGACCGGTGCGCAGGGCGCCGTGACCGGCCTCCTGTGGGGGCGCGTCGTCGAGGACCTGCAGCACGGCGGCACCCCGACGTGGCTGACGGGCGCGGTCGTGGTGAGCATGCTGGTCGCACCGCTCGCGCTGGCGAACGCCTTCTGGCGCTACCCCCGCTGGTGGGTCGAGGTCATGCTGCGGGCCCGGATGGCGGTGCTGCACGGACAGACGCGACAGCGCCGACTCGCGCGGACCCCACCCGGCGAGGTCGTGGCTCGGTCGATGGATGCCGACCGCTACGCCCGGTACGCCGACCGCTGGGTCGACTTCGTCAACGGCCTCATCATCGCCAGCATCACCGCGGTGCTGGCCGGCACGTGGATGGCCGGCGCAGTCCTGCTCGTCGTGATGCTCACCTCGGCACTGGCCTCCACGATGGGCCGACCGATCGCCGGCCGATCGGCCGCCGCGTCGTCCGCGGCCAGAGCCAGGTTCGGGCGTGCCCTCGTCTCCGCGCTGGACTCCGCACGGACCGTCAAGCTCGCGGCGGCCGTCCCCGACGTGCACGCCCACCTGCGGCAGGTCGACTCCGGCCGGGTCGCGGCCGCGGTGAAGGAGCACCGTGTGCAGGCCTTCCTCGACGGCGTACCGATGGTGATGGTGCAGGGCGGCGTCGTGGCCGCGTGGGCGATCTACTTCTGGGGCGGCTGGAGCCTCGCCATCGCCCTGCTCGTCGCCAACGCCGTCGCCGGCTTCGACTGGTTCGGCCGGGTCGCCGGGATGGTGGTCACCGAGGCGCCCGGCACGCGCGCGTGGCAGAAGGAGACCAGCCGGTTCGCCGGCGGTGCCGACCTGATGGATCTCCCGCCCGGGGTGGACCTCGTCAGCGGTGAGGCCCCGGAGCCGGTGCCCGCGAAGCGCGTGCCGCTGGAGCGCCTCGAGCTCTCCGGCTTCTCGGCGATCCACGACGACGGCACGATCGGCGTCAGCAACGTCGACCTCACGGTCGCGGCCGGCGAGCTGGTGCTGCTCGTCGGACAGGTCGGCTCCGGCAAGTCCAGCCTGCTCTCGGCGCTCGCCGGCCTGCTCGAGCACTCGGGAGCCCTGCTCTGGAACGGTCGCGAGGTCACCGATCCGCAGTCCTTCCTCCGGCCGGCGCAGGTGGCCCACGTCGCACAGGTGCCGCGGGTGCTGTCCGGCAGCTTCTCCGACAACGTGCTGCTCGGCCACCGCCGGGCCTTCGACGACCCGGTCGCCGCCGCCCGGCTCGCCCGAGACATCGAGGAAGCAGGCGGCAAGGACGCCCTGGTCGGGCACCGCGGCGTACGGCTCTCCGGAGGACAGGTCCAGCGTCTGGCCCTGGCCCGGGCGCTGGCGGCCGACGCCGAGCTGCTGCTGGCCGACGACGTGTCCAGCGCGCTGGACGCGGCCACCGAGATCGAGCTCTGGGCGGCCTTGCGGCAGCGCCGGACAACCGTGATCGGCGCGACCGCCAAGCGCGCCGCCCTGGCCCAGGCCGACCGCGTCGTCGTGCTGGTCGACGGGGAGGTCGCGGCCACCGGTCGCTGGGAGGATCTCGCCGCGACGTGGGGACACCTCGCCGGGTGAGAGGCCCGCTGAGGCATCACCTGACATGACGAGGGCCGCACCAGTACCTGGTGCGAAGGCCGCACCAGTACCTGGCGCGAAGGCCGCACCAGTACCTGGCGAGAGGGCCACACCATTCACTGGTGCGAGGGCCACACCAGTGAATGGTGTGGCCCTCGCCCGGTCGACGTGCGGTGCGACGCCTCAGTCGGTCTCGGCCGACGGGATGTAGGCGCCCGGCACCTGGTTGGGCAGGTAGACCTTCGAGTCACCCGGGTAGGGGACCTTCCAGTCGTGGGTCTGGTACCAGGTGTAGCGGTTCATCTGCTCGGGGTGGGCGTAGTCGGCCTTCGCCTGAGCACCGCTGAAGTGCTGCTTCTGGGCCCACGTGCCCCAGGCCTTCGCGAGCGGCGCGTCCTGGGGTGCCACGGTGGGAGCCGCAGGCGCGTTGGCCGGCGTGTCCGCACCGCAGGCCGGGGCCGGGTTGACGTTCTCGGTCAACGGGATCTGGTTCGGCACGGCGGTGTACGGCGTGAGGTCGGGCCTGGCCTGGAACGCGTCGAACATCGGCGACGCCGCGGCGACCTTCTGGTTCAGCGGCTCGGCACCCAGGATCTGCTCGATCGTGCGCACCATCGAGATCTGCGAGTAGTACGTCGAGATCGTCTTGCCGTGCGCCGCCCACGGGCTGATCACCTGGATCGGTGCCCGGTGTCCGTCGACGTGGTCGACCCCCGCCTGGCTGTCGTCCTCGGCGACGAAGATCGCCGAGTCCTTCCAGTACTTGCTGTGGGAGATCTCGTCGACGATCTTGCCGACGGCGAGGTCGTTGTCGGCCACCCCGGCTCGAGGCGTC